>NZ_JAAGLN010000306.1 GCF_010548145.1 Streptomyces sp. SID10853
GCCCGCCCGCCGACGCGACGCCGGCCGCGGGCCCGGTCGGCGCCCCCGCACTGCTCCGCTCGGTCTTCCGTCGCCACGCGTCCGGCGTAGCGGTGGTCACCGCGTCCGGCGAGTACCCGGTGGGCTTCACCGCCACATCGGTCAGCTCCGTCGCCGCCGAGCCACCGCTGATCTCCTTCGGCGTCGGGACGGGCTCGTCGAGCTGGCCGGTGGTGGCCGGGGCCGAACACGTCGGGATCCACATACTCGGCGAGCACCAGCAGGAGCTGGCTGCCACCTTCGCGCGCAGCGGCGCCGACCGGTTCGCCGCACCCACCGGCTGGCGCAGCGGCCCCGAGGGCGTACCGCTGCTGGACGGCGTACTGGCCTGGCTGGTGTGCCGGGTGGTGGCGCGGGTCCCCGCCGGGGACCACCGCATCGTGATCGCCGAGGTCGTCACCGGCGACCCGGCCGGGGACGGCCGGCCGCTGCTCTACCACCAGGGGCGCTTCAACGCTCTGCGGGACTGAGATTCTCCCGCGATCCCCGGCTACGGAGCGTTGCTCACGTCACAGTTCAAAGCGCTTGCTTACTGGGTACATTCTGGATGTACTGGCGAGTAATATTTCGTTGGGGGCGTCGGAACCCCCAACCGGAAATCGCCCCATCAGGCGCCTATGCTGCGAGCGACAAGGCAGCCCGGAAAAGACGATGCAGTAGGAGAGCCGGCGTGAGCTTGAGGATCGTTGTCCCTGTGAAGTACGTGCCCGATGCCACTGGTGACCGGCATTTCGCCGATGACCTGACACTGGACCGTGATGATGTCGACGGGCTGCTGTCGGAGCTCGACGAGTACGCGGTGGAGCAGGCGCTCCAGATCGCGGGCGAGGCCGACGACGCGGAGATCACTGTCCTCACGGTCGGCCCGGAGGATGCCAAGGACGCGCTGCGCAAGGCGCTCTCGATGGGCGCCGACAAGGCGGTCCACGTCGAGGACGACGATCTGCACGGCACCGATGTGATGGGTACGTCGCTGGTCATCGCCAAGGCCATCGAGAAGACCGGGTACGACCTGGTCGTCTGCGGTATGGCGTCGACCGACGGCACGATGGGTGTGCTCCCGGCGCTGCTCGCCGAGCGGCTCGGCGTCCCGCAGGTCACGCTGCTGTCCGAGGTGTCGGTCGACGGCACCACGGTCAAGGGCCGCCGTGACGGCGACACCGCCAGCGAGCAGCTGGAGGCTTCGCTGCCGGCCGTCGTGTCCGTGACGGACCAGTCGGGCGAGGCCCGCTACCCGTCCTTCAAGGGCATCATGGCCGCCAAGAAGAAGCCGGTGGAGTCCCTGGACCTGGAGGACCTGGACCTGGAGGCCGACACGGTCGGTCTCGCGGGTGCGTGGACCAAGGTCGACTCCGCGGCGCAGCGTCCGGCCCGTACCGCCGGCACGATCGTCAAGGACGAGGGCGAGGGCGGCAAGCAGCTCGCTGAGTTCCTCGCGGGTCAGAAGTTCATCTGAGGCTCCCCGGGGCTCCCGGCCCCGAGTCTCTCGACCGCCCCCGATTCTTCGCATTCGCAGGAGAGCAATCCCATGGCTGAAGTTCTCGTCTATGTCGATCACCTCGACGGTGCCGTCCGCAAGCCCACCCTGGAGCTTCTGACGCTGGCCCGCCGCATCGGCGACCCGGTCGCCGTCGCGCTGGGCGCCGGCGCCCAGGACACCGCCGCCGCGCTCGCCGAGCACGGCGCGGTGAAGGTCCTCACGGCCGACGCCCCGGAGTTCGCCGACTACCTCGTGGTTCCCAAGGTCGACGCGCTGCAGGCCGCGTACGACGCGGTGTCGCCGGCCGCGGTGCTGGTCCCGTCCTCCGCCGAGGGCAAGGAGATCGCCGCGCGTCTCGCGGTGCGTATCGGCTCCGGCATCATCACCGACGCCACCGACCTGGAGGCCGGTGAGGACGGGCCGGTCGCCACCCAGTCGGCCTTCGCCGCGTCGTTCACGACCAAGTCCCGGGTTTCGCACGGCACCCCGGTCATCACGGTCAAGCCGAACTCGGCGCCGGTCGAGGCCGCTCCGGCCGCGGGCGCCGTGGAGGCGCTGTCGGTGTCCTTCGGTGAGAAGTCCACCGGTACCAAGGTCGTCTCGCGCACGCCGCGTGAGTCGACGGGCCGCCCCGAGCTGACCGAGGCCGCGATCGTGGTCTCCGGTGGCCGCGGGGTCAACGGTGCGGAGAACTTCCACATCATCGAGGCGCTGGCCGACTCGCTCGGTGCCGCTGTCGGCGCCTCGCGCGCCGCGGTCGACGCCGGCTGGTACCCGCACTCCAACCAGGTGGGCCAGACCGGCAAGTCGGTCTCGCCGCAGCTGTACATCGCCAACGGCATCTCCGGCGCCATCCAGCACCGGGCCGGGATGCAGACGTCGAAGACCATCGTCGCCGTCAACAAGGACGCCGAGGCGCCGATCTTCGACCTCGTCGACTACGGGATCGTCGGCGACCTCTTCCAGGTCGTCCCGCAGCTCACCGAAGAGGTCACCTCCCGCAAGGGCTGACCTGCCTCTTCTTGTCGGCCGGGGGCCGCGCGGCGACTTTCGCCGCGCGGCCCCCGGCTGTTTCGGCCAACCATTGACGCAGGTCATGACCGGCCGTTAACTTCGCTATTCGGATTGTTGATTCCGTGAAGCGGAAATATGGAGGGTGAAGGATGGGTCAGCAGGAGAAGGTGGCGACGAGCCTCGCCGGCGCGGTCAGCGAGGACATCAGCGCTTCCCTGGTCGCGGTCGACGAGGAGCTGGCGAGCCGCTACCCGGGGGACCCGGGCACCCGTCAGCCCGTCCACACCGTGTACGTCCCCGGTGACGTGTTCGACGCGGGCACCATCCGCTCCTGGGGCGACCAGGCGCTGGCCTCCCTCGACACCCATGCCCCCGACGCCGCCTCCTTCGCCGGGCTCCTCGGCATCGGCGACGAGCTCGCCACCGCCGTCCACGACCGGGTGCGCGCGAAGCTGGAGCGCGAGCCCGTCGAGGACCTGCGCATCGACTTCGAGGACGGCTACGGCCCCCGCCCCGACGCCGAGGAGGACGAGGCCGCGGCCCGCGCCGCCCGGCTGGTCTCCGAGGCGTACGCGAACGGCACGGCCGCCCCGTACATGGGCATCCGGATGAAGTGCATGGAGGCGGCGGTCCGTGACCGCGGCATCCGCACCACGGACATCTTCCTCACCGGTCTGATGCAGGCGGGCGGGCTGCCCGAAGGACTCGTCCTCACCCTCCCCAAGGTGACCTACCCCGAGCAGGTCACCGCTTTCGTGCGCCTGCTCGAAGCCTTCGAGAAGACGCACAGCCTGCCGGCCGGCCGTATCGGCTTCGAGATCCAGATCGAGACCAGCCAGTCCATCCTCGCCTCCGACGGCACCGCGGCCGTCGCCCGGATGATCGGCGCGGCCGAGGGCCGGGCCACCGGGCTGCACTACGGCACCTTCGACTACAGCGCCTGCGTCGGAGTCAGCGCGGCCCACCAGGCCAGCGACCACCCGGCCGCCGACCACGCCAAGGCCGTCATGCAGGTAGCGGCGGCGGGCACCGGCGTACGGGTGTCGGACGGCTCGACCAACGTCCTGCCCATCGGAACGACCGAGCACGTGCACGAGGCATGGCGGCTCCACTACGGCCTCACGCGCCGGGCCCTGGCCCGCGCCTACTACCAGGGCTGGGACATGCACCCGGCGCATCTGCCGACCCGTTACGCGGCGGTGTACGCGTTCTACCGGGAGGGCCTGGAGCCGGCCGCCGCCCGGCTCGCCGCCTACGTGGCCAAGGCCGGCGGCGACGTCATGGACGAGCCCGCGACCGCCAAGGCTCTCAGCGGATATCTGCTGCGCGGCCTCGACTGCGGCGCACTCGACGACGCCGAGGTCACCGGCCTCACCGGCCTGAGCCGCGCCGGTCTCGAAAGCTTCGCGGGCCCGCGCCGCGCGGACCTGACGATCACGGCCCCCTGACCGGGCGCCCGCGGGCTCACGCAAGCCCCGGGCTGAACATGACGCCGGCCTCCGTGACCTGGTGCGGTCACGGAGGCCGACGTCGTGCGGGCGCGGGGCGGTCCCTGCCGGATCCGGACAGCAGGCGCGGCTTCGCGGAGACACTAGGGGTGGTAGATCTCCCGCATGGCCGTGATCTGGTTCCGGCCGTTGACCCGGTAGACGAAGTGCGGGGTGTTCGCGAGCTTGTGGGTCACCAGCCACTTCGGGGTGACCTTCACGGTGGCCGTGTCGTGGAGGACCTGGACGGACGCGCCCGGCGCGAAGACCAGCGAGCGGGCCGCTCCGCTCGGGGTGTAGGTGACGTCCTCGTCGTTCCGCGTGTTCACGCTGCACGTCTCCGGAGTGACCCGTACGACGGTCTCGCCCCGGGAGTTCTTGGCGGAGTGCAGCTCGAAGAAGTGCTTGTACCCCGAGGGCAGGTGACACGGCTTCCAGCCGGCGCCCCCGTCTCCGGAGGTGACGGCCGGCTGCCCGGCCGCTGCACCCGTGGTCCCGGCGTGCGCGTCGGCGATGCTGATGGCGACCGGACCACGGCCGGCCGGACCGTGGGTGGCCGGGCCGGCGGTGGTGGACACGGTCGCGGTGCTCGCCGCCGTGCGCGGGCTGGCGTCGGAGGACGCACACGCGGTGGCGACGAGCGCCGCGGCGGAGGCGACAACGGTGGCGGCGGAGACGTAACGGCGGTGGTTCATGGGCATCCTCTGCGACGAAGACCGGCTGACGCCCAGGGAGATAACGGACAGCGGGAAAGCGTTTCAACCGGCCGCCGGCTGTGACCGGACAGTGACAACCGTCACGCCGTCAAGACGATCGGCGGGGCTGCCGGACCCTGTGTTCCCCGGTCGCCGCCCCACGCCGGGCCACCTCCCCCCACGCCGGGGCCGCCGTCCTCAAGCAGGGACGCGCCACGTCGGGGCGCCGATCACGAGGCCGCCGGTGGTCGCCGATGGCCGCCGACCACCGGGTACGCCCCGGCCCGCCCCGCAGGCGCCGTCGCAAGCAGGACCGCCCACCCGCAGGCCCCGTCCACCCGCAGGCTCCGCCCACCTGAAGGCTCCGCCCACCCGCAGGCCCCGTCCTCAAGCCGGCGCGATCTCCCCCGAGCCGCGCGCGATGAGACGGGTCGGCAGCACCTTCTGCGCCGGTGCGTCGTTCGCGCCGTCCAGCCGGCGGAAGAGCGTCTCGGCCGCCGTACGCCCCAGTGCCGCCGAGTCCTGTGCGATCACCGTGATCCCCAGCAGGTCGGCCAGCTCGATGTCGTCGAACCCGACCAGCGCCACCGCCTGCTCGCGCTCGGCCAGGACGCGCACGGCGGTCACCGTCACCCGGTTGTTGCCCGCGAAGATCGCGGTGACCGGCGACTCCCCGTCCAGCAGCGTCTCCACCGCGCCACGCACCCGTTCGGCCTCGGTGACACCGAGCGAGACCCAGGCGTCGTTCACTTCGAGACCGCCGTCCGCCATGGCGGCGTGGTAGCCCCGCAGCCGCTCGGTGGCCGTGTGGATACGCGGCTGGTCACCGATGAAGCCGATCCTGCGGTGGCCCCCCGCGATCAGATGGGCCACGCCGTCGCGGGCGCCGCCGAAGTTGTCCGAGAACACCATGTCCGCGTCGATCTTCCCGGCGGGACGGTCCACGAACACGGTGGCGACCCCGGCGGCGATCTCCGGCTCCAGATAGCGGTGGTCGTCCCCGGCCGGGATCACGATCAGACCGTCCACCCGGCGGGCACAGAGCGCGAGGACCAGCTCCTGCTCCCGCTCGGGATCCTCTGCGCTGGAGCCGTTGATCAGCAGCGCGCCATGCGCGCGGGCCACCTCTTCCACCGCGCGGTTCAGCGGCCCGTAGAAGGGGTCGGCGAGGTCCTCGAGGACCAGTCCGATACTCGCGGTGCGGCCCTTGCGCAGCACGCGCGCGCTGTCGTTGCGGCGGAATCCGAGTGCTTCGATGGCCTCCTGCACCCGGCGCTCGGTGTCGGGCGTGACACCCGCCTCGCCGTTCACCACCCGCGACACTGTCTTGAGGCCGACTCCGGCACGCGCGGCGACGTCCTTCATCGTCGGCCGGTTGCCGTAGCGGGGCTCGGAGTGGCTGGCGGTCCGGTCCACGGTGCGCTGTCCTGTCGTCGGCTGGTGTGCTGTGAGAGATGCGTGTCGAGCATAGGGCCTGGACAACGTTGTCAGGTGAATGGAGACTGACCACTTACACTCCTCATCACCCCTTGCCACCTGGAGATCCGACAGCAATGCACAACCACCTCGTAGCCGCGCTCGATATCGGCGGCACAAAGATCGCCGGCGCGCTGGTGGACGGCAGGGGGCACATTCTCGTACGCGCGCAGGCGCCGACACCCGCCAAGGAGGACGGCGACACGGTGCTGGGCGCTGTCAGAGAAGTGCTCGACGGGCTCGCGGCCGACCCCCGGTGGGGCCGCGCGACCGCTGTCGGCATCGGCAGCGCCGGGCCGGTGGACGCCTCGGCCGGCACCGTCAGCCCGGTCAATGTGCCCGGCTGGCGCGACTACCCGCTCGTCGAGCGGGTGCGCGGCGCGGTGGGCGGCCTGCCCGTCACGCTCGTCGGGGACGGGGTCGCGATGACCGCGGCCGAGCACTGGCAGGGCGCGGCCCGCGGCTACGACAACGCCCTGTGCATGGTCGTCTCCACCGGCGTGGGCGGCGGTCTGGTCCTGGGAGGTGCCCTGCGCCCCGGCCCGAGCGGCAACGCCGGGCACATCGGCCACATCAGTGTCGATCTGGACGGGGACGCCTGCCCGTGCGGCTCCCGCGGCTGTGTC
>NZ_JAAGLN010000307.1 GCF_010548145.1 Streptomyces sp. SID10853
GGTGGCCCTGGCGGGCGAGGCGCCGGACGCGGGGGCCGATGTCGCGGCCGCGAAGGTGGCGGCGGGCGAGGCGGCGTACGCGGCCGCCCGGACCGCGCTGCAACTGCACGGCGCCATCGGCTACACCGCCGAGTACGACCTGTCGCTGTGGATCCGCAAGGCTCGTGCTCTGCGCTCGGCCTGGGGTTCCCCGTCGGCCTGCCGGGCCCGGGTACTGGCCCGGCCGGGCGCGTAACTCTTTTGCTGTGCGGCGGACTTGCGGCAACAGCAAGTGTCGCGGGCTGCTGCCCGCCGGCGTCCGGTACCCCGCGGCCGCTCACCGTGGTGGCGGCCGCGGAGGTACCCGGACGGGTCCGGGCGGTGGCCGGGAGAATCCGGGGACCTGGGGTCCGGGGATCTCAGGTCCGGGGACCTGGGGTCCGGGGGTTACTTCTCGACGACGCCGGAAGCCGCGATGACGATCTTCGCGCTGGTGCTGCCGGAGCGGGACCCGAGGGACTCGATCTTCTTGACGAGCTCCTGGCCCTCGACGACCTCGCCGAAGACGACGTGCTTCCCGTCGAGCCACGGGGTCTGCACCGTGGTGACGAAGAACTGCGAGCCGTTGGTGTTCGCGCCGGCGTTGGCCATCGACAGCAGGTAGGGCCGCTCGTGCTTGAGCGTGAAGTTCTCGTCGGCGAACTTCTCGCCGTAGATGCTCTTGCCGCCGGTGCCGTCACCCCTGGTGAAGTCACCGCCCTGGAGCATGAAGTCCGGGATGACGCGGTGGAACGCCGAGCCCTCGTAGCCGAAGCCGTGCTCGCCGGTGGCGAGCTCACGGAAGTTCTGCGCGGTCTTGGGAACGATGTCGTCGAAGAGCTCGAAGACGATCCTTCCCGCGGCCTCGCCCTGAATGGTGATGTCGAAGAAAACGTTGGTAGACATGGAGACATCCTGTCACGTCCGTCCCGCAGACCCCCGCCGCAGGTCCGGCGGCCCGCCGGACACGCCTCGTACGCGTCCGGCGGGCCGGGTCGGCCGGGGATGGACCGTGCCCGTCAGACGGCCTCGGGCTGCTCCTGCTGCGCCGCGCCCTCCGCTGCGGACGCCGGAGCGGCGCGCAGGGTGAGGAGCGAGGCGGCCCCGCCGGCCGCGGCGAGGGCCGCGGCACCGATGAAGGCGGCGGAGAAGCCGTTGGTGAGGGCGCCGGTGTTGCCCAGCTCGTTGGAACCGTGCGCGGCGGCGACCGCCGTCATGGCGGCCAGCCCCAGCGCCGAGCCGACCTGGTAACTGGTGTTGACGATGCCGGACGCCAGTCCGCCTTCCTCGGGGCGTGCGCTGGAGAGCGCCGTACCGAGCGAGGGGATGAAGGCCAGCGACATGCCCACCGCCGCCAGCAGCGAAGCGGGCAGGACATCGACCAGGAACGTGCCGTCGGCGCGGACGAACGACAGCCAGACCATGCCCGCCGCCAGCGCGAACAGCCCGGTGACGATCATCGGTTTGGGGCCGAACCTGGCGATCAGCCGGGGCGCGAGGACGATCATCATGATCATGATCGCGACCGTCATGGGAAGCAGCGCGGATCCGGAGGCGAACGCGCCGAGGCCCAGCACCTGCTGCAGGTAGAGGTTGAGGAAGAACCACATCGGGATCCAGGCCGCGGCCATCAGCAGCTGGGCGATGTTGGCGCCCGCCAGATTGGGTGACCGCAGGATGGCGAGCCGCATCAGCGGCTCGCTCCGCCGGGACTGGATGACGACGAACGCGCCGATCAGGGCGATCCCGGCCAGCAGGACGAGCCAGGTCTTCGGCGAGCCCCAGCCCGTCCCGGGGGCGCGCACCACCGCGAAGACGGCGATGGCCAGTCCCGCCGTGACCGTGACGGCACCGGCGAGGTCGATGGAGCCGCGGCGCGCCGGGGCCGACGGCATGACGCCCGGCGTCATCGCCAGGACGACGATCGCGATGGGGATGTTGATGTAGAAGACCCAGGGCCAGCTGGCGTACTGGGTGATGAGGCCGCCGAGGAAGACACCGGCGGTGCCGCCCGCCGGAGCGGCCGCGCCGTACAGCGCGAACGCCTTGGTGAGCTCGGCGGGGCGGGATCCGAAGAGCATCATCAGCAGTGTCAGGGCCGAGGGCGCGATCAGCGCGGCACCGATGCCCTGCAGGGCGCGGCCGGTCAGCTCGACCCAGACCTCACCGGCCAGCCCCGCGGTGAGGGAACCGGCGGCGAGGACCGTCCAGCCGATGACGAAGAGCCGTTTGGCCCCGAACAGGTCCGACAGACGGCCGCCGAGGAGCAGGAGCCCGCCGAACGCGACGACGTAGGCGTTGAAGACCCAGGACAGGCTCTCCTGCGAGAAGCCCAGGTCGTGCTGCATATCGGGCAGGGCCACGCCAATGATCGACGTGTCCATGATCACCATGAACTGCGCAAGGGCGATCAGTGCGAGCGCGGTCCAGCGCCGCGGATGCGGAGGTGCGGCTGAGTCTGACATCAGAAGGCTCCCATACCGGAGGGGGGTATCTTCGGAAGAGCAACATACCCCCAGGGGGTACGTAGCGCCACCCCGGACGCCACATCGGTTCCGACTTGACGAGATACCCCCAAGGGGTATGTAGTCGGATGAGTGACCGGCGGAGAGACCGCCGGCGCGACCGAGAAGCAGGAGGCTTCGCCATGACCACCACCGCGTCCGAATCCCCGGCCGTCTACACCGTCAGCGGCATGACCTGCGCCCACTGCGTCACGTCCGTCACCGAGGAGGTCTCCAAGATCGACGGGGTGACCGGGGTCGATGTCGATCTCTCCACCGGCAAGGTGACGGTGACGTCCACCGGCGCCGTCGACGACGCGGCGGTCTCCGCCGCGGTCGACGAGGCCGGGTACGAGGTCACCGCCGCCCCCGAGCAGGCGTCGGGCAGCTGCTGCGGAACCTGCCACTGACGCAGCGCGCCACCTGGGTCCGGCCGCCCGCGCACAGCGGGCGCCGGCCTCCGTAGGCCATACCCCACCCCCCCCTACGCTCGGCACGGAGCCGCGGCTCCCCGGAAGGACAAGCGATGAACACCATCGGCAGGACAGCAACGTTCGCGGTAGGTCTCGCCCTGGTCTTCGGGGCCTCTCTCGGCATCGGCCACGCGGTGGGGCCGGTGGGCGGCGAGTCCGCCGACGCCCACGCGGACCACGGCATGGAAAGCTCCGCCGACCCGATGGGCTCCGGCGACACCGTGCCCGGCGGTCTGCAGATCTCCGAGCACGGCTACACCCTCGTACCGCCGTCGGAGCCGCTGCCGGCCGGCAAGAAGACCGACTTCCGCTTCCGGATCACCGGCCCCGACGGAAAGCCGGTCACCCGCTACACGCAGTCGCACGGCAAGGACCTGCACTTCATCGTCGCCCGCAGCGACCTCTCCGGCTTCCAGCACGTCCATCCCGAACTGGCCGCCGACGGCACCTGGTCGGTGCCGCTCACCTTCCGCTCGGCCGGGAGCTACCGCGTCTTCACCGACTTCGTGCCCGCGGGCGGCAGCGGCCTCACCCTGGGCGCCGATGTCTCCGTCGCCGGCGACTACCGGCCCACCCCGCTGCCCGCGCCCTCCCACACCGCACATGTCGACGGATACACCGTCACGCTGTCCGGAGACGCCACGGCCGGCGCGGCGAGCATGCTCACGCTGTCGGTCGCGAAGAACGGCCGGCCGGTCACCGATCTCCAGCCCTACCTGGGCGCGTACGGACATCTCGTCGCCCTGCGCCAGGGCGACCTGGCCTACCTCCACGTACACCCGCAGGGAGCACCCGGCGACGGGACCACACCCCCCGGGCCCGGGATCACCTTCCACGCGGAGTTCCCCAGCGCCACGGCCTACCGGCTGTACCTGGACTTCCAGCACCAGGGGAAGGTCCACACAGCGGAGTTCACCGTCCGGGCGGCGGCCTCGCACACCGGCTCCGGCTCCGGCTCCGATGCGGACATGCCGGAGCACGGCGGGCACGACCACTGAACAGCGGCGCACGAACGGGGCGGAACGGGCCGGACGGGCCGCGTCCGCCCCGTTCCTCCTGTTCAACGCCATGTGCTGCACGGCGAGTTGCTGTGGCAGACTTCGCCGACAAGGCGCTGGTCGGCCGGGGTGCCGGGTGACCGCGGACAGCGTGGGCAGTCACCCGGCGCCCCGGCCTCACCGGAACCTGCCCCGTCCACTCCTCGCGCAACGGAGCCCGCCATGACGGCAGCCGTACCCGCCCCCCGGATCGACACGAGCAAGCCGCACCCCGCCCGGGTATACGACTGGCTGCTGGGCGGCAAGGACAACTACCCCGTCGACCAGGAGGTCGGCGAGAGCCTTCCGGCCGAGGCGAAGGACGCGGCCCGGCAGAACCGGGCGTTCATGAACCGCGCCGCCGCCTGGCTCGCGGACAGCGGCATCGACCAGTTCCTCGACATAGGCACCGGTATCCCCACCCGGCCGAATCTGCACCAGATCGTCCAGCGGACCGTGCCGTCGGCCCGGGTGGTCTACACGGACAACGACCCCATCGTCCTGCGGCACGCGGAGGCCCTGCTGGTCAGCAGCGCTGAGGGCGCTACCGACTACATCCAGGCGGACGTCCGCGAGCCGCTGACGATCATCGACCACGCCAGGAAGTTCCTGGACTTCGACCGGCCGATCGCGCTCTCGCTGATCGCGCTGATGCACTTCGTCCCCGAGGACCAGGACCCGTACGGCATCGTCGGCGCCCTGGTGGAGACCCTGCCGCCGGGCAGCTGCCTGGTGCTGTCCCATGCCGCGTCGGACCGGTACGAGGAGCTGGCGGCCATGGTCACGGCGCAGTACGCGAAGGGCGGCATCCGGCTCGGCTTCCGCACCCGTAGCGAGGTCGCCCGCTTCTTCGACGGGCTCGATCTGGTCGAGCCCGGCCTGGTGACCGCACCCGAGTGGTTCAAGGACACATCCGCGCCGGAAGCGGAGGACAGCGGGATCTACGCCGCGGTGGGACGCGTCCGCCAGGCCCGCTGACCCGGGAGGGGCCAGGGCCAGACCCAGAAAAGTGGGGAACGGCCGGGACCGGCCGGGAACGGCCCGGGCGGAGCACACTGGGTGGTACAGGATCCACGCGATTCAGGCGCGCGGCCGCCCGCACTCCCGGTGACCGCGGCCGGGAAGGGGTTGCTCATGTCCCACCGTGCGGTGCTGAGCGGGGGCCACGGCGGCCCCGCCCCGCACGCCCGCTCACACTTCCCCGGCCTCGGGCGGCCCAGGACCGGGACCGAACCACTGACCGCCTACAGCGCGCTGGGCGCCCGGCTGGTGCTCTCCTCGATCGCCCTGCCACTCTTCGCGGCGGGGGCCGCGCTCCTCGCGCTGTGGGCGGCTTCCGCGCGGTCGTCGGGGTCCCCGAGCACAGCCCTCCTCGTGGTTCTCGCCGCCGTCTGCGCCCTCTTCACCGCCGTGGCGGCCATCGACATCGCCGTCATCCGGCGCCGCCGCGCCGAGCGGCGGTGAGAAGCGGCACGTACCGCTCCGGCTCCTGATGCCCCGCGGCCGGAGTGGCCCGGCCCCCGAGCGGGCACACCACTCCAAGGACAGACACGGACAGCTCATACATCGCACGCGCTCCCGAGGGGCATGCACCTCATGTCCCGCGTGAGGGCGCAAGGTGTCATTAGAGTCGCACCGCGGAGCATTCCGCAGACACTGGAGGCGGAGAGACTTGAACCGTGACGTCATGCTGGCCCTGGTCCCCGACGAGCAGGGCGTACTGCATGTGGCAGCCGCCGATGTGAGCCACATGCTGCGGACGCTCGGCGCGGGCTGGCTGCAGGCGGTACGCGACGACGCGTCGAACGCCGACGAGGACACCGTGGCCGCCCTCACCATCGAACTGGCGAAACTCGCCGACCAGATCGACGTCGAGTGCATCGCCCACACCTCCAAGGGAAGCGGGGACGGGGAACTCGCCTGAGCGCCCGCCCACCGCCGGACGGTGCGGCGGGGGCGGGCCGGCCCGCCCCCGCACGCCCGCTCCTACCAGATGGAGTCGACCCACTCGGGGTGGTCGATGAACGGGTTCCGGTTGTGCTGGTAGTCGCTGTAGATCACGTCGTTGCGGTGCTCCTCGAAGGCGTCGGGCGGGTCCTCGTCGCTCCACTGCTTGAGCACACTGATCCGGCCGATCGCCGGCGCCGAACCGTTGTCGACCTTGTCGTTCGGCTCCAGGTCGGGGAATCCGTCGCCGCCGTCGTACCGCACGGCCATGTAGAGGATCATCCGGGCGACATCGCCCTTGACCGCGTCGCGCGGCTCGAAGGAGTCCGAGTCCGTGAAGTTGCCGGGGGCTCCGGCGACCGCCGTGCCGCCGTTGTCGAAGTCCTTGTTGCCCCGGACGCCGTTCACGGCCACGTCCGACGGCCGCAGATGGTGGAGATCGGTCCCCGGACCTGTGGCCGTCCCGAAGTCGCCGTGCGACTTGGCCCAGACATGTTCGCGGTTCCAGTCGCCCGTGCTGCCGCCGCTGCTCGACTTGGGGACCGACTTCCCCGTGTACAGCTCGATCACGTCGGCGGAGTTCGCCGGGTCCTGGTCGGTGACCGTCAGCGCGTCCCAGACCTGGGCGTAGCTGACCGTCGACTGCTTGCTGATGATCGTGTGGAGCGCGGTCTTGAGCGCCGCGCCCGACTTGCCTTCGGCGTCCGCGTAGTACGAGTCGTCCAGCACCCCGGAGGCGGTGGCAGCCGGGACGGCGGCCGCACGGGTGGCCGGGTGCGCGGCGGCCGCGGGCGCGGGA
>NZ_JAAGLN010000308.1 GCF_010548145.1 Streptomyces sp. SID10853
CCGCACCGACCACTGGGGACGCGCCGCAGAGCGGGCGTTGACCGCTCTGCTCGCGGCCGGACCGCTGCTCGACCGGCACGCCGACGCCCTCACCCCGCCACCGCGGCGTCGTGCCGTCGTCCACGGCGACCTGCACCACCATCACTTCCTGCTCAGCGAAGAGGGCCGCCGCCCGCCGCGCGTCAGCGCCGTACTCGACTTCGACAACCTGCACGTCGGCGACCGGCTCCTCGACCTCGGCTGGCTCGCGGAGCTGGCCGGGCGGGCCGGTGACGGGCCGCCCGACGTGCGGGCCTCCCTCGCCGCCTTCCGCGCAGAGGCGTCCCGCACCGGGCTCCTCGACGACCGCCACCTGCCCGTGCTGATGCCGGTGCTGATCGCCCACTCCGTGCCGGTCGTCGTCGACATCGCCAAGGACATCCTCGAACGCGACGTGCTCAGCCCCGCCTGGCTCGGCTACTTCGAACTCCTCGACGCCCGGCGCCGGTTGCGCCTGCACCGGCTGCTCACCGCCTGACCCGGCGCCCGGACCAAGGCCCCCGAACCAAGCCCCCCGAACCAGCCCCGGACCAAGCCCCCGGGACCAAGCCCCCGGACCGGCGCCACACGCCCGGACCGACACCCGGCGTCACCACGCCACCGCCCGCCCCACCCGACCCCCATGAGGTGCCACCATGCCGTCCACCGACCACCGCCGCGCCTGGCCAGAGGACCTCTCCTCCTACTGCTTCGAGGTGCCCTTCAACCAGGACTCCATCCTCTTCGAGAAGGCCCGGGGAATCCGGCTCACCGACACGGCCGGACGCTCCTACATCGACAGCCTCTCCGGCGTCTTCGTGACGTGTTTCGGCTACAGCTGCGAGCCCGTACTCGACGCCGTCACCCAGCAGCTGCGGACCCTGCCCTTCAACCCGCCGCTGCACGGCACCAACCGGGCCGCGCTCGCCCTCACCGATGCCCTCGCACGGCTGGCCCCCGAGGGCCTCAACACCGTCAAGCTGGTCAACGGAGGCTCGGAGGCCGTCGAGGCAGCCATGCGGCTGGCCCGCTACACCCAGCGGCAGCTCGGCCGGTCCGGCCGCTACAAGATCCTCAGCTACTACCACGGTTACCACGGCGCCACCTTCGGCTCCCTGTCGCTGACCGGCCGCCCCGACGTGACCCGGTTCGGCCCCGGTCTGCCCGGCGCCGTCCACGTCTGGTCACCGGACATGTTCGCTGCCGTGCACCAGGTGGAGGCGGAGGAGTCCGGGAGGCTCGCCGCCGAAGCCATCGAGCGCACCCTCCTGGCAGAAGGCCCCGACTCCGTAGCCGCCCTCGTCGTCGAGCCCGTCATCCATCTGCGCGGCATGGCCATCGCCCCCGACGGCTATCTGGCCCGGCTGCGCGAGATCTGCGACCGCCACGACGTCCTGCTCGTCTTCGACGAGATCGTCACCGGCTTCGGCCGCACCGGCCGCCCCTTCGCCGCGCAGACCCTCGGCGCCATCCCCGACCTGATGTGTGTCGGCAAGGGCATCTCCGCGGGCTACGCGCCGCTCGCCGCCGTCCTGTTCAACGACACGGTGGCCGGTATCCTCTCCGACGGCCCAGGCCCCTCCTCCTTCGCGCCCTCCCACACCTACGCCGCGAACCCGCTCGCCGCCGCGGCCGGGCTGGCGGCCGTCACCCACTACACGGAGGGCGGTTTCCCCGCAGGCAACGTGGCGCTCGCCAGGTCCTTCAACGACGGCCTCACCCAGGCCATCGCCGATCGCGGCGACGTGCGCGGCATCGGGCTGCTGTACGGGGCGAAGCTGCGCCCCCTGCCGGACGACCCCGACGCCTCCGCGGGCGCCGCCGTCGCCTCGGCCTGCCAGGAGCGTGGCCTGATCCTGCGCGGCCAGGACGACTGGATCACCCTGGCCCCCGCGTTCACCACCACGGCCGCGGAGACCGAGGAAATCTGCGGCAAGCTCACCGACGCGCTGGACAAGGTGTACGGGGGCCGGGTGTGAACGGCCTCGCCGCACGCTACGCCGAGGTGAGCGCGGCGCACCTCGACCGCCTCACCCCCGCGGAGGCCACTCTCGTGGAGAAGGAGACCGCGGAACTCGCCGCGCTCGATCTCCAGGACACCGCGGTCTCCCCGCTGGAGGCCATGCGTACCGTCGCCGCGGCCGTCCCCGAGCGGCTCTACGAGGACAGCGGCGAGGTCCTGCGCCGGATGCACGAGATTGCCGGCTCCGGCACACTCCAGAGCTGTCTGTCCTCCCTGCCCACGGTGCGGGCCTGCTTCGACATCGGCCTGGTCGGCGGTGACACTCCGGCCGACCTGATCGTCGGCCGGGGCCATATCGCCCCCAGCTTCTACGCCGAGTACTACGTGCGTGGTCAGCTGCCGTTCCTGCCGCTGACCACCCTGCACCGGGGCGGACTCACCGGGGTCGTGCACCGCGACTGGGGCTTCGCCAACACCATGCGCTACAGCCTCGGCGTCGGTCTCGCCCAGGCCGTCAGCCGCGCCCGTGACCTGGACCGCCGGGGCAGCGATCGCAAGGTCGTCTGCCTCGCCGGTGACGGTGAGCTCCACGAAGGCGTCACCTTCGAGTGCGTCCGCTGGGCGCACGACACGGGCCTCGACAACCTCGTCCTCGTCGTCGACGCCAACGACCGCGGCATCGAACCCCTCGGCGCACCGCTCAACCGGGACTATCTGCGCAGCTACTTCCCCACGGTGGTGGAGGTCGACGGACAGGACGCCGAGGCCGTACGTGAGGCCCTCACCGGTCTCATCGCCCGGCCCGGCAGGGCCGCGCTGGTCTGCCGCACCGTCAAGGGGAACCACAGCTTCAAGGTTCCCGTCGCCACACCGCGCGCACCCTCCTTCGCCGCGACCACCGGCCGGATGCTCGCCTCCGTCACGACCCCGGCAGGCCGCCCCCCTGCCGTGTTCACCGCCGATATGGCCGGCCGCTTCGGTCTGCCGGGCCAGGTCGCCTACGACAACACCGGCCTGGCGGAGACCCTCAGCATCGGACTCACCCTCGCGCTCCCCGACGACGACCTGAAAGTCGTCGCCACCGACGCGATGTACTACATGGACTCGCTCAGCATGCTCACGGAAGCCGCCACCGGTGTACGCAACCTGATGGTTCTCGCCGGCCGGAACTGGGCCGCCTGGGGCGGCGCCGCCAACGCCTTCAACCTGCTGTCCCTGCTGATCGACACCCGCGTCTACGAGCCCGTCACCGAGGCCGAGTTCCACGCCGTCGCCCGCCGCCTGGCGGCGGAACCCGAGACCGTGCACGTGCTCAGCATGGTCGACGCCCGCTTCGAGCCCCCCGCCGCCGACTGCTCCGCGGCTGTGGACGACGGTGCGTGGATCACCCCGCCGGACGAGAACGACACCGACACCCTGGTCATCAGCTTCGGCTACGCCACCACCCTCGTGGAACAGGCCGCCACCGGTCTGCCGCACCTGCACTGCGCCGCCCTCAACCCGCTGCTCACCCGGCCCCTGCTGGACCGGATCCGTCGCTACCGGCGCGTGGTGTCGGTGGAGTACAACGGTGCCCACGGCGGATTCGGCGCCTGGCTGCGCCACCGCTACCTGCTGCCGGTGATCGTGCACGGCGTCGAGAACGACATCGACAACTGCGTCCACGAGGAACAGCTGCGCCGCCACGGCATGGCCCCGGGACAACTGGCCACCCTGCTGAGCGCCGTACGCACAGAGGCGGGTGACGTCCATGCGGCTGCACGTCCATGACTACGGGCCGGAGAACACCTCCGGCATCCTCGACGGCGCGGTCCTCATGCACCGCACCATGTCCGACCTGATCACCGCCCGCGCCGACGCCGTACCGCACGACATCACCCGCGGCGCCGCCGCCCTGGGCACCCCTGCCGCGGGCGACGTCGTCTACGCAGGTAACGGGCCCTACGCGCACCTCTACCATCTGTGGCGCGAGGAACACGGAGGCCGGTACCGCATCGTCCGTGAGGTGCACACCACCTTCTGGTCCGGGTACTGGACCCAGGAGGAGCTGTGCGCCCCCTTGCACAGGCCCGGCGACACAGTGCTGTTCCCCAGCGAGTACACCCGGCAGGTATTCCTGCGCTGCTTCCCGGGGATTCCGCACGAGGACGCGGTCGTCGCCTACCCGATGCTCGACGCGATGCCCCGGCACGCCCCGCGCCCCGCGCCGACACCGGGGGAGGTACTGCGGATCGGCTACCTCGGCGCCCTGTCGAAGGCGAAGAACTTCGACCAGGTCCTGGAGGCATTCGCCCGCTGCCACGACGACAGCGGCGGCCGGGCCCGCCTGGTCTACGCAGGCAAGGCCAACGACCCGCGCTGGGAGGCCGGAGCCGTCCTCGACGGCCTCGCGGAGCGGGGCGTACCCGAAGGGCACGTCACCTCGCTCGGACTGATCGGCGCGGACCGGCTCGCCGACTTCTTCTCCCGCGTCGACGTGCTGTTGTTCCCCTCGACGGCGTCACGGGAAAGCCTCGGCCGTGTGGTGTTCGAGGCCCTCGCCCACGGGGTGCCCGTGCTGGCGGCCGCCATGGGGCCCGCGATGGAGCTGCTGCCCGCCTCCTGTCTCGTCCCCGCGGACCTGTTCACCACACCGCTCACCATGGACCGGGTGGTCGCGCTCGGCCGCGTCGACACCGGCGCCCTCACCGCCCGACTGCTCGCGCGGGACTGGGAGCCGGCCAGGATGCGTGACACCGAAGCGTTCGAACTTCCCGCGTTCTGGCGGGCGCTCACCGCCGGCGGCGGCCCGCGCCCCGCCGTCACCGCGGACCATGACACGAACACCGTCGCCCGGCTGGGAGTGAGCCCTCGCCGCGGCTTCGATCCGGCCGCCGCGTCGGCCGACGCCCATCACCTGTTCCTCGACTACTTCCAGCACCGTGACGCGCCTGTACTGCGCCGTATCACGGAGCTGGAGGAGAACACGGGCACTCCACGCCCCGATCTGCGCGCCCTGGTCGCAGCCCCCGAACGCAACCTGGCCGACTACCGGGCCCTGCCCAGGCTGACCGACGCGCTCGTCCTGCCGCCCCTGACCTACACCATCGCCGCACAGCCCGTACCCGCACCGGAGGTCGTCCCCGTATGAACACTCTGCCGGACACAGCCCACCCGTCCTCGCCCGGTGACACCGACGGCCACCAGGGCCGCGTGGTGCTGGTGGTGGGCGGCGCCAAGGGCATGGGCCGCGCCGTCGTGGAGGCGTTCGCCGTACGCGGCGCCCGCGTCGTCGTCGCCGACACCAACACCCTTTCCTCCGCCTACAACCAGTACCGCTCGCAGCGGGTCGACGGTTTCACCGTGGCCGGCGAACTCGCGGAGGAGCTGAGTGCCAAGGGGCTGGACGTCACCGCGCTCCAGGCCGACGCGTCCGACGAGGAGTCCGTACGCGCCCTGCTCGCGGAGATCGGTGACCGTTACGGCCGGCTCGACACGGTCGTCAACGCCTTCGGCGTCACCCACGTCTCGCCGGTCGCCACCATGGAACTCGCCGAGTTCAACCGGGTCGTCGAGGGCAACCTCAGCGGAGTCTTCCTGGTGTCCAAGCACGCCCTGCCGCTGTTGCGTGCCGACGGCGGCGGTTCCATCGTCAACTTCTCCTCCGTATCCGGGCGTTCGGGCTTCGCGAAGGTCGCCCACTACTGCGCGGCCAAGTTCGGGGTGATCGGTTTCACCGCCTCCCTCGCCCTGGAAGAGGCACGCAACGGCGTGCGTGTCAACGCGGTCTGCCCGGGCATGATCCGTACCGCCATGTGGGACTACCTGCTGGACGAGTTCACCCGGCCGGGCGAGACGCGTGACGAGTGCTGGGAGCGGATGCGCGGCATGATCCCGCAGCGCGCCTTCCAGCAGCCGCAGGACATCGCGGAGGCCGTCCTCTACCTCGCGGCGGCGCGCCGGGTCACCGGGCAGGCCCTCGGCGTCGACGGCGGGATGTCCGCGTGAGCGGCAGCGCCCTGGAGGAGGGCTGGACCTGGTCCGACGGCCGATTGCCCGAACCGGCCGCAGGCCGCGGCCGGTTCGTGGTCACCGCCGCGGCCGGCGCTGACCTTTACCACATACCGGGCGTCCGGGAGATCGACCGCCTGCCCTCGCTGGGACGGGACTTCACCGACGACTTCACCCTGTCCGTGCGGGCAGAGGTGCGCGACGCGGGCGGCGGGCGGTTCGCCGACGCCGGGGGCATCGTGCTGCACACTGCCGCCGGGTGGGCGAAGTTCTGCGTGGAGCGCTCACCGACCGGTGCCTGGACGCTGGTCACGGTCGTCTCGCAGCCCTGCTCCGACGAGGCGGCGGGCCCGTCGCTCGACGGCCCGCGCGCCCGTCTGACCGTGGTACGGGAGGGACCGCGTGTCACCTTCCTGCACGCGGCCGGCCAGGAAGCGGAGCCCCGCTTCCTGCGGACCTTCACCATGCCCGCCGGAGCGCTGCGGGTCGGGCTGTTCGCGCAGGCGCCCTTCTCCCCGTCCTGCACGGCTGTCTTCGACCACCTGCACCACGACCCGGAGCCGCTCCGTGACCGCCGCTGACTCCCGTACCCCGCCCCTCCCGGCCTCCCCCCGGGTGCCGGCCCCGCGGCCTGTGCCGCCCGGCCCCGCCCGTGCGGAGGACCTGCTGCGGCACGTCGACGCGGTGTCCGCCCGGCTCGCCCGTCTGGGCGGGCCCCTGGACGCCGACGACGCCTTCGACGACACCCGCAGCCTTGCCGGTGAGCTCGGACCGCCCACCGGCGATC
>NZ_JAAGLN010000309.1 GCF_010548145.1 Streptomyces sp. SID10853
GGGGCGGCCTGCTGTGTGCGGGACCTCGCAGCGGGCCTGGCAGCGGGCCTGGCAGCGGGCCCGCAGCTGGGTCCCGCACACCGCGCGGCCGGGCCGGCCACGACGCCGGATGCCGGGGACCGCCTTGCGTGGTTCCATGAGAGATGTCAGTGCTTGATGCTCCCGCCGTATCCGCCGAGCGGACACAACGGGGTTGCCCATCAGGCTGATCCCACGACTTTCAGGGGCGGCGTGCGGCTGTCCGGCCGGACCGGTGCGAGCCGGCCGCCCTCATGGACACGCGCCGTGAATCCGCCGTGCGTACCCCCCGGCGCGCGGCCGGCGGTCCTGAAAGGAGATGCGGTATGTCCACAGCCATTCTCACCGTGTTCAGACACCTCATACGGCTGGTGACAGGCTCGGCACGGGCCGTCGGCAGTTACGTCGCACGGCACTTCACGGACCAGCAGCCCCCGGCGCCGCACACCCGGCGCCCCGGCCCCGCCGATCTGCTCGCGGGCCGGGTCGGACAGGCCGAATACCAGGCGGACCAGGAACGGCTGGCGCTCGCCGACGCATCCGCCCACCCCCTCCACGTGCCCCCGCTGCCGAGACGATGACCCACCCCGGCGACCGGGAGCGGCAGAGCAGTCCGGCGCCCGGTACGGCCACCGTCATCCGCGCCGCCGGTCTCACCAAGACGTACGCCAAGTCCGCCACCCCCGCGGTGGACGGTATCGATCTGGGCGTGCGCCAGGGAGAGATCTTCGGGCTGCTGGGGCCCAACGGGGCGGGCAAGACCACCACCGTCGGCATGCTGACCGCCCGGGTGGTGCCGACCGCGGGCTCCGCGTACGTCGGTGACATCGACGTGGTCGCGGAGCCGACGCTCGCCAAACAGCTCATCGCCGTCGTCAGCCAGCAGAACACGCTGGACCGCTCACTGACGGTGTGGGAGAACCTGTACTTCCACGGTCTCCTGTTCGGCATCCCGCGCCGTGAGTCCCGGCGCACCGCCGACGAACTCCTCGAACGGTTCCATCTGTCCCGCTGGGGCAAGTCGTCGGTGTTCGCCCTGTCCGGCGGGATGGCACAGCGTCTGATGGTGGCGCGCGCGATCTTCCACCGTCCCGCCGTGCTCTTCCTCGACGAACCGACGGCGGGGCTCGACCCGCAGGGCAGGCTGGCGCTCTGGGAGGCGCTGGACGGGCTGATCGCCGACGGCCAGACGATCCTGCTCACCACGCACAACATGGAGGAGGCCGACCACCTCTGCGACCGGGTGGCGATCATCGACCACGGCCGGATCCTCGCCCTGGACACCCCGGCCGCGCTGAAACAGGGACTGGGAGCCGATGCCGTGGTCACGGTCGCCACCAGCGGCAGCCAGGACGGCCTGGCCGCCCGGCTGAACAGCGACATCGAAGGCGTCGTACGCACCCGGCTGGTCGACGGAGCCGTCGAGATCCAGGTCAAGGGCGCCGAACGGCTGCTGCCGCGGGTGGTCACGAGCGCGGAGGCGGGCGGGTTCGAGCTGGTCGACCTCTCGATCGCCGAGAGCACCCTGGAAACGGTCTTCATCAGCCTGACCGGACAGGAGTTGAGGGACTGATGGCTGCATCGAGTGCCGCCCCGTCACCCGGGGGCGTTCCGTCCACGGGCCGGTCCCGGAGGCCCATCGGCGTACGGCCCGCCCGGTCGGCCGCGGCGTCCAGCCGCTCCGCGCTGAGCGCGCTCATCCAGCGGGATCTGGCCGTCCTGATGAAGAACTTCGGCGAGTTCGCCGGCCGCACCGTCATGCAGCCGTTCCTGCTGGTCTTCGTTTTCCTGTACGTGTTCCCGCTCATCGGCCAGGGCATCGGGTCGGGCGGCGGTGCCAAGGGGGAATCGGCGTTCGCCACCGTGCTGGTCCCGGGGGTGGTGTCCATCGCGATCATGTTCCAGGGCATCCAGTCGGTCGCCATCCAGATGTCCCAGGAGTTCGGCTTCACCCGCGAGATCGAGGACCGGGTGCAGGCCCCCTGCCCCATCTGGCTGGTGGCGGTGGCGCGCGTGCTGTCCGGGTCGGCCCAGGGACTGATATCAGCGGTCATCGTGCTGCCGATCGCGGCCGTCGTGCACGCACCCGGTGTGCACCCCCAACTCAGCATCCACTGGTGGATCGTGGTGACCCTGATCCCGCTGTCCTGCCTCACGATGACCTCGCTCGGACTGCTCCTGGGCACCTCGTTCCAGCCGAGGAACATCGGCGTGATGTTCGGCTTCGTCGTCCTGCCCCTCGTCTTCCTCGGCGGTACGTACTACCAGTGGACCAAGCTGGCCCCCGTGCAGGTGGGCGGATTCCACTGGCTCCAGGTGCTGGTGCTGGTCAACCCGCTGATCTACATGAGCGAAGGCATGCGGGCCGGGTTCACCGACGTCTCCCACATGCACCTGTACGTCGTCTATCCGGTTCTCGCCGGATTCTGTGCGCTCTTCCTCACCCTCGGACTGCGCAACTTCCGCCACCGCGTGCTCTCCTGACCGGGCGGCGGCGCCCCTGGGGGACCGGATCCGCCCTGCTACCGTCTGCCGGAGCCCCGGCCACGCACGGACCGGGCGCCGGCGGAGAGAGGAGCACGGTGGTCACCACAGGCACCGGGCGGGCATTCATCGGGTCGTTCACCTCGGCGGGGGGCCCGGGGCTCGTGGCCGCTTCGGTGGACGCGGCGGGGGCGCTGAGCGTGCTGGGCGCGGTCGACACCCTGCCGAACCCGTCGTTCCTGGCCCCGGATCCCGGTGGCTCGGTTCTCTACGCCGTCTCCGAGACCGGCGAGGGAGCGGCGGCGGCCTTCGGTATCGAGGCCCCGTTGCCACGGCTGATCGGTGCGCTGGTCGCGGTCGGCGGCGCCGACCCCACCCACCTCGCGCTCGCCGGCGGGCACGTCGTCACCGCCAACTACAGCTCGGGAAGCGTCAGCGTGCTGCCCGTCCGTCCCTCGGACCGCGGCCTCGACGCGCCCGTCTCCGTACTGCGGCACGAGGGCCGGGGGCCGGACCCGGAACGCCAGGAGGGCCCGCACGCCCATCAGGTGAAGCCGGACCCCACGGGGCGGTGGGTCCTGAGCGTCGATCTCGGCACCGACTCCGTACGGGTCTGCGCGCTGGACGGCGACACCGGCGCGCTGACGGTACACGCGGAGACCGCGCTGCGGCCCGGCAGCGGGCCCCGCCATCTGGTGTTCCACCCGGCCGGGACCCATGTGTACGTGCTGAACGAACTGGAGCCCACGCTCACGGTCTGCCGGTGGGACGCCGGGACGGGCACCCTGGAGCCGGTCGGCCGGGCCGCGCTGCTGCCCGGGGGCACCGTGGGGGAGAGCTTCGGCTCGGGGGTGGCCGTCGCACCCGGCGGTGGCTTCGTCTGGGCGGCGAACCGGGGACAGGACAGCATCTCCGTCCTCGCCGTCGACGAGAGCGGCGAGAAGCCCGTGCTGACCGCCACCGTCGACTGCGGTGGCCGGTGGCCGCGGGACCTGGTGGTGGATCCCGGGGGACGGCGGCTGTACGTGGCCAACGAGCACTCGGGGGATGTGACCTGGTTCGACATCGACCCGCGGACCGGGATCCCGAGCCGCGCGGGCTCCGTGGAGGTGGCCGCGGCCTCCTGCGTGGTGTTCGCCTGACCGCCGGGTGGTGCGGGCCGGCCGGGGTGGTGCGGGTGGTGTGCGCCGGCCGGGTGGTGCGGGTCTCCGGGGAGCCGCGAGTGGTGCGGGCCGGCCGGGTGGCGCGGATCGGCCGGAGTGCGGTCCGGGGGCACGTACGGCGGGAGGCCCGCCACCGGTGCTCGTACGCTCGTACTGCTCCGGGTGCGGGCCTCCGGCCCGTGCGTGTTCCGTGTGTCCGCGCGTCAGCCGACCGGGGCTCCCTGGGACGGCTGCTGCGGGGTGATGCCCAGCGCGGTCGTGTACTTCGACAGCACCAGCTTGCCGACCGCCGGGTACGCGCCGAGCGGTGCGGCGGATGCGCAGTCCGCCTCCTTGGCGGCCCCGGCCAGCAGCTCCTCGGTGACCTCGGGGCCGATCAGATACGGCGCGAGCGCCAGCTGGGCCGAACCCGAACCGCGCAGCTGCTCGGCGATCGCGGAGACGGAACCCTCCACATCGAGAGCGGCGGCCATCACCGGCACGGCCAGCCGTGCCGCCAGCAGCATTCCGGTGATCCCGGCGGCCTGCACGGCCTCGTCGCCGCCGACCGTCGCGAGGATGATGCCGTCGGCCGCGGTGGCGACCGTGAACAGCCGGGCACGGTCGGCGCGGGAGAGACCCGCCTCCGAGAGGCGCACGTGCAGACCCTCAGCGAGCAGCGGGTGCGGCCCCAGCACCTCGGTCAGCTCGGCGGCGGTGGTGCTGTCCATCACGGCCTGCCGTATCCGCCGCTCGGTGGCCGCGTCCGGGCCCGCGAGCAGCGGCACCACGACGGCGGTGACGCCCGTCGGCTCGGGCACCTCACGTCCGGCGGCCTTGGCCAGCTCATAGCGCGCCACCCGCTCGGCCGCGGTGTGCGAGAGCACCGCTTCCAGGGCGGGGAACTCGTCGTCGGCGCCGTCCAGGTAACCGATACGGGCGTCCAGCCCGGGCAGCTCGGAGCGTGCGATGGAAATGACCTCTTCCGCCAGGCTGCGCACAGCGGCGGAAGGTGTGCCGGGAACAGCGAGAACCAGCGCGGGCGCGCCCTCAGGGGCCACCGCGGGTTCCGGGCGGCGGTGCCGTCCGGTCTGGCGAGGTCGCGGCATTCGTACGGGCAGGCCGGGTGCGGGCCCATTGGGGGAGCTCATGGCGCCGCATGCTACTGGCTTTGCGGGCCCGGCTGTTCGGGGAGGGTGCGCTCGCGCGGCGTCTGTCCCTATTTATCCGTTGCGTATCGGCCTTATCGCGTATCCTGTTCCGCCACCACACGCAAGAGCTGTGGATGAGGTGGCAGCCGAAGGCTCCCGGTGGCGAGCGCGGAAGCGATCGACACCGCTCCCACCAGCGGATCCCCGGCCGCGGGCACGGGCCTGACGGACGGCAGCAGGGTGGCGAGCTCCTCGCGCGCAGGAGTGAGCAGAGGGTCTCCCATCTTGAACAGACCACCCGTGAGGGCTACTTCACAGCCTGCTCCTGACACCGGCGTCTTCGCCGTCTCTGCCGTCCCGGCTGTCCCGCCCGTCTCCGGTGGGCAGACCGCGGCCGCTGCTTCGGCGATCTGCCGGGCCGCCTCCCGAAGAATCGCGGTCGCCACCGGGTCGCTGTCCGAGCAGCGGGCCACCTCGGGGGCGAACGAGGCGAGCACCGCGGGCCGGTCCGTACGCGGGTAGAGGATCCCCGGCAGGCCGGCCGCCGGTCCGAAAACCGCCTCAAGCCGCTCCAGCAGCGCGGCCGAACCACCGCGCCGTCCGTCGTGGGCGCGCATCGCGGCCTCCAGACCGGCGCGGCCGATCCAGGCCCCGCCGCCGCAGTCACCCAGCAGATGCCCCCAGCCGTCCGCCCTGCGCCACCGGACGAGATCGGTGCCCAGTGCGACCATTCCGGTACCCGCGGCGACGACCACCCCGGGCCGCTGGCCCAGTGCTCCGGCGTACGCCGTCACCGCGTCAGCGGCGAGCGCCAGCCGCCGTACCCCGAGCGCGTGCTCCAGCGCGGCGGGCAGCTCGGTGCGCAGATCGTCGCCGAGTGTCGCCATCCCGGCGGCGCCGACCGCCACCGCCGCCACCTCACCACCGCGACCCGCGCGCCCGAGCAGCTCCGCCGCCATGGGCAGCAACTGCTCAAGGAAATGGGCCGCTTCGATGCCGCGTGCGCCGGTGCGCACCGGCACACGGGAGACCAGGGGAGCGGGGGCTGTCTGGCCGGCGACGGCCGGATCCGCCGCGGCCAGCGCCACCCGGAGTCCGGACCCGCCCGAGTCCACCCCCAGCACCCAGGTCACGGCAGCCGCCAGTCCACGGGCCGGGCTCCCTGGCGTACCAGCAGATCGTTGGTCCTGCTGAAGGGGCGCGAACCGAAGAAGCCGCGGTCCGCCGACATGGGGGAGGGGTGGGACGACTCGACCGCCGGAAGGTTCCCCAGCAGCGGCCGGAGGTTACGGGCGTCGCGCCCCCACAACACCGAGACCAGCGGCTTCCCCCGGGCGGCCAGGGCCCGGATGGCCTGCTCGGTCACTTCCTCCCAGCCCTTGCCGCGATGGGCGGCCGGTTTGCGCGGCGCCGTCGTCAGCGCCCTGTTGAGCAGCAGTACGCCCTGCCGCGTCCAGGGGGTCAGATCACCGTTGGAGGGGCGGGGCAGGCCCAGGTCGGCGTGCATCTCGCGGAAGATGTTGTCCAGACTGCCGGGCACCGGCCGTACCTCGGGTGCCACCGAGAAGCTCAGCCCGACGGCATGTCCCGGCGTCGGATACGGGTCCTGGCCGACGATCAGGACACGCACCTCGTCGAAGGGCTGCTGGAACGCGCGCAGCACGTTCGCCCCGGACGGCAGGTACGTGCGTCCCGCGGCGACCTCGGCGCGCAGGAACTCGCCCATCGCCGTGATCCGTTCGGCTGCGGGAGCGAGCGCCTGCGCCCACCCCGCCTCGACAATTTCGTTCAACGGTCGTGCTGCCACGGGGCGTCACTCTACTGGCACACCGCGGCGCCGCCGTGCCGGGTGCGGTCGGGCGCTCACGGCCCGCCCGTGCCGCAACACATCCGGGCGGCCGGGGGCCGAGCTCAGCCGGGCG
>NZ_JAAGLN010000030.1 GCF_010548145.1 Streptomyces sp. SID10853
GGCGGGCCAGGCCGGACGCGTCGACGGGGCGCGCGGCCGTGGAAGCCGCTGCGCGCACGGCCCCGGGCACACCGGTCGAACAGGGCTGCGTCGGCGCCGGTACGGGCGCGGTGGCCGGCGGGCTCAAGGGCGGCGTCGGTTCGGCGAGCGTCACACTGGCGTCCGGCGTCACCGTGGGAGCCGTCGCCGTGGTCAACGCGGCGGGCTCACCGGTCGATCCGCGAACGGGCGTGCTCTACGGCGAGTACGGGCAGGGCCGGCCCGAATACCCGGCCGACGCCGTCCATGAAGAGGCACAGCGCCTGCTGGCTCTGGCGCGCGAGCGAAATGCGCGCCCCCCGCTGAACACCACCATCGCCGTCGTGGCCACCGACGCCGAACTGACCCGCGCCCAGGCGCAGAAGCTGGCCGGAACAGCACACGACGGGCTCGCACGCGCTGTGCGGCCCGTCCATCTGATGCACGACGGCGACACCGTCTTCGCACTTGCCACCGGCACGGGCCACCGCCCCGACCTGAGCGTCCTCAACGACGTACTGGCCGCCGGGGCCGACGCGCTGAGCCGGGCCGTGGTGCGGGCCGTCAGGGCGGCGGAGCCGGTGGAGGGGCCGGGGGGCTGGTTCCCGGCCCACCGCGACCTGTACGGCACGGGCACCGGAACCGATCCGAGCTGACGCGGCATCTACTGACGTACCGGACACGTGAGTTGGCGGGGCGCCCGGGAACTTTTCGCACGCCCCCATCGTTTTGCCGAACGAAGGCCACGTTGTCAGACCCAGGGACTACGTTGAGTTCCGACCTCATGACTTGCCGCGACGGCCTGGAGAGACCTTGAGCCATTCGCATGAGACGACCGAGGAGCACCTCGCGCGACTCCTCGGGCGCGCACTGAACGCTTTCGAGCTGCCCGACGCCACCGTCGAGCGGCTCGGCTCCGCGCTGGCCCACAGCACAGCGCTGCACTCCTCGCACCACAGCTCGGGCGCGGGGCTGCACCGCGAGACGTACCGGCACACGTTCCTCATCGCCGACGGCACCGACCTGGCGCTGTGGGAGCTGGTGTACGAGACGGGTACGGGCGCGGGCCCGCAGTACGAGCTGTATCCGGGCGAGGCCGAGGCCAGGCTCGCCGTGACCCGGATCCGCGGGGCGGACGCCGCCGCGATGTTCCCCGACGACGACCCGGAGGACGACCTCGGGATCCTCGCCGCGCTCCAGTCGGCGCCCCCGCCCGCGGTGGCCAGGACGTACGCGGCGGACCGCTCGGCCGACCATGCCCGCCGGCTGCTGCGCCGCGCGGAGAACCCGGACTGCCCCGGTGAGGACATCGCCGGGCTGCTGCGGTCCGCCTTCGCCCATCAGATCAGCCAGGCCCTCGGCAGCCAGTGCCGCTTCGAGAGCGTGGGCCCCGCCGCCTTCACCCTCTACGAGCACGCCTTCCTGCTGCTCGACGGCCAGGAGATCAGCCTCTGGGAGGTCGAGCACACGGCGACGCCCGACGGACGCCATATGTGCGAGGTCTATCTGTCCCAGAGCGAGGCCCGCACGGCGATGGAGCTCCGCGCCCGCGTGCGCTGAGCTCCGTCCCACTGGCCCACACCTGCCCCGTTACCGCCGTTACCGGTTCTCCTCCCCCGCCGCGCGGACCAGCCGGGCGCCCAGCTCCGCCACGTACTCCACCAGTTCGGGCGGGTGGTGCACGGTGAACTGCGCGTCCACCAGCGCGAGTCGCAGCCCCAGCCACTCCAGCGAGTCCGCCACCGGCGCCCTGAGCCGGCAGCGCCGCTCGGCCAGCACCTCGGGTGTGCCCATCCCGCCCGGCAGCCGGGCCGCCACGAACTCCGCCGGGGCCTCGAAGGTGACGTCGAGATCCACCGAGGGCTGTCGCCGCGACAGCGACCGGCTGACGAACTCCGCCGCGTCCCGCACCGGAAGCTCGCGCGGCACGAACCGCGCCCCCGTCGCGAACGGCCGGCTCACCCGGTCGACCCGGAACGTCCGCCAGTCGTCCCGGTCGATGTCGTACGCCACGAGATACCAGCGGCGCCCGGTGGAGACCAGCCGGTACGGCTCGACCAGCCGCTTCGTCTCCGTACCGTCCCCGGCGCGGTAGCCGAAGCGCAGCCGCTCCGGTCCGGTGGCCGCCCCCGCGATCACCGTGAGCGTGCCCGGGTCGATCGTCGCCCCGTCGCCGCTGGTCAGCGGGATCGTCGCCGCCTGGAGTGTGGCGACGCGGTGGCGCAGCCTGGACGGCAGCACCTGTTCCAGCTTGGCCAGGGCCCGTACGGAAGCCTCCTCGATGCCCTCCACCGCATGTCCGGCCCCGGCACGCAGCCCGACCGCGATGGCCACGGCCTCCTCGTCGTCGAGGACCAGCGGGGGCATGGCCTTGCCCGCCACCAGCCGGTAGCCGCCCTCGGCGCCCATCGTGGCCTGGACCGGATAGCCGAGGTCGCGCAGCCGGTCGATGTCGCGCCGGACCGTGCGCCTGCTGACGTCGAGACGCTCGGCGAGTTCACCGCCGGGCCACTCGCGCGGAGTCTGGAGCAGCGAGAGGAGGTGCAGCAGCCGTACCGGAGTGTCCGTCATGACAGCCAGGATGCCCGGGAAGTGGGACACACCCTGACCTAGATGACAGCTAGCTTCCCCGCATGACCTCAACACCTCCGCCCACCGCGCGGGATGCACAGGCCGCCCGGGCCGCGCTCAGGGCCGACCGTCGCCGGTGGTTCGCGCTGGCCATCGTGATGACCGCGGCCTTCATGGACCTGGTCGATGTCACGATCGTGAACATCGCGATCCCGTCCATCCAGCAGGACACCGGTGCCACGTTCAGCCAGATCCAGTGGATCACCGCCGGTTACGCCCTCGCCTTCGCCGCCGGGCTGATCACGGGCGGCAGGCTCGGCGACATCCACGGCCGCAAGCGGCTCTTCCTCATCGGGATAGGCGGCTTCACGCTGGCCTCCGCGCTGTGCGGCTTCGCGGCCAACCCGGAGATGCTGGTGGCCTCACGCATCCTGCAGGGCGCGATGGCGGCGCTGATGGTGCCGCAGGTGCTCTCGATCGTGCACGCCACCTTCCCCGCGGAGGAACGCGGCAAGGTCTTCGGGCTGTTCGGGGCGATCGTCGGCCTGGGCGCGGTCTCCGGCCCGCTGCTCGGCGCACTGCTCACCGAGTGGAACATCGCCGGTCTGGAGTGGCGCCCGATCTTCCTGATCAACCTGCCGGTCGGGCTGACCGGGCTGCTGCTGGGGCGCAGGTTCATCACCGAGTCGAAAGCCCCGAAGGCGCTCCGGCTGGACATCGTCGGTGTGCTGCTCGTGGTGGCGGGTCTGCTGATGCTGCTCTACCCCCTGACGCGCGGCCGTGAGCTGGGGTGGCCGGTCTGGGGTTACGTGTCGATGGCGGGCAGCGTCGTCGTGTTCGGCGGACTGGTCGCGTACGAGCGGCTGAAGGCCCGGAAGGACGGGTCGCCGCTGGTCGAGCTGGAGCTGTTCAGGGTGAAGAGCTTCGCGGCCGGTATCGCGGTGCAGGCCACGTTCGGTGTGGCGCTGGGGATCTTCTTCCTGGTCTGGACGCTGTACATGCAGATCGGGCTCGGCTGGAGCGCGCTGCGGGCCGGAACGACCGGGATCCCGTTCTCGGTCGCGGTGTCGGCGGCCGCCGGTATCTCCGTACAGAAGCTGGTGCCGCGCTTCGGCCGCAAAGTGCTCCAGGCGGGCGCGCTGCTGATGGCGGGCGGGCTGCTGCTCTACATCTGGGAGGCGGACAGGTACGGGACGGCGATCGCGTCCTGGCAGATGGCGCTGCCGCTGGCCGTGATGGGGATCGGCATGGGGCTGATCGTCGCCCCGCTGACGGACGCGGTGCTCGCCGATGTTCCGAAGGAGCACGCGGGGTCCGCGTCGGGCCTGATCAACACCGTGCAGCAGATGGGCAACGCGCTGGGGCTCGGCCTGGTGTCCGTGGTGTTCTTCGGGTCGATCAGCGACCGCCTGGCGCCGAGCGCGACCGGCCCCGCCTTCGTCCATGCCTTCATGGACTCGCTGTGGTGGGTCGCCGGGGTGCTCGGTGTGATCTTCCTGCTGATGTTCGCCCTGCCGAAGCGGGCACCGGCGGCCGGCGGTACCGACGTGTCAGCGCCCGGGCCGGAGAAACGCCCGGGACCCGACCCGGACGGGACGCCCAGGGAGCCGGCGCTCACGGTCTGAGCCGACCGGCGGGGCGGCCGGGCTACCGGGCCCGTGGACCGCTTCGCACGCCCCACGACCCGCCCTTCGGGCAAGCACTCCTACAGACGCCGGACGGCACCCGCAGTGGGCGCCGTCCGGCGTCTGTAGTCGATTCGCGGTCGGAGAGGGCCGAGGGAGCCGGGTGCAGGGGCTGAGTCGGAGCAGAGGTCGGGGAACGGTCCGGGCCGCTCACGCCGCTGCGTCGAAGCCCACGTCGTCGGCCATCTTCTTCAGTTCGAGCAGAGCGTGCTTCTCGATCTGGCGGATCCGCTCACGCGTCAGACCGTGCTCCTTGCCGACCTCGGTCAGCGTCCGCTCCCGGCCGTCGTCGATACCGAACCGCATCTTGATGATCGAAGCCGTGCGGTGATCGAGCTTGCCGATCAGCTCGTCCAGCTCCTCACTGCGCAGCAGCGTCATCACCGACTGCTCGGGCGACACCGCCGACGTGTCCTCCAGGAGGTCGCCGAACTGGGTCTCGCCCTGGTCGTCCACCGGCATGTTCAGGCTCACCGGGTCACGCGCCCAGTCCAGCACATCGCTCACCCGGGCCGGCTTGGTGTCCAGCTCGGCTGCGATCTCCTCGTGCTCAGGGTCGCGGCCGTGCTCACGGTTGAACTCGCGCTGGACACGGCGGATCCGGCCCAGCTCCTCCACCAGGTGCACGGGGAGGCGGATGGTGCGCGACTGGTCCGCTATCGACCGGGTGATGGCCTGGCGGATCCACCACGTCGCGTAGGTGGAGAACTTGAAGCCCTTGGCGTAGTCGAACTTCTCGACCGCGCGCACCACGCCCGCGTTGCCCTCCTGGATCAGGTCGAGCAGCGGCAGACCGGCACGCGGATAGCGGCGGGCGACAGCGACGACCAGCCGCAGGTTGGACCGGATGAAGACGTCCTTGGCGCGCTCCCCGGCGGCGACCAGCGCCTCCAGTTCCTCACGCGTGGCCCCGGCCGCCTCGCTCTGCACGGAACCGTCGAGAATCTGCTGGGCGTACACCCCGGCCTCGATGGTCTGGGACAGCTCGACTTCCTTTTCGGCGTCGAGCAGTGGCGTACGCGCTATTTCGTCGAGGTACATGCCGACCAGGTCGCGGTCGGCGATCTCCCCGCCTACGGCGCGAACGCTGCTTGCCCGGTCGGATCGACGGGCGACGGCACGGGTTGCCATGCGTGCTCCCTAACGTGAGTAACGTGATGAGGTCGCGAATCAGTGGCTCGATGTGGGGCTCGGTGTGGTGCGGAACACCCTCTCCGGTGTCCTGCATCTGATGGAAACAACGACTGGAATCCGGACAGAATTCCCATGACCCGCTCTGTTTTTGGTGATCATGCAGTACCCTGTCCGGCCACCAAGGGAGAGCAGATGGCTGCGCAGCGTACGGAAGTGCAGGTCAGGCCGGGGAAGGAGGCGGATCTCCAGGCCCTCACCGACCTTTACAACCACTACATCCTTGAGACTGCGATCACATTCGACACGAATGTCTTCACCCCCGAGGAACGCCGCCCGTGGCTGCTCTCCCACCCTGAGGACGGCCCGCACCGGCTGCTGGTTGCGCAGGAGGTACCGTCTGCCCGGATTCTCGGGTACGCAACCAGCAGCGCGCTCAGGCCGAAGGCCGCGTACGCCACGTCCGTCGAGGTGACCGTCTACTGCGCTCCGGACGCGGCAGGGCGCGGGATCGGCACGCTGCTCTACATGTCGCTGTTCGAGGCGCTGGGTGACGAGGACGTGCACCGGGCGTACGCCGGCATCACCATGCCCAACGAGGCGTCCGCCGCACTGCACGCCCGCTTCGGCTTCACACCGGTGGGCACCTACCGCGAAGTGGGCCGGAAGTTCGGCGCGTACCACGACGTCGCCTGGTACGAGAAGGAGCTGGGCGGACAGCCCGGCCCGCCGCCTCCGGCCCGTACCTCCTGATCCGGGCCCCCGATCCCGGCCCCTGATCCCCCGCTCCCGCACCCCAGGCCGTTACCCGAACTGCACCGACCGCTTCGCCAGCCCCATCCAGAAGCCGTCGATCACATCGCGCCGGCTCTCCAGCCCGTCCTGGGCCGCCCCCAGCGTCACGAACAGTGGCGCGAAGTGTTCGGTGCGCGGGTGGGCGAGCCGCCCGGACGGGGACTTGTGCTCGAAGTCGAGCAGCGCGTCGATGTCCTGCGCCTCCAGCGCCTCCCGCCCCCAGGCGTCGAACTCGGTGGACCAGCCGGGGGTGCCCTCGTGCCGCAGCGCGGCCAGATTGTGGGTGAAGAAGCCGCTGCCGACGATCAGCACGCCTTCGTCACGCAGCGGGGCGAGCCTGCGCCCGATGTCCATCAGCTTGCGCGGATCGAGCGTCGGCATGGAGATCTGGAGTACGGGTATCCCGGCGTCAGGGAACATCTCGACCAGCGGGACGTACGCACCGTGGTCGAGCCCCCGGTCCGGGACGTCCTGGACCGGATGACCGGCGCCGCGCAGCAGCTTCCGCACGCTCTCGGCGAGCAGGGGCGCACCCGGGGCGTCGTACCGCACCTGGTAGTAGTGCTCGGGGAAGCCCCAGAAGTCGTAGACAAGGGGGACGGTCTCGGTCGCGCCGAGCGCCAGCGGGGCATCCTCCCAGTGCGCCGAGACCATCAGAATGGCCTTGGGGCGCGGCAGACCGGCGGACCAGGCGGCGAGCTGGCCGGGCCAGAGCGGATCGTCGGCGAGCGGTGGCGCGCCGTGGGAGAGATAGAGGGCGGGCATGCGTTCGGGGGCGATGGCGGACATGGGCGACAACTCCATTACTTGAAGTCTCAAGCATTGACTCAGAATCAGACCTTAGCCGCATCTAGTTTAATATTCAAGAAAGAGTCGTACAGTGGAGCACATGACCTCGGCACCGCCCCCTGACGAACCGCGCTGGCTCAGCGACGACGAGCAGCGCATCTGGCGTGCGTACCTCCATGCCACCACGCTCCTGGAGGACCATCTCGACCGCCAGTTGCAGCGGGACGCCGGGATGCCGCACATCTATTACGGGCTGCTCGTGAAGCTCTCCCAGGCGCCCCGGCGGCGGATGCGGATGACTGAGCTGGCGATGGACGCGAAGATCACCCGCTCCCGGCTCTCGCACGCGATAGCGCGGCTGGAGCGGAACGGCTGGGTGCGCCGCGAGGACTGTCCCTCCGACAAGCGCGGCCAGAACGCGGTCCTGACGCCCGCCGGTATGAAGGTGCTGGAGCGGACCGCGCCCGGCCATGTCGCAGCCGTACGGCAGGCGCTGTTCGACCGGCTCTCCCCCGAACAGATCGGCCAGCTCGGCGAGATCATGCGGGTGATGGCCGAAGGTCTCCAGCCGCCGGGTGAGGACGCGGATCTGCCCTGGCTCCGCTGACACCTCACTCCTGAGGCGCCCCCGCGGAACCAGGGCAGAACGTCCGTACCCGGCTGGGCTCAGTGCGCGATCACCGGGATCTGCACCTCGTCCTCGACCGCGTCGGAGTCACCGGAGCCGGAGTTCGACGCCACCGGAGTGGCCGAGGGACGACCGGCGTTGATGAGCGTCAGCGCGATCACCGACGCGACCGCCAGGATGCCGACCGCCACCCAGATCGCGTTCGTGTAGCCGTGCACCAGCGCCTGGGCCTGGACCAGCTTCGGGTTGCCGCCGGCCGTCGCGTGCCCGACCAGGTACGCGGTGGTGGCGGACGCGGCGATCGTGTTCAGCAGCGCCGTACCGATCGCACCGCCCACCTGCTGCGAGGTGTTCACCATCGCCGATGCGACACCCGCGTCACGGGGCGCGATGCCGTGCGTGGCCAGCGACATGGCGGGCATGAACGCCGTACCCATACCGAGGCCCAGCAGCACCATGCCCGGCAGGATCACCGACGCGTACGACGAACCGACCTCGATACGGGTCAGCAGCAGCATGCCGACGGCCGCGACGGCGAAGCCGGGGCCCATCAGGAACCGGGCGGGCACCCGGGTCATCAGCCGGGCACCGATCTGCGTGGAGCCCGTGATCATGGCGGCGACCATCGGCAGGAAGGCGAAGCCGGTCCTGACCGATGAGTAGCCCTGCACGACCTGGAGGTAGTACGTCAGGAAGAGGAAGAGACCGAACATCCCGATGATGGCCAGGCCGAGCGAGGCGTAGATGCCACCGCGGTTGCGGTCGGCGACCACCCGGAGCGGCAGCAGCGGGGCCTTGACCTTCGACTCGACGGCGACGAACGCCCCGAGCAGGACGACGGTCGCGACGAACATGCTGATCGTGACCGGGTCGGACCAGCCGTCGGACGCGGCGCGCGTGAAGCCGTACACCAGCGAGACCAGACCGGTCGTGGAGAGCAGCACACCGGGGATGTCCAGCGGCGAACGGTTACGGCCGCCCGCGGGCTCCCGGATCACGAAGAACGCGCCGAGCGCGGCGACGGCGGCGAACGGGATGTTGACGAAGAACGTCCAGCGCCAGTCCAGGTACTCGGTGAGGAATCCGCCGAGCAGCAGGCCGACGGCGCCGCCACCACCGGCGATCGCACCGAAGATGCCGAACGCCTTGGCGCGCTCCTTGGCATCGGTGAAGGTCACGGCGAGCAGCGACAGCGCGGCCGGCGCGAGCAGCGCGCCGAAGACGCCCTGCGCGGCACGGGAGGTGAGCAGCATCGCCTCGTTGGCGGCGGCGCCACCCACGGCGGACGCCGCGGCGAAGCCGAGCAGCCCGATGACGAAGGCGCGCTTACGGCCCCACAGGTCGCCGATGCGGCCGCCGAAGAGCAGGAGCCCGCCGAAGGCGAGGGCGTAGGCCGTGATGACCCACTGCTTGTTGGCGTCCGAAATACCCAGGTCGACCTGGGCGTGCGGCAGCGCGATGTTCACGATCGTCGCGTCGAGCACGACCATCAGCTGCGCCAGGGCGATGAAGACGAGCGCTTTCCAGCGATTGGGATCAGGGAGTGATATGTCGGGAGTTTTCGACATGGAATGAGACATGGCGGGAGCCACCTAGGGGTGCGGAGAGGTCATGAGGGGTGCAGGGGTCGCGCTCCGGAGCGCGCCTCGGGGCGCACTTCGGTGATGTGTTGCGCGGGTGGACGTTCCAGGCGCGCGCTTCAGGCGCACACGCGGGCGTCGGGTATCAGGATCCGGACATCAGGATTCGGACATCAGGATTCGGGCGTCGGGCATCGAGGTCAGGCGTGCAATTCGGGCGTCCTGTTCAGGCGTGGTGTTCAGGCGTCGTGATCAAACGTCGAGATCGAGCATCGGGTACAGGTCGAGCATCGTGTTCAAGCGTGGGGTCCGCGGATTACCGCTGCGTTACGACGGCCGGCGGAGGTCTTCAAGAGTCGCCGGTGACCCGGGAAGGACCGTCCGCGCCGAGGTCTGGAGCCCGTCGAGGAACAGCTGTAGATGGCGGTGGACAAAGCGGTCGAGACCCAGGCAGCCCGTGCCGGGCAGTGGCCGGGTGAGCTGGGAGAGGGCGACGAACAGATCCCCGACGGCGACGTCGGAGCGCAGTTGCCCTTCCCCGCGCGCACGGCTCATGAGGTCCTCCACGGTCTCCTCCAGCCGGTCGCGCGCCGCCATGATCTCCGCGTCCGCACGGTCGAAACCGTCGGAGAGCATCGGGCAGAGCGCACCGATCCTCTCGTCGGCCGCTGCGTGCACAAAGCGGCGGAGAGCGGCGAAGCTGTCGGGCTCCTCGGCGATGGCCGCCTCCACCTGGTCCGCGACGCGGGCCATGACGGAGAGCACCACATGCCGGAAGAGATCGATCCGGTCAGGGAAGTGACGGTAGAGCGTGGCGTTGCCGACGCCGGCCCGGCGGGCGATCTCGTCGAGCGGCACGTCCGGCCCGTACTCCACGAAGATCTCACGCGCGGCCGACACGATCCGCCCCCGGTTGCGCAGAGCATCGGCCCTGGTGCGCGGCCGGACGGCGGTGGCGGTTTCCACGGCGCTTCCTTCCCTGCGGTCCTGGTTCCCGTAACCGGGGAGGGTCTCCCCGGTTCGCTGTGACACCGGTTCAAACGGGGAAACGGTCCCCAGTTATTTCCCCCGCCTCATGTGACCTGAGACACATCCCATTCGTCCGGAAAAGTCCACGATCGGCTCACCCAGCGCGCGCCCCCGCCTCGCCCGACACAGGGTGATCGAACGAGTGCAGCTCGGAACCGTCGGCTGCCGCGGCCCGAAGGCGAAGGCATGCATCAGACCCGCCCCAGGTCGAGCGGCAGCCCCTCCGGCCGTTCCCGGACCTCCCGCTCCCGGATACGTTCGCCCCGGCGCCCGCTGGCCGTCGTCACCCTGGCGGCGCTCGCACTGGCCGCACTGACCTCGGGCAGCACCACCCTGCTGCAGAAGACCCCGCCGGGCGGCCCCGCGTCCGCCACCGGCCGGCTCTCCGTACGCGCCGACCGCCCCGGATCCGCCCTGTCGCTCGGCCCGTGCCGGATCGGCGGTGCGCTGGGCGTCCAGATGTCCGAGGGCCTGCCGACCGCGCCGGGCTACGCCCGCTCGACCGGCAGCGTCCACGCCCTCACGCTCATGATCGACTTCCCGGACGCGCACGGGTCGGAGCCCGCGATGAAGCGGTACGGCGAGTTCTTCCCGCAGACCGCCACCTGGTACCGCACCAGCTCCTACGGGCGGCTGGACTACCACCCCGAGGCCCCCGTCAAGCGCTGGCTGCGGATGCCGTCGCCGTTCAGCTCGTACGGAATACAGCGGGGCTCCCCCTACCAGCCGGGGTACCGGCGGCTCGCCCAGGACATCGTGAAGGCCGCCGACCGCCAGGTGGACTTCCGCAAGTACGACCTGATCAATGTGCTGGCCACCCCGAACGCGGGCCCATCGGCGCTGGACACCGTGCTGTCGGTGACGTTCTCCGGCAATGAGGAGGCGCCCGTCGCCGACGGCGTGAAGCTCTCCAACATGTCGTTCATCTACAGCCGCCAGGACGACGGATCGGGCTCGTACAGCCACACCGGTTACCGCGTCCTGCCGCACGAGAACGGCCACACCTTCGGCCTCCCCGACCTCTACACGTCCAGCGGCGGTGGCTCGGTCGGGCACTGGGACATCATGTCCGAGGACTGGGGGGCCAACAACGACATGCTGGGCTGGCACAAGTGGAAGCTCGGCTGGCTGGACGACAAGCAGGTCAGCTGTGCGTCGACGCCCGGCACTCACGAGGCGACGCTCTCGCCGCTGGAAACGCGCGGAGGCACCAAACTGGCCGTGATCCCGATGTCCGAGTCCGCCGCCTACGTGGTCGAGATCAGGACCCGCTCGGGCAACGACGACGCGGTGTGCCGCCCCGGAGCGCTCGTCTACCGCGTCGACGGTGACGTCGACACCGGCCAGGGCCCCATTTCGGTCAGGGACAGCACCCCGGACAGCGGCGGCTGCACCCTGCGCGCCAATGTGCAGGCGGAGCTGTCGGACGCCCCGTACACGGTGGGCCAGACCTTCACCGACGCGGCGCACGGGATCATCATCAAGATCACCGGCAAGGACAAGTCGGGCGACTACCGGGTCCGCATCACCCGCTCCTGACGGCCCCGCACCCGCCGCCCCGGCGCCTGCCCGCGGATCAGCCTCCCCGGTGCCCGCCCGCGGATCAGCCTCTCCTGTGCCCGCCCGCGGATCGCCCCGCATCGGATCGCTCCGCCCGCGGATCAGCCGCCCCGCGACACCTGGTCCTGGACGGGCCCGCGCAGCTCGCGCTTGAGCACCTTGCCCGTCGCGTTGCGGGGCAGCGGCTCCGCCCGTACGAAGACGTGAGCGGGGACCTTGAAGGCGGCCAGCGACTCCCCCACATGCGCCCGGAGCACATCAGGGGTGGCCCCGCTGCCGTCCCGCAGCTGCACCACGGCGGCGACCTCCTCGCCGAGTACCGGGTGCGCGACCCCGAGCACAGCCGCGTCGAGCACATCTGGGTGCGCGTGCAGAGCGGCCTCCACCTCGACGCAGTACACGTTCTCGCCGCCACGGACGACCATGTCCTTGATCCGGTCCACCACGCTGACCCGGCCCTCGTGGACGGTCGCGAGATCCCCGGTCCTGAACCAGCCGTCCTGGAAGGCGGCCGCGGTGGCCTCGGGGGCGTTCCAGTACCCGCGGACGAGCGCCTGCCCGCGCAGCCACAGCTCACCGACCTCCCCGTCGGCCAGCGCCCGGCCCGACCGGTCGGCGATACGCACCTCGGTGGCGGGGGTCGGGCGGCCGACGCTCTCGGGGTGGGCGCGGTACTCGGCGCCGAAATTCGCCAGGACGCCGCCGCTCGTCTCGGTCAGCCCGTAGCCGTTCCGCGGCTCGATCCGTCCGCTGTGCCGGGCCACGAGACCGCGTACGAGGTCGGGCGGGGCCGCGGCGCCCCCGGTGCTGAGCATGGCCAGGGTCTCCAGGCCGTCACCGGCGCGCTCGGCCGCGTCGAGCAGCTGGAGCGCGGTGGCGGGCACACCCGCGTAGTGCGTGACGCCGTGCGTACGGATGGCGGCCAGGGCCTTGTCCGCGTCCCACTTCCGCATCAGGACGAGGGTGCCGCCCGCGGCCATCGCCGCGTACACGCTGGTGAAGGCGGCCACATGGAAGAACGGGAAGGTCATCAGCGCCACCGGCGCCGGCCCCTCACCGGGAACAGCACCGCGCGCCAGGACGGAGGCTGCCGCGTGGTAAAGGGGGTTCATCATGGCGCCGACCTGCGCGAGATGCGTGGCCACCGCGCCCTTGGGGCGGCCGGTGGTGCCCGAGGTGTAGATGATCGTGGCGTCGTCCTCGGGGCGGATCTCCACATCGGGCGGACCGAGCGCGGGATCGGCGGCGGGCAGTTCCTCGTAGCGCTCGAAGCGCGCGTACGGGGCGGGGGCGGCGGGCTCGGGGGTGGCGGGCGCGGGGATGGACGTGGCGGGCGCGGGGGCGGCGGGTGCAGGGATGGACGTGGCGGGCTCGGGGATGGACGTGGCGGCCGGTTCCGGTGCGCTCGTCCCGTGGTGAAAGGCGAGGATCCAGGGGCGGTCGCCGCCGTCCGGGTCCCCCTGCCGGCCGGCCCACGGCAGGACCCGCCCCAGCCGCTCACCGTCGACCAGCAGCACCCGCGGCCGGCAGTCGTCCAGGGCGTACGTGAACTCGTCCTCGGTCCACCAGGCGTTCAGCGGTACGGCGACGAGCCCGGCCAACTGGGCGGCCCAGAAGGCGATCTGCCACTCGGGGTGGTTCCGCATCGCGACCACCGCGCGGTCGCCGGGCACGAGCCCGTACACATCGGTGAACCGCCGGGCGAGCGCGCAGGCGGCGGCGAAGAACGCGCCATAGGTGTACGTACCGCTCTCGGCGACGAGGAACGGCTGGTCCCCGAAGGCCCAGACGGCTTCGACGAACTCCCGCAGGGTGCGCGGCCCGCTCTCGTACACCGGAGAACCGTCCTCGGCGGCGACCACGGCGAAGGGCGCACCGGGCGCACACAGCGCGGCTTCGACCGCGGCGGGGCCGGGAGTCGCCGGTCCGGGAGAGACAGCGCCGGAAGAAGCCGGGCCGGAAGAGGCCGGGTCGCGCGGGGTGGTGGGGCCGGGAGAGTCGGTGGGGGGCTCGGTCTGCGGCACTGAAGACCCTTTCTAAGCGCTTGCTCAGTCACCTGGGACGCTATGCCCGCATCTGCACCGGGTCAAGGAGACGTACACGCCCGCCCGCAACACCCCACCGCCCGAGGGAACTCCGCGCCACCGCGGCAGGACATCACCGCAGCAGGGTCGCGCAGACGGCTTTCCCGCCGTCGGCCTCGTTGCGCACCGCGACGGTACGGGCGAGCCGCTGGACCATCGGCCAGCCGAACCCGCCGGTGCACCCGGTCAGGTCGGGGGTGCGGTCCTGCGGATGGGCCGGACTGGGGTCCACGACGGCGACTTCGACGCTGCGCCGGTCGGCCCTGAGCCGCATGACGGTCACACCTCCGGCGTGACGGAGGGCATTGGTGACGAGTTCCGAGACCAGCAGGACCAGATTCTGCGACATGTGCGCGGGCGGCGCGGGATGCAGCCCGGCGAGAAACCGGAAGGCGGCCTCCCGGGCGTCGGCCGCGAGACGCGGCCGGCAGACCCAGTCGGCGGACCGAGGACCGCCACCCTCGGCACCGGCACCGGCACTGCCACTGCCACTGCCACTCACACCGACACTGCCACTCACACCGGCACTCGCACCGGCACCGGCACCGGCACTCAGATCGCTGCTCACATCGGCGCCGCCGCCAACGCTCCGCTCGCCGAATTCCTGATGCATATGACTCACCCCGCCTATAGAAACGCCCTTCTTGGCACGCCCGTTGATCTCCTGGTAGCTGCGCGCTTACCCCCGACGAGAGGATCCAGCAGAAATGCCTCGCAATTCACTCACACGCAGGAACACGCATGAAGCAGAAAGGGCGGGGAACCAGGAATCCCAGCCACCCGGGGCAAGCCGGCATCCGGAGCCGGTGAACGCGCAGATGTGAGCAGATGTGAGCGGACGCGGGCAGACGCGAGCAGATACGAGGCGACCTTGAGGCCCACCCGAAGAAGATATACGGACAAACCACCACACACATCCCCTCATCTGCCCTGAGGGGATTGAAGCCACGGCCTCCGGGCAGGAGCGGATATTGAACGGGGTCCGCTACTTGGGGAGGCTGAAAAACATGACGCAGACATTCGCGCATGCCGCCACGACTGAGTCGGCACCTGCTGAGTCGGTATCTGCTGAGTCGGCACTGACGGCACTTACCGCTCCCGCACCGGCTCCGCCGGAGGTGGGCGATCTCCCCTGGATCGAAGACGCGGGGAAGGTCGCACCGAAGGACGCACGAGCACTTTCCAAAATCTTCTTCGACCAGCTCCAGGTTCTCGAAGAGGGCACGCACGAATATCAGTACGCCCGCAATACCCTTATCGAGATGAACCTCTCGCTGGTGAGGTTCGCGGCCAGCCGGTTCCGTCACCGCGGCAGCGGCGAGATGGAGGACATCAACCAGGTCGGCACCATCGGCCTCATCAAGGCCATCGACCGGTTCGACCTGTCGCGCGAGGTCGAGTTCACCACCTTCGCCGTTCCTTACATCGTCGGCGAGATCAAGCGCTTCTTCCGTGACACCAGCTGGGCCGTGCATGTCCCGCGCCGGCTCCAGGAGTTGCGGGTCGAGATCGCCAAGGGGAAGGAACACCTGGCGGTCCTGCTCGACCGCGACCCGACCGTCGCCGAGCTGGCCGAGCACCTCCAGCTCACCGAGGACGAGATCGTCGAGGGCATCGTCGCGAGCAACGGCTACACCGCCGGCTCCCTGGACATGCCCAACGAGTCGACCGGCGACGGCCAGGCCACCAAGAGCGGCCGCACCTTCGCCGACGTCCTGGGCGAGGCCGACCCCGCCATGGAGACGGTCGAGGACCTGCACGCCCTGGCACCGCTGCTGAGCAAGCTGGACAACCGCGAACGCCGCATCGTGGAGATGCGCTTCGGCGAGGAGCTGACCCAGTCGCAGATCGGCGAGAAGCTGGGCATCTCCCAGATGCACGTCTCGCGTCTCCTGTCGCGCATCCTCAAGAGCCTCCGCAGCGGGATGCTCGTCGAGGAGTAACGCACCTCCGGCGCCCCGCACAGCGATACGTGGCCCCGTCCGACACCACAAACCCCGGGTGTCGGACGGGGCCACGCGCAGGTCCGGGCCACCCACCGCGACGGATGAGACGCCCCCACTTACGGGAGGCATCGGAGGATGAGGCAACTCATCTCGCCTCACCGAGCAGACCGTACCCGGCCGTCCGCCGGGCTCGGATATGCTGGGCCGCCGGAAGAGTGCTCTCTATGCACTACGGCGTTGCCACGGCGACGGTTCCCAGACAGGACAGATCTCGTCCATGACAAGCGACGCGAAGAGTGACGCCGCACCTGCCGGACGGGGGAGTCAGCGACTCGCCGAGACCGTGGCGGGGCTGATCGAGAAGGACATCGTCAAGGAGGGCTGGCGTACCGGCTCGGTCCTCGGTTCCGAGCGGGAGCTGATCGAGCGCTACGGCGTGAGCCGCGCCGTGTTCCGCGAAGCCGTACGGCTCATCGAGCATCACCAGATGGCGCGCATGCGGCGTGGTCCTGGCGGTGGCCTCGTCGTCACCGAACCGGATCCGGGCATCGTCCGCGATGCCGCGCGGGTCTATCTCCGGCACGCGGCCGTCAGCCGGCGCCAGCTCTTCGAGGCGCGGATGGCCCTCGAACTCGCAGGCGTCACCACCGCGATCGAGAAGCTGACGGAGTCGGGGATCGACCGCCTCACGGACGCGCTCGACACCGAGCAGGAGCTGATCGAGCAGGGTGTGACGCTCGGGCACGCGCGGAATCTCCACCGTGTGATCGCCGAGCTGGCCGGCAATCCGGCGATCACTCTCTTCGTCGAGGTGCTGGCCCAGCTCGACCAGGACATGGTGCAGGACGAATGGGAGTCCGGCGATCAGCCCGCCGAGGAGAACCGCGGCGCCGCGGCCGAGTCCCACCAGGCACACCGGGCGATGGTCGCGGCGATCGTGGCCGGCGACGCCCCGCTCGCGCAGCACCGGATGCGACGGCACCTGCAAGCCGTGGCCGAGCTGCTGAAGAACGAGTCGTAAGCACAGAGCACAGCCAGCCGGCCCGCAGCCCGCCAGTCAGCCCGCCAAGCCAGCCCGCCAGCCAGCCAGCCAGCCAAAAAGTGCACTCTTTGCCGCTGGCCCCAGGGTGACGTCCGAACTACTGCTGCGCCAGACCTTGCCATCAGGCAATGAGTGCACTCAAATATTGCTGAGCAGGCTGAGCAGTACGAGATCCACCGAGCACGGTTCGTGCCGTGGTCTCCAGCGACTCGCGAAAGGGACGTTCCCATGAACTCGCAGACCCGGCCGCACCACAGCACAGACGACGGCGCGGACCCCAGCACGGACCGCGGCGCAGACGACCTTCTCCGCAATCTCAACATCCCCGCCTGGGGCGCTGTGTACGACCTGTCATCGGGCTGGTGGCGCCACATGCCCACCTTTGACGGCTACCCGCGTTTCGAGATCCTCACCTACAGCTCGCCGCACGGCCAGCGAACGTCTCAGCGCTTCCCCTTCGACAACCCCGATGAGAACCAGGTCCAGTTCGGCTACGTGTCCGAGCTGATGTCGGGAAGTCTGCACACCGGGACCCATATCGACGCGCTCTGCCATATCACCTGCGGTGAGAACGACGAATGGCACGGCGGTGTGTCGGCGAACGACGCGCTGGGCGACTACGGCGCCGAGAGCGGGGACGCGTCGGAGCTGGCTCCCATCATCGGAAGGGGCATCCTGCTCGACGTCCCCGGAGCCCTCGGCTTCGACGTCCTGCCGCCGCACTTCGCGATCGGCGAGCAGCATCTGCGGCAGGCGGCGGAAGCGGCCGAAGTGACGGTCCAGGAAGGCGACATCGTCCTGGTGCGGACCGGCCAGATGAAGTTCTGGCCCGACATCGACCTGATCCGCAAGCACAGCAACGGCAGTGGCGTGGCGCTGGACGGGGCGCAGTGGCTCGTGTCGCAGGGCGCCCGCTATGTGGGCGCGGACACCATGTCCTTCGAGGTACGGCCGTCGACGGTGCCGGGGAATCAGCTCCCGGTGCACCTGTACCTGCTCCAGGAGCAGGGCATCCACATCATGGAGTGGGTCAACTGCGAGGGTCTGGCGGCCGGTTCGGTCTCCAGTTTCCTCTTCGTGGGCCTGCCGCTGACCATCCGCGGCGGCACCGGGTCACCGCTCCGGCCGATCGCCGTGGCGTGACCGGGCGGGGAGGAGCGTCGACATGCACGGCATGGTCTTCTCCGAGCTGACCCCGGTGGCGTTCGCCGCGCGCGCCGCCAAGGTGTTCGCCGACCGCCTCGCGGTCGTCGACGGCGACCTGCGGTACTCCTATGCCGAGCTCTGGCAACGGGCCCGGGCGCTGGCCGGCCTGCTGGCCGGGCACGGGGTGCGGCCGGGTGACCGGGTCGCGGTGCTGGCACCCAACACCCACGTCCTGCTGGAGGCGCACTACGGAGTGCCGCTGGCCGGCGGTGTCCTCGTGGCGCTCAACACCAGGCTGGCGCCCGCCGAGATCGCCTACATCCTCGACCACAGCGCTGCCGGGCTGGTGATCGTCGATGACGTGTGCCGCGACCTGCTGACCGAGGCACTGAAGCTCAGCGCGACCCGTCCTGTGGTGGTCGGCTCAGGTCAGCCGCAGGACGAGTACGAGTCCCTGCTGGCCGCCGCCACCCCGCACGAAGTCCCGGTGACCGACGAGAGATCCCTGCTGTCGGTCAACTACACCAGCGGGACGACCGGCCGGCCGAAGGGAGTGATGTACCACCACCGCGGGGCGTATCTCCAGGCGCTGGCGATGGCGTACCACGCCAAGCTGGACACGTCATCGCGCTATCTGTGGACGCTGCCGATGTTCCACACCAACGGCTGGTGCTTCCCGTGGGCGGTGACCGCGGCCGGGGCGGTGCACCACTGCCTCCGCAGGGTGAGCCCGCCGGACATCTGGCACGCCATCCGCGGAAGCGGCGTCACCCACTTCTGTGCCGCGCCCACGGTGCTGGCCATGCTGGCCGACGACCCCGCGGCGGCGGCACCGGTCCCCCACCCGGTCCAGGTGTTCGTCGGGGGCGCGCCGCCCTGGCCCGCGCTGCTCGCCAGGATGGGCGAGCTGGGCATCGGGATCCGTCATCTCTACGGGCTCACCGAGACGTTCGGACCCGCCGTCGTGTGCGACTGGCAGCCCGAGTGGCAGGATCTGCCCGCCGAACAGCGCACACCGCTGATGGCGCGGCAGGGCATCGCGAACATCGTCGCCGAACCGCTGCGGGTGGTCGATTCCCATGGGGCCGACGTGCCGGCCGACGGCGACACGCTCGGCGAGATCCTGCTGCGCGGCAATGACGTGATGCTCGGCTACTACCGCGACGAGGCGGCGACCGCGGCCGCGACGACCGCCGACGGCTGGTTCCGCTCGGGCGACCTGGGCGTGCTGCACCCGGACGGCTATGTCGAGCTGCGGGACCGGGCCAAGGACGTCATCATCTCCGGCGGGGAGAACATCACCTGCGTCGAGGTGGAGAGCGCGCTCACCCAGCATCCGGCGGTGCTGGAGGCCGCGGTTGTCGGTGCACCGCACCCGAAATGGGGCGAGGTTCCGATCGCGTACGTCACGCTCCGGGCCGGTGCGTCGGTCACGGCGGCAGAACTGGGCACCTTCGTACGGGCCAGGATCGCGGGGTTCAAGGCGCCGCGCCAGGTGGTCTTCCGCGAGCTGCCCAGGACGTCGACCGGAAAGATCCAGAAGAACCTGTTGCGCGAACAGGCCGCGCGCGCCGCGTACTTCGCGGCTGATCAGTCCCCTTGCCAGTGACCTGCGCCTGAGGAAGGCCGAATCATGACCAAGACCAGGAGATCCTTCGCGCTCGCGGCCGCCTTCGTGGTGGCCCTGGCTGTCGGCGGCCCGGCGGCCGCCACCGCCGCGATGACGACCGGCGACGGGAGTGCCGCCCCCACCGCCCCGGCCCAAGCCCCGGCCCAGGCCCAGGCCCGGGACGGAGAGCGCGGCACGCCCCCGCCGCGCATCGTCCGGGCGACCCGGGAGGCCCGGGTGGCACCGCTGGACCCGCCGTCGAGCTGGGGGCACGCGACCGTGCTGGAGGGGCCCGCCCTCGGACCCGACGGCCGGCTGTACTTCGTCGACTTCACCGCTCCGGCGGGACATCCCAAGATCCTCCGGTACGACCCGCGGACGAAGCAGGTCACGCCTCTCCACACCGATGCCACCAGCCGCTTCTCCTCACTGCAGTTCAGCCCGGCCGACGGGAAGATCTACGTCACCGACTACGACAACGGGAAGATCGACCGCATCGACCCGGACGGCGGCGGCTTCACCACCGTCTTCTCCGGACCCGTGGACGGCCGGGTGCTGGTGCCCGACGACATCGCCTTCAACAAGGCGGGCGACATGTACATCACCGACTACCACGGCTCGCTGGAGAAGCCGGACGGCCGGGTGGTACGTCTCGACGCCCGCGGCGCCCACCCGGTCGTCCTGCAGAACGGCCTGTCCGGCCCCAACGGCATCTCGTTCACGCCGGACTTCTCCGCCTTGTGGGTGAGCGAGTACAACCTCGGCCGCGAGGACCACTTCACCCTCGCGCCCGACGGCAGGAGCATCACCGCAGGCGGTGTGGGGATGTCCGCCGACGTCGGTGGCGGCGGCTTCGACTCCAACTCCGTCGACTCCGCCGGCAATGTGTACCAGGTGGTGCTCGGCGACGGGAAGATCCTCGTATGGAACCCGGCCGGAGACCTGCTCGCCACGGTCGTCATACCGCAGCGGCCCCAGCCGGAACCCCTCGTCAGCAACCTGGTGATCAAACCGGGCTCGACCCACGGGTACATCACGGTCGGCGGTGACAACGGCGGCTACCTCTACACGTTCCGCGCCCTCGCGCCGGGCCTCTCGCAGCCGGCCAACCACCAGGAGCTGTCCGGCCGATCCAGGTGAGTTGCCCCTGCCCACCGCTGCCGAAACCGGAGAAGTCCTGGATCGAGCAGCGCCTCGACCAGTACGCCCCCTGCTCTCCGAGGCCACTCCCGAGTACGTCGGGGTCTGCAGCGTGGAGACGTTTCTCTTCGATGCCGGCACCCGCCATCCCGCCTCCGCGGAGGCGGTCGGGGCCGGATCGCTGTTCGCGCTCGCTCCCGGCCGGGGACTGCCGGCCCATCGTGCGGGCGGCGGAACCCTGCACACCTGCGCGCAACTGAGGAAGCCCCGGGACTGGTTCGCCGATTTCGGCGCCACCGATGCCGCAGCCCTGACCGCGCGGGTCGTGAGGGAGTTCGACGGCTGGGCCCCTGAACTGACCGCCCTGCTCACCGACAGCGACACCCCGCCGGTCCTACGGCCCACCGTCACGCTGCCGGCCGGGCACCGCTGGGACCGCCTGCCGGGGGTGAGCCTGCTCGGCGACGCGGCCCACAGCCTGCTCGCCTTGATGACCGGAGCTGAGCGGGATTCGTGACCGGCGCTACGGCGAGGCGCACCCACAGGCGACCCTTCCCACCATCGCAGGATCAACGGGCATCAACCACGATCTACCGGACAGCGGCTAGGGCTTGTCCGCACCCTCGGGCGTGTCCGCACCCTGAGGCATGTCCGCGCTCCCGGCCGGGCCGGTGCCCGTGGCTTCGGCCAGGGCGTCGGCGCGCACCCTGCGGCGGTCGGGCTTGTTGTTCGCGGTGAGCGGGATCGCGTCGAGCAGACGTACTTTCTTGGGGATCTTGTAGCCCGCCAGATCCGCCCGGCAGAAGCCGCGCAGTTCCTCCAGGCCGACCGTCCTGTCCCGGACGGCGACGATGCCCGCTTCGACACGCTCCCCCCAGTGCCCGTCGGGCAGGCCGTACACCACGACGTCGGCGACGTGCGGGTGACGGAGGATCACTTCCTCCACCTCCCGCGGGTAGACGTTCTCACCACCGCTGATGATCACCTCTTTGCGGCGGCCGGCGATGAACACCCAGCCGTCCTCCGTCCGTGAGGCGCGGTCACCGATGTGCACGCCGTCGGCCCGGAACGTCTCCGCGGTCTCCTCCGGCAGCCCGTAGTACCCGTGGCCTTGCCAGGGGCAGGCGACCACGAGATCGCCGACGACACCCGCGGGGACCTCGCAGCCGTCCTCGCCGAGGATCCGTACGGTCGCGCCGGGAAGCGGCCGGCCCACACCGGTGAACCGGCCGGCCAGCAGGTCCTCGTGGTCGAATCCCATGACCGAGCCGAACTCGGTGGCGCCGAATCCGGCACGGATCCTGGCGTTCGGGAAGTCGCGCAGCAGGCCCCGTACGAAGTCGTCGGTCGACGGAGCGGACCCGAAGCGGATCGCGGTGACGTTCTCGCGGCGGGTCGTGGCGAAGGCGGGGTGGGCGCGGAGCGCGCTGAACATCGTGGGCGCGCCCATGAGACGCCCGGCGCCGCGGTCGATCGCGGCGAGTGCGGAGCCCGCGTCGAACCGCCGCTGGATCCAGACCTCCCCGCCGGCCAGCAGCGGAGCCAGCAGGTTCGTGCCCAGTGTGATGTGGAAGAACGGCGAGAAGAACAGCTCGATGTCGGCGGGTGTACGCGGGTTGCCGTGTGCGCAGGTGTTCAGCCAGAGCCACAGGCTGCGCTGGGTGTGGAGCACGCCCTTCGGTGTTCCGGTCGTGCCGCCGGTGGCGAAGATGATCGCGGGAGCGTCCTCCGCCGGGGGTACGAGGGTCCCGCCGCGGCCCTGGCTGTGGCTGTGGCTGTGGCTGCCGAGCGGCGCCGTCCGGTCGGCCACGGGCTTGCGCTCGCCCGCCGCGGTCAGCTCGACGACCCGGCAGCCCGTCTCGTGGGCGAGTGACGCGTGGGCCGGGTCCGCGATCACGACACCGGGGTCGAGCGTGGCGAGGTAGGCGCGCGCTTCAGGACCGGTCAGGCGGGCGTTGAGCGGGGCGGCCACCAGACCCGCTGCCAGTGCGCCGAGGATGACCACCGTGTGCGGAATCGACGGCTCCATGGCCGTCACGACCCGGTCGCCGGTCCGCAGCCCGGACCGCAGCAGCCCCACGGCGACGGCGTCCATCGCATCGGCCAGCTCGGCGAAGGTCAGTTCGCCCGAGTCGTCCCGCAGGGCTCGTCGATGAGCCCCGTGCGGTCCTGAGCCGATCGCGCGCAGCCAGTTCGGCAGTGTCAGTTCGTGACCCACGAAGGTGCTCCCTTGGTCGTCAGCCGGGCGCAGTCAGCGCGAGGAGTTCGCTGCAGACTATCGGCCGGAACGCCAATTGAGTACTACCTTCTCGCTTTTGATTGATCAGCACCCACCGAGGATCCCGACCCAGGAACTCCCCCATCCCCCTGTTCTCCTCCAGCTCCTCCCCGAGCCCCCTCCCCAGGGATGCGAGACCCCTTGTCGGCGACTCAATAAAGTGTACTCTTTTAGCCAGAGCGCCTCACTCCTCCGATGGGAGCGACCGACGTGACACCGCTGGACGCGCTCGCTCCGCACGGTGTCGCGGATGGCGCACGACCGCACCACGGGGAGGGACTGATGGAGTTCGCTTTGAGTGACGCGGACACGGCGTTTCGTAGCGCCCTCGTCGGCTTTCTGGACCGCGAACTCGCCGAGGGTTGGGACCGCTCCGAGCGTGGTCTCGGCAGCGCGGTGTACACCGACTTCTCGAAGGGCTTCGTACGCACGCTTGCGGCCAAGGGGTGGCTGACACCGCACTGGCCGCGGGAGTACGGCGGTGGCGGCCAGGGCGCCTGGCAGCACTTCGTGCTCGGCGAGGAGATGTGGAAGCGGGGGGAGCCCCGCGGCCCGCAGTACATGAACGTGAACTGGGTCGGCCCCGCCCTCATCAAGTACGGCACCGAGGAACAGAAGAAGACGCTCCTGCCGCCGATCACCCGGGGCGATGTCTTCTGGTGCCAGGGCTTCTCCGAGCCGGAGGCCGGCACCGACCTCGCGGCCCTGCGGACCCGCGCGGTGCGCGACGGTGACGACTACGTCCTCAACGGCCAGAAGATCTGGACCTCCTACGCGAACCGGGCCGACTACTGCTTCCTCCTCGCGCGCACCGGTTCCGTGGCGGACGGGCGGGACGGGATCTCGGTGTTCCTGCTGCCGCTGAGGACGCCGGGCGTCGAAGTCAGGCGGATCGACGGGTTCGTGGGGGACCACTCCTTCAACGAGCTGTTCCTCACCGACGTCAGGGTCCCCGGGAACTGTCTGCTCGGCGAGGAGAACAAGGGCTGGGACATCGTCCGCAGGACACTCGCCTACGAGCGGGTCGGCGCCCCGCGCTATGCGCGGGCGGCCCTGGTGCTCGACGGGCTCGCCGACTGGTGCCGGACGGCCGGTCTGCTCACGGACCCGGGCGTACAGGAGCAGTTCGGTGACGCGAGAGCGCTCTGTGAGGCCGCCCGTGTGCTGGTCTACCGCGTCATCGACGAGCGGGCCAAGGCGAAGGAGCCCTCGCCCATGGCCTATCAGGCCCGTGCGGCGATGGTGCAGGCCGAGCGTGCGGTCGGGGACCTCGCGCTCGATGTCATGGGAACCGAGGCCCTGGTCGAGCAGTCGACGGGCGACGCGCAGTTCCGCAACTCGCTCGGCGCCGGCATCGCGGCCGGCAGCTACGAAGTCCAGCTCAACCTGATCAGCCGCCTGATCCTGAAGCTGCCCAAGGAGTAGAGCCGAAGGAACAGACGGGCCACGCAGACGGGCAACGCAGACGAGCAGCGGACAAGTGACCGGACGAGCAACAGACGAGGAATCGACGTGGATTTCGAACGATCGGATACACAACGGGCGCTGCTGGACGCACTGGCCACCCTGCTGAGCCGGCACGCCGGTACCGCGCGCTGCCGCGAGCTGGCCGCGCGCGGGGCGTACGACCACGCCCTGGAGTCCCAGCTGCGCGCGGCCGGTTTCCTCGACCTGTTCGGCGAGACCGGCGCGGGGCCGCTGGAGGCCACCCTGGCGGTCGAGCGGATCGGTGCGGAGCTCGGTGCGGTCACCCCGGTGCCGCAGCTGCTCGTCCTGCCCGCGCTCGGGCTGCCGGTGCCCGAGGGGCCGGTCGTCCTGGCCCGCCCGTCGAGCAGCGGCGGCCCGGCGCCCGTACGGTACGGCGGCGAGGCCCGGCACATCCTCACGGCGGGCGATGACCGGTCCGCCGGCGGGCGCGCCGGTGAGCACGCGGACCGGTGCGCGGCAGCGGAGTTGAGCCCGGACGACGCGGAGCCGGTTCCGTCGGCGTACGGCTATCCGCTGGCCCGGGTGGTGCCGCGCCGCGCCCGTGAACTCGCTCCCGGGACCTCGCAGACCATGATCGACTGGTGGCGGGTCGGGGTGTGCGCCGAGGCTCTCGGCATGATGCAGCGGGCGTTCGACCTCACCGTCGATTACGCGAAGGACCGTACGGTGTTCGGGCGCGCCCTCGGTTCGTTCCAGGCGTTGCAGCACCGCCTGGCCGAGTTGAGCGTGCTCGTCGAAGGCGCGCGCTGGCTCACCTACGAGGCGGCGTTCCTGGGTGCCACCGCGGAGTCGTCGGCGGTGGCCGCCGCGCATACGATGACCGCACTGCGGCGGCTGACGCGGGAGACGCATCAGATCACGGGTGCGGTCGGTCTGACCAGGGAGCACGATCTGCACCTCTGGACCCTCAGGCTGCAGGCGCTCAGGGCCGAACTCGGCGGCCTGCGCGCGCACCGGCGTGCCGTGGTGGCCTCGCGCTGGGAGGTCACGGCGGCATGAGTGAACCCGTCGCGTTCACCCCGGATCAGGAAGCGCTCGCCGGGTCGGTCCGGAGCTACTGCGCGGCCAGGTGTACCGAAGACGTCCAGCGAGCGGGTTCCGAGGCGTTCCCCCGGCCCTTCTGGGAGGGGCTGGCCGAGCTGGGTGTGCTGTCGCTCGCGGTACCGGGCGAGGAGGGCGGCGCGGGTGAAATCGCCGCAGCGGCCATGGAGTTGGGGCGGGCCTTCGCCCCGGGGCCACTGGCGGCGACGGTCTTCGCCGCGCATACGCTGCCGGCCGTGTACACGCCCGCCGTCGTGTCCGGCGCGAGTCTGGTGTCGTGGGGCTGTCCCCCGCTGATGCCGTGGGCGCCGCTCGCCGATGTGTTCATCGAGAGCGGGCCGGACGGCGAAGCGGCCTGGCTCGCGCGCCCCGCCGGTGAACCGGCCGCGCTGGAGACGCTGGGCAACGAGCCCTGGGGGCGGGTTCCGCTGGAACGCGTACTCCCGCTGGAACGTGTCCGGGAGGGAACAGACCTCGCGCACTTGGCACTTGCGGGGTATCTGTGGGGCGCGGGACAACGCGTACTGGACGCGGCGGTCGAGCACGCACGCACCCGGGTCCAGTTCGGCCGTGCCATCGGCACCTTCCAGGCCGTCGCCCATCCGATCGCGGACGCGGGCCTGGGGCTTGAGGCCGCGCGACAGCTCATCAAGGTCGCAGCGAAGGCGGTCGACCAGCGGCACCCCCAGGGGTCCGCGCTGACCGGCGCCGCCCGGCTGTCCGCGGGGAGAGCCGCGATGGACGCGGCTTTCGTCTCCCATCAGACCCACGGGGCCATGGGCTACTCCGTGGAAGGGCCGATCGGCCACATCGCGCAGCGCATCAGGCAGCTCTCCCTGTTGCCGTCGCACGCGAACCACACTGGCGAACAGGTACTGGCGATGTATTCGGAGAGTGGCCGGCAATGACACAGGACCAGCAGCACGGGGCGGACACCGAAGAGCCCGAGGTGCTCTTCGAGAAGCGTGATCACGTCGCGTACATCACGCTCAACCGGCCGCACAAGGGAAACTCCCTGACCGGAACGATGATGCCGCAGATGAAGGCGGTATGGAGCGAGGTCCGGGACGACCCGTGGATCCGGGCGGCCATCGTCACCGGCACCGGCGACCGGCACCTGTGCACCGGCGCGGACGTGAATGTCGTGGCGGGCCGGGGCGGCATGAGCACCGGCACCGGCCCCCTGACCGACGAGGTCTTCTGGTCACCGCGGCAGAACCGGGTCTGGAAGCCGGTCATCTGCGCGGTCAACGGCCTGGCGGCCGGGGCCGGGCTGCACTTCGTGGTCGACGCCGACATCGTGGTCGCGTCGGAGCGGGCGAGCTTCATGGACACCCACGTCAATGTCGGCCTGGTGGGGGCGATGGAGAACATCGGACTCGCCAAGCGCCTGCCGCTGGGCTCGGCGCTGCGGATGACGCTGATGGGCAAGGACTACCGGATGCCCGCGGAGCGCGCGTACCAGCTGGGCCTGGTGGACGAACTGGTCGCCCACGACCGGCTCATGGACACAGCGGAGGAAATGGCCCGGAGCATCGCCAAGAACTCACCCGCCGCGGTGTCGCTGTCGCAGCAGGCGATCTGGGGCTCGCTGGACATGTCGTACACCCAGGCGTGCGAGTACGGATGGGCGCTCCTGCGGATGCACTGGGCACACCCCGACTCGAAGGAGGGCCCCAGGGCGTTCAGCGAGGGGCGCGAACCGAAGTGGACCACCGCGGCCGGCAGGGACGAGTGACATGGACTTCGGATTCACGCCCGACGAGGAGGCGTTCCGCGGCGAGGTGCTGGACTTCCTGGCCGGCCACCAGGGCCTGAACGGCTATTTCCACCGCGGTGAGAACACCGGGGACGGCGTACGGAAGGTCTACCGGGCGCTCGGGGAGCGTGGCTGGCTGTCGCTGTCCTGGCCGGTGGAGTTCGGCGGCGGGGGCCTGTCACCCGCGTACGAGTTCATCCTCTGGGACGAGATGGCCTACGCGCGGGTCGCCCGGCCGCCGATGGGTCCGGGCCTCGTCGCCAAGGCACTCATGGCCCACGGGACGGCTGAGCAGTGCGAACGGCTCCTTCCCGGGCTCCGGCTCGGGCAGCTCAACTTCGCGCTCGGCTACTCGGAGCCGGATGCCGGCTCGGATCTGGCGGCGGTACGGACCCGGGCGACGCGGGCCGGCGACGAGTACGTGATCGACGGCGCCAAGTGCTGGACGTCCAACGCCCACTGGGCCGACTGCATCTGGCTGCTCTGCCGGACCGGCGCCCAGGACAGCAGGTCGCGCGGGCTCAGCGTCCTGATCGTGCCGCTGGACCACCCCGGTGTCTCGGTCTCCCCGATCCCGACGCATGACGGCGGGCGCCTGAACGAGGTCCGGTTCGACGGGGTGCGGGTCCCGGCCGGGAACCGCGTCGGCGACGAGAACGCCGGGTGGCAGGTGGTCGCGTCCGCGCTCGCGGTGGAACGGCACGTCCAGTTCCCGCCGAAGCGGCTGCGACGGGACCTCCAGGACCTCGTCTCCTGGCTGGAGAAGACGGGCCTGAGCCACGATCCCGTCGTCCGCCGCCGACTGTCCGAACTCGCCGTGCGGGTCGCCGAGGTGGAGGCGCTGGCCCTGGCGCTGCTGGGCGAGATCATCAGCGGCCAGCCGTCGGCGGTCCCGGCGGCGTACCACAAACTGGCCGGCACCCGGCTCGCCCAGGAAATCGCGCGTTCGGCCATGGAGTTCGGGTCGAGCGAGGCGCTGGCCAAGGACAGCGACATCGAGTTCATGTGGCGACAGGCGATTTTGGAGACGGTCGGCGGCGGAACGTCGGAAATGATGCGCGGACTCATCGCACGCCAGGCGTTCGGCCTCGACAGCAAGGGCTGAGGGCTGGGGCCCCGGGGGGGGGCTGAGGCCGGGGGCTGAGGCCCGGGGTCGAGGGCTGAGAGGGGGCCGAGGAAGGTCGCGCCTCCTCATCGCCCACCAGCAGCAACTGAGTAACAGCAACGCTCACCATGCCGCATGCCGCATGCCGCATGCCGCATTCCGCCTGCCGATTTCCGCATTCCGGAGTCCACAGTCCGTATTCCGCATTCCGCACGCTCAAGGGAGTCAGTCATGCCCGCTGCACCCTCCGCGTCGTCCCCGCCGAGCCCGGAGAGACCGGGAGGACCCGGGAAAGGATCCGGGACCCCTGGGAACCCCGAGAACCCACCACCCACGGCACCGGATCCCACTCCCGCGCTGCTGCGCAAGGTTGCGCTGTCCAGCCTGCTCGGCACGGTCATCGAGTACTACGACTTCCTGCTGTACGGCACGATGACCGCCCTGGTCTTCGGCCCCTTGTTCTTCCCGGAGTCGAATCCCACGGTCGGCACGATCGCCGCGTTCGGGACGCTGGCCGCCGGCTACGTCGCACGGCCCGTAGGCGGCGCGGTCTTCGGCCACTTCGGCGACCGGCTCGGACGCAAGACCGTACTCATCGTGACGATGGTCCTCATGGGCGCGGCGAGCTGTCTGATCGGGCTGCTGCCCACGTACGCGACCATCGGCGTCGCGGCCCCCGTACTGCTGATCCTCTTCCGCATCGTCCAGGGCGTCGCCATCGGAGGTGAATGGGGCGGCGCCACGCTGATGGTCGTCGAACACGCCGACGCACGGCGCCGCGGCCTGTGGAACGGCGTGATGCAGATGGGGTCACCGATCGGCTTCCTGCTGTCCAGCCTCGCGGTCACCGCGATCACGCTTCTTCCCCAGGACCGGTTCGAGGCATGGGGCTGGCGCATCCCGTTCCTGTTCAGCGGGGTGTTGCTGGGCGTCGGCCTGTATGTGCGCATCAGCATCACGGAGAGCCCGCTGTTCCAGCAGGCGGCGCGGGCCCGGGAGGAGCGGGCGGGGGCGGAGCCACCTCGTATCCCGCTGGCCCAGGTGCTGCGCGCGCCGCGTGTCCTGGTCCTGGCGTGCGCGGTCGGCATCGGCCCCTTCGCGCTGACCGCCCTGATCGGCACCTTCATGCTCACCTACGCCAAGGCCGTCGGGTACGAGACGTCCGACGTGATGACCGGCCTCACGGCCACGTCACTCACCGGCCTGGTGGCCATACCGGGCTTCTCCGCACTCTCGGACCGCCTCGGCCGCCGGGCGGTGTCGCTGGGAGGCGCGGCGGGGATCGTGCTGCTCGCCTTCCCGATCTACGCCCTGATCAACACGGGGTCCGTACCTCTGCTGATTCTCGGCATGGTGCTGGGGCAGGTGGTCCAGAACGCGATGTACGCCCCGCTGGGCCCCCTGCTGTCGGAGATGTTCGGCACCCGGGTGCGCTACACGGGAGCGTCGATGGGCTACCAGCTGGCCGCACTGATCGGCGGCGGCTTCGTCCCGCTCTACGCGAGCAGCCGCCTGTCGGCTTCTGGCGACATCTCCAGCACCCCGCTCGCCACACTGGCCATGGCCTGCGGGCTGATCACCGCACTCGCCATCTGGCGCACGGCGGAAACCCGCGGCCGGGACCTGTCCGCCGAACCTCCGGGGAGCAGGCCGTGAACCTGTCCGATGAGGTACCCGGAGACCTGTCCGATGAGGCGCCCGGAAACCTGCCGGATGACCTGTCTGAGGGGCCGGGCGTCACCGCATAGAGATCCGGTACGCTGTTGTGCGTCTACAAGCCCCGCCTTCGTAGCTCAGGGGATAGAGCACCGCTCTCCTAAAGCGGGTGTCGCAGGTTCGAATCCTGCCGGGGGCACAACACAGTGGCGCTCTGACCTGGGATTCACCCCCAGAGATGACTCCCACTCAGCCCCGGACTCCTCGTCCGGGGCTGTTTGCGTGATCAGGGAGAACAGCGCCCTGCCCCCGGGAGGGGAGCACCGCCGTCCAGGTACCGCTCCGATTCACGCCCCCAGGATGCGGGAGAGTCCGTAGTCGAAGCGCTCGTCGAAGGAGGCGTCGCTGAAGGAGGTGTCGGCGAAGTACGCGGCGGCCCGGGACAGTGAGGGGTATTCGCCCGAGTCCAGCCGTCGTGCGAACGCCGGGCCCATCGCGTCAGGAAGCGCCTGTTCCTCCTGGGCCAGCCCCAGGGTGAAGTAGACAAGACTCCAGCCGGTCCAGACCGCTTCGCGTTCCGCCAGCCCGCCGGCCAGCAGCGCCTCGGTCATCAGGTCGGCGAAGCGGAGTGTGGCGGGTTCGGCGGCGTACGTGCCGGCCACGATCCTGGCCCCGTCCCGGTGGGCCAGCAGGGCGCGGCGATAGCGGTGGAACAGTTCGCGGACCCGTGGTTCCCAGGGCTCGGGCAGCCCGTCCACCGGCGCCCCGGCCACGATCGCGTCCGCCATCAACTCCAGCAGTCGCGCCTTGCTCTTCGCGTGCCAGAGCACTGTGTTCATCCGGACGCCGAGCCGGTCCGCGATGCCGCGGATCGAGAGCCCGTCAGCGCCCTTCTCGTCCAGCAGTTCCAGGGCCGTCCGCACCACCGTTCCGGGGTCGAGCCGGGTCGGGGCGAGATCCTCCGCTTGCTTCTTGGTCACCGACCTAGTCTACTTGGCGCACCGCGTCTTGGTCACCGACCAAGACACCTGGTCGGTGACCGGGGCATTCTTGAGGAGCAGCCATGGAGCACGAGCACGTAGTCATCGCAGGAGGCGGCCCCACCGGGCTGTGGCTGGCGGCCGAACTGCGGCTGGGCGGGGCATCCGTCACGGTCCTGGAAACCCGCCGCGAGCGGGATCCCCACTCCAAGGCCCTCACCATCCACCCGCGCACCCTGGAGGTCCTGGCCGCCCGGGGCGTAGGGGAGCCGTTCCTCGCGGAGGGGCGGCGCATCCCCAGCGGCCACTTCGGCGGGCTCGACGAGCGGATGGACTTCGGGGCCCTCGACACGCCCTACCCCTTCACGCTCGCCCTGCCGCAGGCCCGCACCGAGGAACTGCTGGAGGAGCACGCGATCGCGGCCGGAACCAGGATCCGGCGCGGGCACCGGGTGACCGGACTCACCCAGGACGAGGACGGGGTGAACGTCGAGGCAACCGGCCCCGACGGCCCGTACCCACTGCGTGCCGCCTACCTCGTCGGCTGCGACGGCACCCGAAGCACCGTACGCGAGGCGGCGGGCATCGACTTCCCCGGCAACGACGCCACCACCTGGGGCTTCCTGGGCGACGTCGTCCTGGACGACCCGCCGCAGGGAGCGGTGTCCGCCGTGTCAGGCCCGGCAGGCGGCGTGATGGTGGTCCCGATGCCGGGCGGCATCCACCGGATCGTCGGCGGTGACCCGGACAGTACTGGTACCGGCCACCCCGGCGAACTCACCCTGGACGTGCTGCGCGCCAAGGTGACCCGGATCGCCGGTACCGACTTCGGCATGCGCGACCCGAGCTGGCTCTCCCGGTTCGGCAACGCCACCCGCCAGGCCGCGGAGTACCACAGGGGCCGCGTCCTCCTCGCGGGCGACGCGGCGCACATGCACTACCCGGCCGGCGGCGTGGGCCTCAACGTCGGCATCCAGGACGCCACGAACCTCGGCTGGAAACTGGCCGCCGCGGTGGCAGGCACCGCCCCCGCCGGACTGCTGGACAGCTACCACACCGAACGCCACCCGGTCGGCGCCGACCTGCTGCTCAGCACCCGCGCCCAGACGGCACTGATGAACGCCTACTCGGCGGAGGGCCAGGACCTGCGCACGCTGCTGAGCCAACTCATCGCCAACGTGCCCGAGTTCTCCCGGAGCCTGGCCGAACGGCTCTCCGCGCTGGCCGTCACCTACCCGGCCCCCGCACACCACCATCCCCTGACCGGCCACCGCGCACCCAATCTCGAACTCGCCGACAGCACAGACCTCTTCACACTGCTCAGGACCGGCCGCCACGTCCTGCTGCACTTCACCGGCACCCCGGAACCACCCTCCGCCCCCCACGTCATCACGCACACAGCGCACCGGCCCGACCCGCGCCCCGCCTGGTCCACCGTGCGTGCCGCGCTCATCCGCCCGGACGGCCATGTCGCCTGGGCGAGCGAACAGCCCGACACCGAAGTCCTGCGGGCCGAGGCGCACGCGGCGGCGTCCGCCACGCACCGCTGACCAGGACGCAGCCGAGGTCCACGGCCACCCGGGCACCCGGGCGCACCCAGCTACCGGCTGCCGGACTGTTCGTGCCGGACACTTCCACTCCCCGTACGGGCAGTTGGCGGTCAGCGGTCCGTCAGTTGCCGGTCAGTAGCCGATCAGTTGCCGGTCAGTTGCCGTTACCCGGCCCGTACCGGGATGCCCGGAGCCGCGGGCGTCCCCCGGTACCTCAGCCGGTGGTCGTCGGTTGGCTCCCACACCTGTCTGCAGCCCGTGCAGTACCAGCGCCAGCGGTCCGGCAGTTTCGGGGCAGTCGTGCTGGTGTCCTTCCACAGGGGGCGCGGTTCGCGGCAGTGGGGGCATTGCGGCGGTCTCAGCACCATGGGGGTCTCTCCTCGGCCATCCCCTCAGCCTTGCCCCTGCGCCGTCGTGCGTCCTGTGGACTCGCTGCTGCCACCCGTACGGGGGACGGAGGGCCCTCGGCCGCTCAGGCTCAGGCGTGCGCTGTGCCGCAGGAACGAGTACGTCTTCGTGCCGGCCTGCAGCAGGTTCGCGCAGGCCAGCGCTGCCCACAGGCCCGCCAGGCCGTAGGTGTCGGCGACCGGGACCGCCAGCGCGGCGAGCACCCCGAACCACACCACCGTCGACACCAGGCTCGGGCCCGTCCGCCTGAGGCCGACCAGGGCGAAGCCCGCCACCGCCTGCAGCGCGTCCGCGACCACCACCGCGAGGACCAGCGGCAGCAGCCGTACCACCTGGTGGCCGAGCGCGGCGTCCGTGGTGAACAGGCCGACCACCGGGGTACGCAGGGCCAGCAGCGCCGCCCCGAGCACCGTGACCGCGCTCAGCGCCACCCGGACGCCCGCCCCCACACTGCGGCGGATCCTCCGCACGTCGCCCCGGGCCGCGTGCTCGGCGATCAGCGGGACCGTGGACTGGCCCACCGCGACCGCCGCGGTGAAGATGACGTTCACCAGCGACTCCCCGACCCCGTGCACGGCCGCCGCGTCCGTACTGATCCGCGCCGCGGCGAACGTCAGGACGCCCAGTACCGAGAACTTCACCAGGACCGTGCCACCGAGCGGGATGCCCACCGCTGCCAGCCGCAGCACCCGGCGCGGTTCGGGGTGTCCGGGCCACAGCGGCCGTCCCGTCAGCACCGTCCTTCTGCGCAGGGCGAGTTGGTTCAGCCCGGCGCTGATCAGGCTGGAGGCGAGCATGGCCACGCCCGCACCGGTCAGCCCCCGGCTCGGGAGCGGGCCGGGGCCGCCGACCAGCAGGACGGACAGGGTGACGGATACGGCGGTGCCGATGAGACCGGAACGCATCACCTGGGCGGAGTGGCCCAGCGCGACCAGGACCGCTGTCGCCGATCCGCCGACGGCGATCAGCAGCACGCTGCCCGCCAGCAGCCAGGGCAGCAGCCCCAGTTGGTGGAGTACGGCGGGCTGCACACCCCAGAGCCCACCGATGTACGGCACCGCGGCGACCACCGCCGCACACACCCCGCCCACCGCGAACGCCAGCCACATTCCGCTCCGTACGAGGGGCAGCAGTTCGTCCGGGGACTCGCGGTGGGGGGTGATGAACGGCATCACCCCGCGCAGCGCACCGGCCACGGTCGCGGTGGCGGGCGCGAAGACCGCGACGGCCACGGCGAAAGCCGCCAGCGATGCAGTCGCGTGCCGCCCCAGCAACACGGTGTCGACGAGCGAACCCGCCGACGCGGCAAGGGTGGTCGCGTAGAGCGGGGCCGCGGTCCTGGCGATGGCTGTGAACGCGCTGCGGTCGTTGCTCACATACGGGGATCCTGCCACTTCTGCCACCCCTGGCGCGGGCGGACAGCGGAAGTCCGGTTCCTGGTGGCTCTGTATCGCCGTGTTGCTGTGCCGCTGTGCTGTGCCGCTGTACCGCTGTACCGCTCAGAGACGCGCCGGGCTCAGGGACGCATGGGTGCTCGGCCCGGAGCCGCCGTCCCCGCCCGCGAGTCCCGCCGCCTCCTTGATCGCCTCCACCGCGCGGGCGATCCGCTCCGGCGACTCCCGTATCCGGCGGCTGAACTCCACATGCAGAAAGGGGAGTTCATCGTCGTCCGCGGCCCGGCCCTGGACGTTCGTGCGGCCTTCGAGCGAGCAGCGGCGCACCCAGACGCGGCAGACGTCGAAGTCCTGGCGGGACAGCGCTGCCGCCAGTCCTTCGCCCCAGGCGCGGCCGTGGTCCCCCCGGCCGGTGGAGACGATCACGTCGTAGTCGGGCTCGGTGGAGTTGGCGAAGCCGTGCAGCTGGATGCCCGGCAGGCGGTGGGCGATCAGTTCGGCGCAGACCGCGTGGAAGACGGTGTCGCGGCGGTGGGCCACGTCCGCGGCGCCGTTCTCGCCCGCCCTGCGGTTGGCGCCCGCCATGACCAGCACCCCGCCGGGGGTGGCGCGCCACGCCCCCACTCCCAGCTTCTCGCTGTCGGCGTCGGCGACCGGGTGCGGGATCTGCGCGGACCACGTCGCCGCCGGCCGCGCCAGGTCGCCCGGGGTCCCGGCCGGCCGGTCCTGCGGCAGGTCCACGTACACCCGCCCCCACCCCCGGGTGACCTCCCTGGCCCGGTCCGCGATCTCGGCGAAGGGGCGGCCGGTGGCCGTGTCGGTGTAGGTGGTGACGCCGAAGTCGACCTCGGCCAGGCGCTTTCCGGCCTCGGCGCGGCGGCCGTCCAGATACAGGCCGACGCCGTCGGCGACCGTACGGCGCTCCAGGGCGGAGGGCGGGCGGAAGGCGCTGCGGCGGATCGTCTGCCGGGTGAAGTCGTCGATCCGCGCGGCGAGGTCGACACGCTCGCGCGGCTGGGCACGCGGCGGCCTGGGTTTTGCGGAGTCGTTCCCTCCACTTGACGTGATGAGAACCACAGCCGCCACCACCACTGCCGTGACCAGCGATATCGCCAAGATCACTGTCTTACCGGCCCAAGGAGTCGTCATATTCGAGTAAAAATACACGGGTGACCCGACGCACTTATGTTCCCTTCACATCTCGCGCCGTAGCGACCGCTCTCCTCGCGCTGGCCGCTGTGGGGTGTTCGCTCCTGAACGGCGGCGGTCCGGACGCGTCGGGCACGTCCGGCGAGGGGAGATCGGCCAAGGGCGACGGCCCGTCGTTCACGGTGGCCGCGGCCGGCGACATCCTCATCCACACGCCGCTCATCGACCAGGCCCGCAAGGACGCCAAGGCCGAAGGCAAGCAGGGGCTCGACTTCTACCGGCTGATGGCCGGGGTGCAGCCGGTCATCTCCCGGGCGGACCTGGCGATCTGCCACTTCGAGCCGGTGGTGGGCAAGCCGAACGGCCCGTTCCGCAGCTTCCCCGACTTCCTGGTGCCCCCGCAGATCACCACCGCGGTCAAGAAGATCGGGTACGACACCTGCTCCACCGCATCGAACCACACCCTCGACCACGGCGCGGCCGGCGTGAAGCGCACGCTCGACGCGCTCGACAAGGCCGGGCTGAAGCACACCGGTTCGGCGCGCAGCAGCGCTGAGGCCGACAAGCCGCTGATCATGGACGTGAAGGGCGTCAAGGTCGCGCAGATCTCGTACGCCTTCGGGTTCAACGGGCGCGAGGTCCCCGCGGACAAGCCCTGGCTGGCCAACCGGACGGCCTTCGACCGGATCAAGAAGGCCGAGCAGCGGGCCCGCGAGGCCGGTGCCGACGTGGTCATCCTCAGCATCCACTGGGGCCGCGAGCACCACCCCGAGCCGAGTTCGGGGCAGATCGCCCTTGCCCGCCGGATCGCCCGGGAGACCGGGATCAACCTGGTCATCGGGCATCACGCCCATGTCGTCCAGCCGATGGAGAAGGTCGACGGCACCTGGATCGCGTACGGGCTCGGGAACCAGGTCGCCCGGCACGAGGTGCCGTCCGGGCTGACCGAGGAAGGCATCATCGGCTGGTTCGACTTCCAGAAGCGGGGCGGCAGCTGGGAGGTCCGGGCCCGGTACGTGCCGACGCTCGTCTCCATCCCGCCGGCGTCCGACGCGGCGAACCCGCCGGCCGCCGACGCGGTGCGGGACCACCGGCTCATCGATGTGGCGGCGGCCCTGCGCGACGGCGGGAAGCTGACCGCCGAGGAGAAGGCCCGCTACCAGCTGGCGTTCGAGCGCACCGAGGGCACGATGCTCAACCGCGGGGCCGCGCAGGACGGGCTGGAGCCGCTGGAGAGCCTGCCCGGCTGACCTGCGGCGGGGGCCCGACGGCAGTGGTCGCCCGGTGAACGCGCGGGGGCGTACGGGAAGCGACCCGGTGACCGGGGAGCTGCCTCCGTACGACTGCGAGCCGACCACCACGTCGGGCGCGCGGCCGACGGCGCGAACCGGCCACGTGGCCTGAGTCACACCTGACATTTTCCTTACAACCGTTCCCAATTCGAACGTGTCATGCATGTTCGCGACGCCGTTCCGACGATCAAGCTCCGTCGCGCTCGCCTCCTGCCCCGCCCACACGCTGTTCCGCTCACCGAAGTCCCAGGAAAGGGAATGCTCATGGCCGCCACGCCTGCGAAGCGGCGACACAAGGTCCGCCGCCGGGCCGACATGTCGCTGCTGGGTGGCATACGACCGCCCATCGCGGTCCTCTCGGTCCTGCTGCTCTCCCTGGCCGGGATCACGGCACTCAACCTCGGGCGTACGGTGCAGGACCCGGTCCCCGAGGCGGTGCTGACCTCGCAGCAGCAGTTCGCCGAGGACGGCGCCATCGCGCTGCGCGCCTCGATCGACGAGAGCTTCACCGACCTGGCCAGGACCGCGAGCCTCTTCAACGCCGGGGCGCCCGCGTCGCCCGACGCCGTACTCGACAAGGTCAGCAGCGTCTACCAGAAGTGGACGGGCACCGCCGTCGTCCAGATCTCGTCCGGCAAACTGCTGGCCGCCCGCGGTGAGAACGTCCCCCTCACCGCCGTCGACACGGCCAAGCTCAGCGCCAAGGACGGCCTCAGCCCCCGCATGGTCCGGCTCGCCAACGGCGAGACCCGGCTGCTCTCCTTCGCCGTGCTGTCCTGGCCCGGTGCCCCGCAGCAACTCCTGGTCGCCTCCAGCAATCTGCGCTTCCCCGGCATCAGCCTGGGCCAGTTCCGCTCCATCGCCGTCATCGACACCGCGGCGGAGATCCTCTCCAGCGACGGCATCCCCGAGCCCGAGCAGGTGCGGACCGCCACCCAGCGCGCCGACGCCAAACGCGCCGACAAACAGCTCAGGAGCTTCGCCAGGACGGCGGCCGTCAAGGTCCGCCGTAACCCCATCTCGGCCAGGGAGCCCGGCTCCGGTGGCTTCCCCGGTGTCAGCGGAAGCCTGGTGGGCGATGTCCACACGGGCGACCGCAGCGTCGCCGGATACGCCTCGCTCGCCGGGCCCCAGCCAGGCGAGCCGACCATCGCCACCGGTCTCGGCCTCAGCGTCGTCGCCATGGTCCCGGTGTCCGAGAACCCCACCGCGGTCGCAGGCCCGCTCTTCGGCCTGACCGCGGCCGGCGCCCTGGTCGTCATCGGGGCCCTCGCCGTCGCGCTGCTGCTCGGCACCGTCCAGCGGCCCCTGATCCGGCTCTTCCTGGAGAGCCGCAGGCTGACCCGCGGCGACCTGACCCGCCCGGTCAGCTCCCCCTCGTACGGCGAGGCGGCCAGGATCGGCCGCGCACTGGAGCGGCTGCGCCGCCAGCTGCTCGGCGAACCGGCCGACGCGACCGCTCCCCCGCGGCCCCGCAGGTTCGCGCGCATCGGCGGATTCGGCAGCCGCGGTCTCCTCCTGATCTGCGGCGCGCTGCTGCTCGTCTGGTGCGCGCCGATGCTGCTGCTCCTCAACCGCGCCGATGACACCGCCGTCGTACCGCAGCAGCTCGTCAACGACCAGCGCGAGCGCACCGACACCCTCACCGACCGGGTGCGCCGCGCACTCAACGAGGGCCAGGCCGACCTCCTTTCGGTGGCCACGCTGATCGGCAGCGACACCTCGCCCGCCGATATGCACACCGTCCTGGAGCGCACCCGCCTGGAGCACGACCGCTACCAGTCGCTGTACGTCGTCGACGCCTCGGGGAAGATCGTCGCGCACGCCGGCGACACCCCGCACCAGCCGGTGAGCCGCGCCAAGGCGGGCCATCTCATCCGGGTGCTCAACCACTCCGGCAAGAAGCCGCTCATCGTCGGATACGCCGGGATTCCCAGCCGCAGCGGCTCCACGGTCATCGGCGAGTTCCACATCGAGTTCCTGAACGCGCTGCTCAAGCGGCCCGGACTCGGTGAGGTCCGGGTGGTCGACTCCGACCAACGGGTCATCGCGGGCAACACCGGCTACCGGGCCTTCCACCGGCTGCCGGGCGAACGCCTCAGGGCCCTCGTCACCGGCACCAACCAGAAGACCGGTACGAGCGCGCACCCCAGCGGCATCCTCTACCGCGACGGCGGCTCGGTGCAGATCGCGGCGGCCGCGCCCTTCGCCGGCGGCGGAGCGGCGAAGACCCTCGGCTGGACCGTGGTCAGCCAGCAGCCCGCCCGTTCCCTGGCCATCCCCGAGTACCGCAGACAGAACCTCACGGTGCTCGGCGGGCTGCTCGGGATGGCTGCCGTCGCCGCCTGCCTCGGCTGGCTGCACATCGTCGTCGTACGCCCGCTGCGGGCACTCGCCGACCAGGCAGAGGCGCTCGCGGACGGGGACCGGCGCACCGTCCTGTACCCCCGCCACCACGACGAGGTCGGCGCCGTCACCCGTTCCCTGGAGCTCGTACGCCAGCAGCTCCCGGCGCAGTCCAAACGCGACACCGCGCCCGCCGCGGCCGCGCCCCACGCACAGACCACCACCGCACCCCACGCCGAAAGGACCTGACCGGACGTGCTGTTCCTCTACACCGTGCTGGTGGTCTGCTGCGCGATCCTGCTGGTCGCGGGGATCGTCGAGCAGCGCCGCCACTTCATCAACCTGGAGCGGATTCCGTCCCGGGTCCTGGTGAACGGCATCCGCGGCAAGTCCTCCATCACCCGGCTCTGCGCGGGCGCGCTGCGCGGCGGGGATCTGGTGACCGTCGCGAAGACCACCGGTACCGCCGCCAGGTTCATCCACCCCGACGCCACCGAGGAGCCGGTGTACCGGAAGTTCGGCCTGGCCAATGTGGTCGAGCAGATCGGCATCGTGCGCCGCGCCGCCTCCTACGAACCGCAGGCGCTGGTGATCGAGTGCATGGCGGTGATGCCCGCGCTCCAGGAGATCAACCAGTCCAAGCTGATCCGCTCCACGATCGGCGTGCTCTGCAACGTACGCGAGGACCATCTGGCCGAGATGGGCCCGACCCTGGACGACGTGGCGCGCTCGCTCTGCCGCTCGATGCCCGAGGACGGGATTTGTGTCACCGCCGAGGTCGACCGGTTCGCGATCCTCCAGGAGGAGGCCGACGCCCGGAACTGCGAGCTGGTCTACGCCGACCCGGATACGGTCAGCGACGAGGAGCTGCGCGGATTCAGCTGGTTCACGTTCAAGGAGAACGTCGCCATCGCGCTGAAGGTCGCCGAACTCCTCGGTGTGGAGCGGGAGACGGCGCTCAAGGGGATGTACGACGCCCCGCCGGACCCGGGTGTCCTGTCCGTCGAGCGGTATCTGACGCCCGACGGCAAGAAGCTCAGGTTCGCCAATGTCTTCGCGGCCAACGACCCCGAGTCGACGCTGATGAACGTCAACCAGCTGCTCGACCTGGGCGCCGTGCACCGCCCGCTGCACGTCGTGATCAACTGCCGGCCCGACCGGGTCGAGCGCAACGGCCAGATGGGCGAGATCATCCCCGATCTCCGGCCGGAGAAGGTCTTCGTCATCGGGCACCCCGCGAAGAGCGCCATCGACGCGATACCCGCCGAGTGGCGCGACCGCGCGGTCGACCTCGGCGGCGACCGGCGCGACCCGGACGAGTTCATGGGCGCGCTGCTCGGGCAGCTCGGCCCCGACTCCTCGCTCATCGCCATCGGCAACATCCACGGCCAGGGCGAACTGCTCCTGGAGCACCTCGCCGAGCTCCCGCCGGACGAGACCCCGGACGCGGAGCCCGCCGTACCTGAGGAGCGCGGTCCGCAGCACCCGCACCACCCGAGGCACGACGAGACGCTGGGGCTCCAGCAGTACCGGCCGCATCTCGATCCGTACGCCGCCTACCCGGAGGCGTACGAGAGCCGCTACCAGCCGCACCACCAGTCGTACGAGCAGGCCGAGCAACAGCCCCGGCCGCGCGGCATGTTCGAGCCCGCCGTCTATCCGGACCAGGCCAACCCGCCGCACGCCCCGCACGAGCCTCTCGACGCTCACGACCCGCACGACCCGCACGACGCACACGACCCGCACGACGTACATGACTCGCACGCCCCGCATGACTCGCACGACCCGTACCAGCAGAGCCGGCAGAACAGCGCAGGAGACCCCCGTTGATCCCCACCGTCCTGACGCCCGAGATCGCCGCCATCGGTATCGCGCTCGGCCTGATGTTCTCCCTGGTCTGCTATCTGACGACCAACCTCTCGCCCGGCGGCATGATCACGCCCGGCTGGCTCGCGCTGACCCTCGTGGAGGATCTGCAGCGCGCCGCGATGGTCGTCGGCGTCACCGTCCTCACGTACGTCTCGGTGCTGCTGCTCCAGAAGGTCGTCATCCTCTACGGCAAGCGGCTGTTCTCAGCCGTGGTGCTGACCGGGGTGATCCTCCAGGCGACGGTGATGATCGTGCTCCAGGTGGAGTTCCCGCTGATGTACGCCAACCAGACACTCGGCTTCATCGTGCCCGGCCTCATCGCCTACCAGCTGGTCCGCCAGCCCAAGGGGGCGACGCTGCTGGCCACCGGCTCCGTCTCGCTCCTCGCCTATGTCGTCCTGACCGCCGGCATCCTGCTCGGCGCCCTCCCGTCTGCCTGAGGTGATCCCATGACCGCTCCGCGTACCAAGCAGTCGAAGCGTGGCCGCAAGGTCCTGCATGCCACCGCCGTCCTCGCGCTGCTCGCGGGCAGCGCGTACTTCACCGTCGAGCTGCGCAAGGACGAACAGGCCAAGGCGCCCACCGTCCAGGCCGTCACCGACAAGCCGGGACTGCGGACGGCGGGCGACTCGCTGAAGGCGGGGAAGACCTGGGAACGGCTCAACTCGCCCGCCCGTACCGTCCTGCGCGACGCCGACGGCAAGGTGCTCGCCACCTTCACGGACAAGGCCCGCACCGCGACCCTGACCGGCCCTTCGCGGACCTTCGCCGAGCCCGCCAACACCAAGTCGAGGGTGGTCAGCGAGAGCTGGGTGCGGCTGATGCCCGAGAAGTGGAAGAAGGGCGCGGAGAAGCAGCAGTGGTTCCAGGACTGGTTCAAGAAGTACTACGGCAGCGAGGAGGACGACATCTTCGCCTTCGCCTTCCAGTACGTGGAAGGGGCGCCGGTCAAGAAGGACGACGAGGGGGTCCCGTACGCGGGTGACGCGAACTTCGGGCCGATCAACCCCGAGGGCAGCGAGGGCAACGACCTGCGCCTCGAACAGTCGGACTTCTTCGACTACCTCGGCATTCCGTACACCTTCCGCAACGGGGTCACCCGGCAGCCGCAGAAGGCGCGTTACCGGGCGATCGACTGCTCAGGCTTCATGCGGACGGTCTTCGGCTACCGCGCGCGCTACCCGCTCGCGCCGCTGGACGGCCAGGGCGACGGCCTGCCCCGCACCGCGAACGGCATCGCCCGCTCGAAGCTGGGCGCCGACGTCATCCCGCTCAAGGGCATCACACCCGCGGACCGGCCGACCTCGATCGATGTACTGCAACCCGGCGACCTGGTGTTCTTCAAGCTCGACCAGCGGACCGGGCAGCGGCTCGACCACGTCGGCATGTACATGGGCCATGACACGGACGGCCACCTCATCTTCGTCTCCAGCCGTGAAGAGGTGAACGGCCCGACCATCGGCGACAAGGGCGGCACCTCGCGCCTCGACGGCAACGGCTACTACGCGGCGACGCTGCGCAGCGCGAAGCGGATCTGAGGGCCTGGGCTGACCTTCGGGGCCGGGCCCGAAGGTCAGTCAGGGGTGCCCCGAGTCCGGCTTGCCCGGGGTCAGATGCTGGCCGGGACCGCCCGCGGGCAGGCTGTCCTTCAGCTCGTCCGGGCACGGGGTCCCGCGCGGCAGCCGGTACGGCGACGCTAGCCGGTAGACACCCGCCTTCGGGGCGAGCAGCTCCGTCCACTCGTCGCCGTCCGCGTCCTTGTCCGTCTTCACCAGACAGCCCTGGACATTGCTGAAGACCTTCGGCTCGCCCTCGGCACGCCCCTTGGACGCCTCCGTCTCCTGCGGCGGTTCGACGCTCTTGCCCTTGGCGTCGACCAGCCCCAGCCACGGTGAGTACGGGATCCGGATCAGCACCCGGCCGCGCTTGTGCACCCGTACGGTCAGCTCACCCTCCTCCGCGCGCTCCACGGTGCCCGGCGGGTCGGCCATCGGCGTCGGCCGGTCGACCGCGAACAGCTGCCAGTTCCGGTCGCCCCAGAGCCGCTTCAGATACGGCAGGCCGTCCTGGACGAGCTTCTCCTCCTGGCCGGCGCCGGTGTCCGGCGCCCCCGTGGGCAGGACGACATACCGGACCGCCCAGCGGGAGAGCCAGGACCGGTAGTTGACGGAGTCGAGCGAGTCGTCGTAGAAGAGCGGGTTGCGCTCCATGTCCGCCTGGCGGTTCCAGCCGCGGGCGAGATTGACGTACGGGGAGAGCGCGGACGCCTCCCGGTGGCTGCTCGCCGGGACGACCTCGACCCGGCCCTTGTCAGCGCCGTGTTTCTGCAGCTCGTTGACCAGCGGGGCGAGTTCCCGGGTCCAGGAGGCGGCGGGGGCGGTGCGCACCACGTCGTCGACGCCCTTGAAGCCGATCCACACGTTGAGCCCGATGAACGCGATCACCAGCGCGTACCACTTGCGCGACTTCGGCACGGTGTACGGCAGCGCCGCGAGCAGCACCACGCCCGCGATGATCATCGGCAGCCGGGAGACGTTCGAGCCGATCTGCGAGTCGATCAGCCAGGTCAGGATGACGCCCAGCGCGTAGACCGCCGCGCCGGTGCGGACCGTGCGCCACTCCCTGGGGACGAGGAAGAGGACGAGCACCCCGTACAGGAAGGGGAGCGAAGCCGTCCCCACCGACATCGGCTGGGTGCCGGAGAACGGGAACAGCCAGGCGGACAGCGCGACCACGACGACCGGTGCGAGCCCCAGCGCATAGGCGCCGGGACGCCGCTTGTTGAGGAAGAGCGCCGCTGCCACCACGCCCAGGAAGAGCCCGGCCACCGGGCTGCTCGCGGTCGCGATCCCGGCGAGCGGTGCGGCGACCCACGCCTTCGCCCAGCGGCGCTCGCGCCAGCGGTGCGGCCAGCAGAAGACGGCGGCGACGGCGCCCACCGCGAACATCGTGCCGAGGCCGAACGTGACCCGGCCGGAGAGCGCGTTGCAGAGGTACGCGAAGTCGGCGGCGAGCGCGCACAGCAGCGGATTGCGGACCGCGCGCAGCCGGACGAGGATCAGCGCGGTCAGCGCGGCGGAGACCGTCCCGGCGATCATCATCGTCGAACGGACACCGAGCACGGACATCAGATACGGCGAGACCACGCTGTACGAGACGGGGTGCATCCCGCCGTACCAGGCGAGGTTGTACGCGGATGCCGGGTGGCGGCCGACGAACTCGGCCCAGGCGTCCTGCGCCGCGAGGTCGCCGCCGCTGTTGGCGAAGAAGAAGAACCAGAGGATGTGGGTGGCCGCTGCCACGGCGGTCGCGGTGACGACGGGGTGGGCGGTCAGCCAGGCCCACGGCATCCGGCCGGAAGGCCGCTGCGGCGACCCGTCCCCCCGTGAGAGCAGGCCGGTGCGGCCCCCGGCGCGGGGGCTTCCTCCGCCTTCTTCACGTGTCGGGTCTGCAGTGGTCACCAAGGCTCGCTCTCCTGCGAAGGAGGACGCAGTCCCCGCGCCCAGAGTTGCCCAGCGACGCTAACACGTACGAAAAGGGCTGCCGCCGCCGGTCGTGGAGGCCGGCGGCGGCAGCCCTGATGCTCACTCGGACGCCCGGTCGGATGCCCGGTCGGACGCCCCGGACACCCGGTCGGATACCCGGTCGGATACTCAGCCGATGCGGGTCAGCTTCGCTCCGAAGCCGGGCTTGGCGAGGTCTCCCTGGAGGGCGACCGGTGCGGTGACCTTGCCGGGTCCCGAGCCGACGGTCAGCCGGCCGACGACCGTTCCGGCCTTCGCCGAGTGCGGGATGGTCTTGTTGGAGCCGATCTTGATGTCGACCTTCAGACCGGCCCAGCCCGCCGCCTCGAAGTCCTTCGTGGCCACGACCGGGGTCTGCCCGCCGAGCCCGTCGTCGACGTACCCGACGACCTGCCCCTTCTTCACCACGTTCCGCGAGGTGAGCGCGGATTCGGTGGCCAGCAGCGCCGACTTGCTCACCGCGTTCACCGTGTCGATGATCGGCGTCTTGTGCTGCGAGAGGATCGCTCCGACGATGTACTGCGTCGTGCCGCCGACCTGCTGCTTCGCGGCGAAGAGCAGGCTGGCACCGGCGTTGGTGGTGGAGCCGGTCTTGATGCCGATCGCGCCGTTGTAGGGGACCAGCCTGTTGTAGTTGCTCCAGGTCTTGCCCGACGGGTCGGTCCAGCTCGGGAGCTTCGTGATGTCCATCAGCGACGGCATCTTCACGAGCTCCTGGCCCAGCTTCACCTGGTCGTCGGCCGTGCTGACCGTGGAGGCGGTCAGGCCGGACGGGTCGGTGTACTTCGTCTGCGTCATCCCGAGCTTCTTGGCGGTGTCGTTCATCTTCTTCACGAACGCCGCTTCCGAGCCCGCGTCCCAGCGGGCGAGCAGCCGCGCGACGTTGTTCGCGGACGGGATCATGATCGCGCTGAGCGCGTCCTTCTCGGAGAGGACGTCGCCCTTCTTGATGGTGTTGAGAGTCGACTCATTGGCGCTCTGGTCGTAGTGGCCCTCCTTCTCGGCCGTGGCGTCGACCGGGATCGACGCGCCCTTCGCGCCGGGCTTCATCGGGTGGTCCCGCATGATCAGGTAGGCCGTCATCGACTTGGCCATGCTCGCGATCGGTACGGGCTTCTCGGTCCCGAAACTGTCCACGGCGCCGAGCCCCGCCACGGAGATCTTCCCCTGGCCCTCGTTCGGCCAGGGGAGTGTCACCTTGGACCCGCCGAAGGAGTACGACGGCGCGGAGGTCAGGGTCAGGCTCGGGTCGGGCAGCGGCCGCACGGACTGTACGACTGCAAAGATGATCAGCAGCAGGACGACCAGCGGTGTCCAGATCTTGAACCGCCTGACGACGGTGCGCACCGGGGTCTCCGGCGCGGCCGGCTTGTTGGTCAGCTCGGCGAGCAGGTCGAGCGGCGGCTTGGGCGGCAGCGGCTGCTGCCGGGTCGGCTCGACGATGGCGGGCTGCGCGGGGGCTGCCGCGCCGGCCGGAGCGGCG
>NZ_JAAGLN010000310.1 GCF_010548145.1 Streptomyces sp. SID10853
AGTGGGCGCAGTGGCGCGAGCAGATCGGTGACGACGAGAACTTCGTGCCCGTCGCCCCCCAGGAATCCGGCGAACCGGCAGCACCCGAGGAGACCGGAGAGACTCGCAGGGGCAGCGGACCCGCCGGTCCCCGGGAGCCCGCCGGGTCCGGGACGGGCAGGCCCGGCCCTGCCCGGCGGGTCATCGACGAGCTGCGGGGCTACCTCGACGCACCGCCACCGCTCGGGCGCATACGGTCGGCCTTCGCGCCGGACGGCGCCCGTACGCTGCGGGCGGACGGCCCGGGCTGGTCGCTGGTCGCCAGGACCGATGACATGGCCTTCGTACTCCTCGACGACCAGCCGGGTGATGTGGTGCCGATCGGCCGGGGCCCGTCCCTGCCCGCACTGCTGGAGGCCCTGGAGAAACTGGCGGTTCGCCCGGCCTGACGGACCCGGTCCCCCGCCTCAGGCTCCGCGCATCAGCCTCTGTGGCAGGACACAGCAGGCCGTACATGTCCGTCCTCCGCGCGGATGCGGTGCACACCCGCCCGGGGGCCTGGGGCAGGGGGCCGGGTCAGAGGCCCGGGCCGGGGGCCCGGCTCAGCGGCCGATCTCCTTACGAGTGATCCTCCGCAGCCTCCTGCGCTGACTGGGGTCGAGCAGCAGATACGCCACGACGGGCACACCGATCAGGACCAGCAGTCCCGGAAGGAATCCGATCAGCATCATCAGGATGATGCCGGCGACCACGCCGCCGACGGCGATCATTGCGGGCTTGGACATCAACGCCTCCTCAGCGGCTGATGCCGCTCTCTGTCTGTGGAACGCACGGGCGGGCCCCGCGGTTCCGCTCCGTTCCGCTACGACGCGCGCAGCGGCTCCCCGACCTCGTGCATATGCGCCAGCGCCTGGCGGTACGAGTCGATCAGGGACGTCTGGGCGTACGGCATCCCCAGCGACTCGCAGTGCTCGCGCACCAGCGGCTGGGCGCGCCGCAGGTGGGGCCTGGGCATGCTCGGGAAGAGGTGGTGCTCGATCTGGTAGTTCAGACCACCGAGGAACCAGTCGGTGAGCACTCCGCCGCGTACGTTGCGCGAGGTCAGCACCTGGCGCTGCAGATGCCCCCAGCGCTCACCGTCGGAGTCGGGCATCTCCATGCCCTTGTGGTTCGGCGCGAAGGTCATTCCGAGGTGCAGTCCGAACAGCGCGTGATGCACCAGGGCGAAGACGAGGGCCTTGCCCGGGGACATGACCGTCAGCAGGAGTGCGGCGTATCCGGCCAGGTGCAGCAGGAGCAGCAGGCCCTCGACGGTGCGCTCGCGGCCCGGCTGACGGCACCCGTCGTGCTCCTCGCGCGACAGCACGGTACGGAAGCCGTAGATCTTCAGGGCGATGCCCTCGAGCAGCAGCAGGGGGAAGAAGAGCCGCGCCTGGTTGCGGGTGAGCCAGCGGGACAGCCCCTCCCGTTCGGCGGCCTGCTTCTGGGTCCAGACCATGACGCCGACACCCACATCGGGGTCCTTTTCGACGTGGTTGGGGTTGGCGTGGTGACGGTTGTGCTTGTCGTTCCACCAGCCGTAGCTCATACCGAGCAGCAGGTTGCTGTGGAAGAAGCCGACGGCCCGGCTGACCCTGCGGTCACCGGATATCTGCGCGTGCCCGGCGTCGTGTCCGAAGAAGGCGGTGCGCGACCAGAGGACGGCCAGCGGGAGTGCCAGCAGGAGGGTCCACCAGGAGTCACCGACCAGGACCATGCCGGCGATCGTCGCGGCGAGAGCCAGCAGGTTGGTGCTCGCGCTGAGGATGTACCAGCCGGGGCGCCGCTCCAGGAGCCCGTGTGCCTTCACCGCCCTCAGGAGGGGGGCAAAGTCGCTGCCCGTCTTCTGCTCGGGTTCCACGAGCAGTGAGGCGGTCTGTGGCATATCGGTCTCCGGTCTGTTGGCCCATGCGCTGACCTCATGAAACGTATGGTTTCGGGACTGCGGGGGGCCATGGCGCCACCACCCGGCCCGGGCAGGGGGGCAGCCCCCTGCCGGAGAGGTGGTGCTACCTCCACCGTGCGCCGCAGCAGGCCGAGCCGCACAGTGACGGCGTCACCGGCGGTCCTCTGATGAGGTACCCTCGGCGATCCCGGCCCACAGTAGTCAAATTTGAGGAATGCGCTATCGCTGTGCAAGGACTCCCCACGGCAACGCTCTCCGAGATCGCCCGACTCTCCCGCTGCTCCGCGGTCTTTCTGCCTGCGGATCCGGCACGTACCGGAAGGGTCGCCTTCTGGCACCCCGATGGCAGCGAGCCGCCCACGAGCCCCGGCTCCATCGAGGAGCTGCTCGTCGTCGGCGGCGACACACGCCCGCACTCCGTACAGGCGACTGTGCTGACCGTACAGGAAGCCCTGCCCGTCCTGAGCCGTGGCCGGGGCGCCGCACACGCGTCAGCGGCTGTCACTTTCTGGGGGGCGGCAGCGTTGCTCGCTCTCCAACTCGCCGCCCGCGGGCGGCTGCTGCCGGGTATCAGCCCCGCGGGCCACGAGGCGTGGCGGGCAGGACCGCTCGACGCCGCCGACCTGGCACGCGTACAGGAGCTCGCAGCGTCCATGCCGCCCACCGCGCACGCCGTGCCCCTGGACCCGGCGGCGGACCCCGTACAGCTGCCCGCGCAGGGCGAGTTGGTACGCGCGTTCCTGGACGCCGTGGCGGACGGCCTGCCGCGGACGCCCGCCGCGGCCTTCGCTGCGGGTGGTCCCGCGTTCGCCGCCGCCGAACCCATGGAACTGCCCGGACAGCACAGCTGGGCCGCCGATGTAGCGGCAGGTCAGGACGCCGGTGTCCGCATCTCCCTGCGGGTGGAGGTGTCAGGGCTGTCCGCAGCGGACACGGCGGACGGGCCGGCCTTCCGGGCCGTCCTGCAGATGCACGGGGTCAGCGACCCGTCCCTCACCGCTGACGCCGCGGACGTCTGGTCGGGCTCGGCACCCGGCTTCGGGCCGCGGGCGCGGCTGGACGCCCTGCTCGCCCTGCGCAGGGCTGCCCGCGCCTGGGCGCCGCTCGCACCCCTGCTGTCGGCCGCCGTCCCCGACGCGGTCGAACTGGCCGACGATGAGGTCGCCGAACTGCTCGGCGAAGCGTCGCGGGCGCTGTCCGCCGGAGGGGTACGGGTCCACTGGCCGCGGGAGTTCTCCCGTACGTTGACGGCGCGGGCCGTCATCGGCGCGGACGACGACGGCCCGGGAGCCGCGAGCGAGGCCGCCGGTTCAGCCGGCTCCGCACATGCGGCCGAGAAGCCCGCTTCGGACCTGCCGTCCGTGCTGTCGGCCGACACCCTGCTGGCCTTCAACTGGCGCTTCACGCTGGGCGATCAGCAGCTGAGCCGCGCCGAGATCGACCAGCTCGCCGAGGCGAGCAGACCGGCTGTGCGGCTCCGCGACCGGTGGGTGCTCGTCGACCCGGAGGAGATCCGGCGCGCCCGCGAGACCCGCGACGCGCCGGGGCGCGCGATGGCCAGGATCGAGGCGCTGGGAGCGGCGCTCACCGGCACCGCGGAGATGGCCGGGCGGCAGGTGGAGGTCACCGCGACCGGCCCGCTGGCGCGCCTGCGCGACCACCTCGGTGACCCGGAGGGCACCGGGCAGCAGACGATCGGGCAGCCGGCCGGACTCGAAGCGGCCCTGCGCGACTACCAGTTGCGCGGGCTGAACTGGCTGCACCGGATGACCTCGCTCGGGCTCGGCGGCTGCCTCGCCGACGACATGGGACTCGGCAAGACCATCACTCTCATCGCCCTGCATCTGCACCGGCAGAGCGAGAAGGAGTCGGCGGGCCCCACCCTGGTGGTCTGCCCGGCCTCCCTGATGGGCAACTGGCAGCGCGAGATCGAGAAGTTCGCGCCCGGCACCCCCGTACGCCGCTTCCACGGGGCGGCGCGGAGCCTGGAGCACCTGGCCGACGGGGAGTTCGTCCTCACCACCTACGGCACCATGCGGCTGGACGCCGGGCGGCTGGCCGGAGCCCCGTGGGGGCTGGTCGTCGCCGACGAGGCACAGCACGTGAAGAATCCGTACTCCGCCACCGCACGGCAGCTGCGGACCATCAGCACCCGCGCCCGGGTCGCGCTCACCGGCACCCCGGTGGAGAACAACCTGTCCGAGCTGTGGGCGATCCTCGACTGGACCACACCCGGGCTGCTGGGCCGGCTGGGCGGCTTCCGGACGCGCTACGCCCAGGCTGTCGAGGGCGGAAAGGACCCGGCAGCCGCCGAGCGGCTCTCCCGGCTGGTCGCGCCGTTCCTGCTGCGCAGGCGCAAGTCCGACCCGGGCATCGCGCCCGAGCTGCCGCCGAAGACGGAGACCGACCGTGCGGTGGCGCTCACCAGGGAGCAGACCGGTCTGTACGAGGCCGTGGTGCGGGAGACACTCGCGGAGATCGCCTCCGCCGACGGGATCACCCGCCGTGGTCTCGTGGTCAGACTGCTCACGGCGCTGAAGCAGATCTGCAACCACCCCGCGCAGTACCTCAAGGAGGAACAGCCCCTCATCGAGGGGCGCTCGGGGAAGGTGGAGCTGCTGGACGAACTGCTCGACACGATCCTGGCCGAGGGTGCGGGCGTGCTCGTCTTCACCCAGTACGTGCAGATGGCCCGGCTCATCGAGCAGCATCTGGCGGCCCGCGGAGTGTCCACCCTGCTGTTGCACGGCGGGACGCCGGTCGCCCGGCGCCAGGAGATGGTGGACCGGTTCCAGGCCGGTGAAGTGCCGGTCTTCCTGCTGTCGTTGAAGGCCGCCGGCACCGGCCTCAACCTCACCAGGGCCGGACATGTGGTGCACTTCGACCGCTGGTGGAACCCGGCCGTCGAGGCCCAGGCCACCGACCGCGCGTACCGCATCGGCCAGACCCAGCCGGTCCAGGTGCACCGGCTGATCGCCGAGGGGACCATCGAGGACCGGATCGCCGAGATGCTCGACCGCAAACGCGAACTGGCCGACGCGGTGCTCGGCGCGGGCGAGGCCGCGCTCACCGGGATGACCGACGCCGAACTGGCGGATCTGGTGGAACTGCGAGGGAGTGGACGATGAGCGGTACCGATACGCCGGAGCGCACCTTCGCGGCCCTGGCACCGGCCGCGGGCCGCGCTTTCGCCGGCACCTGGTGGGGCCGCGCCTGGCTCAAGGCGCTGGAGGACACGGCTCTCGACGGGCAGCAGCTCAAGAAGGGCCGCCGGTACGCCCGTCAGGGCGCCGTCGGCGCGGTGTCGGTGCGGCCGGGCCGGATCACCGCCGTCGTGCAGGACCCCGACTCCTCGCGGTACCGGGGTGATGTCCTGCTGCAGCAGCTGAGTGACCAGGAGTGGGACCGGTTCCTCGGCATGGCGGTCGAGAGCGCGGGTCACATCGCGGCGCTGCTCGACCGGGAGATGCCACCGCATCTGGTGGAGGACGCGGCTGCCGCCGGACTGGATCTGCTGCCGGGGCCGGGTGATCTGGAGCCGGAGTGCTCCTGCGACGCCTGGGACCACTGCCCGCACACGGCCGCGCTCTGCTACCAGGTGGCCCGTCTCCTCGACGAGGACCCGTTCGTGCTGCTGCTGATGCGCGGGCGGGGCGAGCGGGAGTTGCTGGACGAGTTGCAGCGGCGCAGCGCGGGTCAGGCGGCCGGGCAGGAGAGCGCCGGGGCGCACGGAGAGGGCCGTGAGCCCGGGGGCGTACGGGCCGACGAGGCGTTCGCTGCCGTGGGCACACTGCCGCCGCTGCCCGCGCCGCCGCCGCTCCCGGACGTACCGGGTCGGCCACCCTCCCTCGACACGGAGGCCGGTCCCGCGCCGGGTCTGGACCCCGGCGCACTGGAGTTCCTCGCCGCCGACGCGGCCCGCAGGGCGGCGGCGCTGCTGGCCGAAGCGCTCGCCACGGACCATGAACACAGCCCGCTGGAGGCGGGGTTGACGCCGGAGCAGGACGCCGTACGGCTGGCCGCATCGGCCACGGACGTGCGTATATCGGAGCGTCTCGCCGCGGGCTCGGGCCGGACGCGTGCCGAACTCGACCTCGCTGTCCGGGCCTGGCGCTGCGGCGGCGCCGCGGCGCTGTCCGTACTGGAGGAACGGTGGACGCCGGGCCCGGATGAGCTGGCGCGGGCACACGCCCAGCTCGACCGGGCGTGGGAGCGTGGGGCCGGTCCGCGGTTCGATACGGCGGGCGACCGCTGGACCGTGGTGGGTGCGGGAGCCCAGCTGCGGTACGGGCGCGACGGCCGCTGGTGGCCCTACCGCGAGGAGGGGGGCCGCTGGGTCCCCGCCGGGCCCGCCGATCCGGATCCGGCGGCCGCGCTGGCGACGGTGACCGACGGCGAGTGACCAGGCAGCCCGCAGACGACGGCGTCTCCCGTTCCGGCGGAAGGCGCCGTCCCACTACCTGTTTCGTCATGGTGCCTGACAAATTAGTATCCAGGGCGCCGCCGGAAAGCCGCCCGGCGCCCGGCCCTCAGAGCGGAGCAGACCGATGACAGCACCCGAAGGCCCTCTGGTCATCGGAGTGGACTCCTCCACCCAGTCGACCAAGGCGCTGGTCGTCGACTCCGCGACCGGCGATGTCGTCGCGCACGGCCAGGCCCCGCACACGGTCACCGGCAGCGACGGCGCCCGCGAGAGCGACCCCGAGCAGTGGTGGCTGGCCCTCACCGACGCGCTCCAGCAGTGCGGGCCCGCCGCGGGCCGCGCCGCCGCCATCTCGGTCGGCGGCCA
>NZ_JAAGLN010000311.1 GCF_010548145.1 Streptomyces sp. SID10853
CGGTGGTCGCCTCCTCATCGCAGCGGCGCCCACCGCACCGGCGAGCAGCGCGGCGAGCCTGCTGCCGGCCGGGCGTCCGCCCGAGGGATCGGTCAGCAGGGAGCTGAGCGTCCCGGTGAAGTACGTCGTCGGCGCTCCGGCGGGGCCGGCGGCGAACATGGCGGCGGTCTGGAGGCCCATCGCCACGGACAGTACGGCGATCAACGCGGCGCGCCCGTCGCCGTCCGGGTGGCCTCCGACGGCCGCCCATGCCACCCCTACCGCGGCGAGGAGCGCGACTTCGACCGCGAGACAGCCGAACACTCCCCGGCTCCAGTCGGCGCCCGATACGTCGTCCGCTGTGGACCCGTCCCGTCCTGCGCCGGGTCGGGTACGGCAGAAGCGGCCCGCGACGAGCACGGCAACCCCGAATCCGGTGAGCGCGACCAGCGGATACACGGCGTCGCCCGGTGAGCCACTGCCGAGTCCGATGGCCAGCAGGATCAGATTGCCGGTCATCACCCCGGCGAAGACATGGCCGAGGGCGATGAAGGCCAGCGCGTCGACGGCTCCCGCAGCGGCCGCCAGCAGGGGCAGCACAGCCACAGCGGACAGCCTGGCGGCGCGTGTCTTCAGCAAGATCGACCTCCGGAACCATGCTCGCCGCATTCACCGCCCCGCACAACGGCACCGGCGGAACCGGACGGTGCGGTGAGGGGTCCACGTGACCGGGGCGCTCCCTCCAGGTTCACCCGTTCGGCGTAATGGGTGGCTCTCTTCACGAACCCGGCATCAGGGCGCGCCCGCCGCCCTGTCCGGGCTTTCCGGCAGTCGGCGCCGCCCATTCGTGTTGCCGGGAGGCGGGAAGGAGCACCCGATGGAAGAACGCGTGCAATCCGCGGGCGGTGGCCGTCCGAGCCTCTGCCGGACCACGTAAAAGGGAGTGATCACAGATGGCAGCCGACTTCCGCAGCCCCGATGAGCTGACCGGCTTGATGGTCTACGACATCACCGGGGACAAGATCGGCGGCGTCGAGCAGGTCTACCTCGACGACCAGAGTGGCCGCCCCGAGTGGGCGACCGTGAAGACCGGCCTGTTCGGCACCAAGGAAACCTTCATCCCGCTCGAAGGTGCCCGGCGTGAGGAGAACGCCCTGCACATCCCCCACGCCAAGGAGCTCGTCAAGGACGCCCCGCGGCTCGACGCCGAACAGCACCTTGATCTCGCCCAGGAGCAGGAGCTGTACCAGCACTACGGCCTCACCCACCCGGGACAGTCCGCCGGGGCCCCTGAGGCGGCGGGCGCGGCGGGAGCCGCGGGCGCTGCTGGGGCCGCGAACAAGAAGGCAGCGGGCCCGATGCACGGTGAGGCCGCGGACACCGCGGGCACCCGGCGCACGACAACCGGCCAGGCCGGTACGGGCAGCCGTGACGCACAGGGCGGCATGTACGGCGGGGCCAATGCCCCCGCTGACACCGCCGCAGGCGCCAGGGGCGTCCCCGCGGGCGTGGGTTCGCGTGCGTCGATGGCCGAGAACGAGGAGCTGATTCGCTCCGAGGAGCAGCTGCGGGTCGGCACCGAGGAGCATGTCTCGGGCCGTGCACGGCTGCGCAAGGTGGTGGTCACCGAGAACGTGACGACCACGGTCCCGGTCAGTCACGAAGAGGTCCACGTCGTACGGGAGCCCATCAAGGAGGGCGACCGCACCAGCGCGGGCCGCGCCCGGATCGGCGAAGCGGAGTCGGAGGTGATCCTGCACGCCGAGGAGCCCGTGGTCAGCAAGGAGGCCGTGGCCGTCGAGCGGGTACGGATGGAGACCGAGAAGGTCACCGAGCAGAAGGAAGTCTCCGCCGAGGTCCGCAAGGAGCAGATCCAGTACGACGACGGTCACGCCGCGAAGGAGCGTGGGGACACGGAGGGCACCGGGCACTGAAGCCGCGGGCCCGGCGCGTCCCGGACGCGGCTGGGGCGCGGCCGGCCCGGCCCGGCAGAGGGCGGTGTGTCTCCCCCCGTGGAGACACACCGCCCTCTGCCGCCTGCCGCCTGCCGCCTGCCGCCTGCCGTCTTCTGCCGCCTGCCGTCCTCCGTCGACTGCCGTCCTCTGCTGAACTGCCGGGGCCTCGGGTGCTCGGCACGAACACCTACGCTGGGACGGGCCGGCCGGAGCGAAGACCGGCCCCGACGGCCCGAAGACACCGTCCCACCGGACGGATGACCAGGGAGCCCTTCCGCACATGGTCCGTACCGAGCCCGCCCGCAGCCGTCCGGATGTCCGCGCCCATGGCTGAGTTCCGCGTCGAGCGCTGCAGCGCGCTGCCACCGGAGGAAGCCTGGCGCCGGCTCACCCGGTGGGAGCTGCACGCCGCCCTTGTCCCGCTGACCCGCATCAGCGTGGTGACCCCGGGGCCGAACAGGGTGGGGACCGTGTTCGTCGCGCACACCGGAGTCGGCCCCGCGGGGTTCGACGATCCGATGGAAGTCGTCCGCTGGGATCCGCCGCTGCCGGGGCGTCCGGGCTTCTGCGATCTGGAGAAACGCGGCCGGGTGGTGCTGGGCCGGGCCGGGATCGAGGTGCGGCCTGAGGGCCGCGGCTGCCGCGTCGTGTGGCGCGAGGAGCTACGGGTCGCGAGGCTCCCCGGGGCTTTCGACGGCCTCACCGCGTGGTCCGGGCGGCTGCTCTTCGGCCGTGCGGTGGCCGGACTGCTCCGGGACTGACCCGGCTGACCGGCTGACCGGCTGACCGGCTGACCGGCTGACCGGCTGACTGTTCACGGTCCCGGACACCACGCGTGCCCTGCGCGGCCTGATCGCCGGCGCAGGGCACGGTGGAACCGGTGCCGTCCCGCAGCGCCGGACGGCGCGACAGGACCGTGGTGGTGTCAGGAGCCCGCGTCCACGAGTTCCGCGAACCGGGCGTCCTCGGTACGTCCTTGCGGCAGCCCCGACGGCTCCGCGACGACGAGACTGCGGGCCGCTGTCGAGACGGCCGGGAGGGGATTACGGGGTGCGAGCGGGCTGCCGGTGGCGGCCTGGGCGCGGATCGTGAACCAGACGACCTTGCCGCCCTCGGTGGCGTGCGTGCCCCAGCTGTCGCTGAGGCTGGAGACCATCGGCAGACCGCGTCCGTGGGTGACCAGCGGGCTGGCACAGCGCAGCTGCGGCAGCCGCGGGCTGGCGTCCAGTACGGCCGCGGTCAGATGGCGACCGGTCCAGCGCAGTTCCAGGGTGCAGCGTTTGTCCTCGCCGGCGTGCCGATGGACATTGGTCAGCAGTTCGCACACGCCCAGACTGACCGGCTGGATCAGCTCTTCGAGCCTCCAGTGGCGAAGATGCGCTGCGACGATACGCCGGACCTGCGGCACCCTGTCGGGTGTTGCTTCCAGATCCAGTACGTATTCGCGGGGTGTTTCAGTGATCACGACTGCGTCTCCTCATCAGGGTGGGCGGCGGTGCACCGGCCTCACCTCGTCTGACATGACAGCCCCGAGGACACCGAAAGTAATCGGATGGACACACTATGACTTCCACCAGAGTCACCCCATCCGGGTGAATCCGCAACGCGCAGCAGCGACACCGCACTGACCTGGACTTCTTTATCGTCGCCCGCACGCGCTCGCCCGGCGAGGTGAGAACGGCGGTCGTGGCACACGGCAGGGCGGGTGGTCGCAGCGCTGCGACCACCCGCCCTGGTTCAACGGCGCCTCGCAAGCGCCGCTGGAGCACCGGCCCCGGAAGTACCGGATGCGCGCCTCAGGAGAACGTCAGCTCCGGCTTGTAGAGGTCCAGCCAGAGAGCGAGGTCGAGCGTGCGCTCCAGGCCGCGCCGGGACGCCTGGGTGATCTGCGGGACGTCCCGCTGGGCCGCGCGGCGCACCCGGTCCGCGTCGACCAGGTCGAAGACCGGGTGGGAGGGCTTGGTCAGCAGGTCCTTGGCGTGCTCCTGGAGGGCAATGGCGTACTTGGGGTCCTGGGTGGAGGGGTACGGGCTCTTCACCCGGTCGTAGACCGACTTCGGCAGCACATCGGCCGTCGCCTCCCGCAGCAGGCTCTTCTCCCTGCCGTCGAAGGACTTCAGCGACCAGGGTGTGTTGTACACGTACTCGACCAGCCGGTGGTCGCAGAACGGCACCCGGACCTCAAGTCCGACCGCCATGCTCGCCCGGTCCTTCCGGTCGAGCAGCACCCGCACGAACCGGGTGAGGTGCAGGTAGCAGATCTTGCGCATCCGGTACTCGAAGTCGCTCTCGCCGCTGAGCCGTTGGATGCCCGCGACGGCCCCCTGGTAGCTGTCCCGGATGTAACCGGGCAGGTCCAGCTTGGCGCTCAGGTCCGAGCGCAGTACGTCGGAGTCGTCCCCGAAGTGCTCCGAGAAGCGCACCAGCCACGGGAACATCTCGGCGTTCCTGGCCCCCTCGTCGAAGAACTGGAGGTATCCGCCGAAGACTTCGTCGGCCGACTCCCCCGACAGCGCGACCGTCGACTGCTCCCGGATGGCCTTGAAGAGCAGGAACAGGGAGGCGTCCATGTCGCCGAAGCCCATGGGCATGTCACGGGCAGTGATCATCCTGGCGCGCACGTCGGGGTCGGCCAGTGCGTGCGAGTCGAGGACGATGTCGCGGTGATCGGTACCGGAGGCTCGGGCTACATCGTGGACGAACGGGGTGTCGGGCGTACCGCGCAGTTCATCGGCGACGAAGTTCTCGGCCTGTCCCACGAAATCGACGGCGAAGCTGCGGACCGTCTCGCCGGTCTCGGCGAGCTGGCGGGCGGCTATCGCGGTCATCGCGGAGGAGTCGAGGCCTCCGGAGAGGAGCGTGCAGCGCGGCACGTCGGAGACGAGCTGCCTGCGGACGATGTCGTCCAGGAGCGTACGCACCTTGGCGATCGAGGTTTCCTGGTCGTCGGTGTGCGGCTTGGTCTCCAGCGACCAGTACACATGCCGGCGCAGCCCACCGTGGTCGACGGTCACGACGGTGCCCGGCTCCACCTCGTGCATGCCGTCCCAGAACCCGTGGCCGGGGGTCTTGACGAAGGCGAACAGCTCGCGCAGCCCGTCGAGAGTGACCTTCGCCCTGGCCAGCGGGTTCGCGAGTATCGCCTTGGGCTCGGACCCGAACAGCACACCGTCCGCGGTCGGGTAGTAGTAGAAGGGCTTGATGCCCATCCGGTCACGGATCATCACGAGCTTCTGGTGGCGGCTGTCCCAGACGGCGAAGGCGTACATGCCGTTGAGCCGCTCGGCCACTCCTTCGCCCCACTCCAGATAGCCGTGCAGCACGACCTCCGTGTCGGATTCGGTGACGAAGCGGTGCCCGCGGCCGGTCAGTTCACGGCGGAGCTCGGTGAAGTTGTACGCCTCGCCCGAGTAGACGATGGCCACGTCGCCCTGGTCGGTTGCGACGGTCATCGGCTGGCGTCCGCCGGGGAGGTCGATGATGGCCAGCCGCCGGTGCCCGAGACCCGCGGGACCGTTGATCCAGGTGCCGCGGTCGTCCGGGCCCCGGCAGGCCATCGTCTCGGTCATTGCATCCAATGTCTCGGACTCGGCCCGCAGATCACGGTCGAAAGAGACCCAGCCGGTGATCCCACACATGTGATTCCTCCTGCTTCCGACCGCGACCGGAGCCTCTCGCCCCCGCGTTGATCAGCGGATATACGGGCGAACCGGCTGCCGGACCGGATCAGTTGTAATCAGCACCTATGTGACGAGCGTGAGTCACGCGGCTGCATGCAGTCAACGCACGGTTAACACGACGGGCCTCGCCTACCCAGGCTTTTCAGCCGTCCCGGGCTCCGGGCGCCGGGGCTCCCCGCGACAAGAACCCCTGCCATGCACGCCTCGTCACCCCGCACCCGACCAGCAGAACGACTAGATCAAGCCACAGGCAAAGACTTCATCAATCCCGGTGACTGGTTTGTTACCTCACTGATCAGGGCGCCGACGATCCGGTCGGCGCCCTGAGGCGGAATGTCCATATACCCGTTTGTACCGGGGTTGTTCGGACGGAGCGGGACACGCCCGTCCCGGGCCTGGCTTGGGCCTGGGCCTGGGCCTGGGCCTGGGCCTGGGCCTGGCTTACGTGGCCGCCGTCGGCGGTTCGCTACGCCTGCTGTGTCGCGCCGGGGATGCGGATCTCCAGCTGCTCCAGGCGTTGTTGCAGCAACTGGAGTGCCCCGCGCTGGCGTCCGGGCACCCGGCGGCGCAGCCCGACCAGATCCGGGGCGAGCGTACGGACCCGTGCCGGGTCGGGTATCTGGCCCCACTCGTGGTGCGCCCGGTCCACCGCGGCCTCGACCTCGGCGTCGTCCTCGGGCTGGCCGCTCTGCAGGCGCGCGCCCGCTGCCATCAGCCACAGTTCGCAGCTGCGTCCCGCGTCCCCGGCGAGGTGGGCCAGGTCGGCCCGCACTTCGAGCCAGTGCAGGGCCTGTGCCGAACCAGGCCCGTACGAGCGCATCGCCTCGCTCTCCCAGGCGGCGGCAGCGGCGGCCGCCTCGGTATGACGCCCGGCACGCGCCGCAGAGAGAATGGCGGGGTGCGGATCATGGGCCGGCGGGTCCGGCGCGGGGACCCGGACCGCGGCTGTGGAGGAGGCGGGAACGGGGGCAGAGCCGGGGGCGGATGGCGGCGGCGCACCGGGGGCGGGTGCGGG
>NZ_JAAGLN010000312.1 GCF_010548145.1 Streptomyces sp. SID10853
CGGGCGGGATCGAGCGGGGCGCGGCGGCCCGCCGTAAGCACCGCGGCCCTGTGCGCTGCCGCGTCTGCGGCAAGACCCTGACCGACGGCGGCGAGATGAAGCTGATGCGCTGCGAGGAGTGCCCGTCCGACATGGACGAGGCGCTGTACGAGCGGCTGCACGAGTGGCGGTCGGTCCAGGCGAAGGAGACCGGGCAGCCCGCGTTCTGTGTGTTCACCGACAAGACCCTGATGGCCATCGCGGAGGCGGTGCCGTCCGACGAGACCGAGCTGACACGCATCGCCGGTGTCCCCGCTCGTAAGATCGCGCGGTTCGGAGCCGATGTGCTGAAGATCTGTGCAGGCCAGGAGCTTGCGGACGCCGAGCAGGAAGACTGACCGAAACTCGTTGAGAAAATAGTTTGCGCAGCCCCCGGGAACCCCCTTAGGTTCTTAACCACGGGAACAGCGACTTCTCTGAAGCCCTGGTTCCGTGCTGTACTTGATCTACAGCTGTACTGACCTACATACGAATGGGACAAGGCCCCCGGGCCCCAGCTCCCCGAGACGCCGAGAGGAGGCGAGACCAGTGGCAACCACGATGAAGACCAAAATGACCGACCGCTCGGTCGTCGCCACCTGCCTGCTCGGCTCCTCTCTCCGTGGAACCGGTCTGTCCGGCGTCTCCGCCGTCAGCCCTGTTTCCCTGGCGAGCCTTCCCATTCGGGACCGTAATGAGCGACCGACCAAGGCACCGGAAGCAGCAGTAGCAATCGCGGGGATGCCGTCCTATGCGTTTGCGGCAGTCGGTGCCGAGTTCGGGACGCAGGCAGCACAGCACCACACGATGTGGGCCTTCCGTGGGCTCGAACCCTGGAGTGATCCAGTCTGATTCAGCATCAGGCAGGCGCCTTCAGGGCCGCGGAACCCCACCCGGGATCCGCGGCCCTTTTGTTTGTACTGGGCCACCAGACGACCTTCGGTCAAACAGACCGGAACGACCAGACGAGGAATGAAATCACCGTGCAAATCGAAGCGCACGCCCCGTCCGCACCGCCCTCACAGACACTCTCGCCCCCTGTTGCCCCGGAGGATCCCACCGTGTTCCCGCTCACCGCTCTGACCGTTCTCGACGACGCCATCGAGAACCTCGAAGCGCCTGTTCCCTGCCGTGCCTACGACCCGGAGGTCTTCTTCGCCGAGACCCCGGCCGACGTCGAGTACGCCAAGTCGCTCTGCCGTACCTGCCCGCTCGTCGAGGCTTGCCTCGCCGGCGCCAAGGAGCGTCGTGAGCCGTGGGGCGTCTGGGGTGGCGAGCTCTTCGTCCAGGGCGTCGTCGTGGCCCGCAAGAGGCCGCGTGGCCGTCCCCGCAAGAACCCGGTCGCGGCATGAAACTCACCGGCTCAGGAACGATTGACCGCCCCCACAAGCACGATCCCCAGAAGCAGGACCCGATGACCTCTTCCACCAGCGAGCCGTCCGGCTCCGCAACACCAGTCGTCACCACCATCGGCGCGACCGAGTCGCGTCAGAACAGGACCCGCGAGATGCAACTCATCCCAGAAGCCATGGCTCGTGCTCATATGCACGAGCGCCGCAGGGAGGCCGACATCGAACGTCAGGCTCTGCGCCTGGTGGCCGCCCGCCGTATGCAACGCCGCGCCGAGCGCGTCTCGTTGCGGGCCCGCCGCGCGCTCGCCATGGCGGTCATGCAGTAGAACGAAGCAGGAACAGAGCAGTACCGCGCGGAAGACAGCGGGGGCCGGTCACATGACCGGCCCCCGAGGCATGACGGGCTCCCCGGTTTGGCCGGGCTCCCCGGCTTGACGGACTCCCAGACATGACCGGGCTCCGGGGTGAGACCCGGGTTCGGACCGTGACCTGGCTCGGGGGGGTGGGACCGGGCTCCGGGATGAGACCGGGTTCCCAGGTGAGAACCGGACTTCGAGGCATGACCGGGGCCGGGGCGTGATCTGGCTCTGGGGTGGGGCGGGGCTCCGATGTGAGGCCTGGGCTTCGAGGTGAGGTCCGGGCTTCGAGGTGAGGCCTGGGCTTCGAGGTGTGGTCCGGGCTTCGAGGCATGACCGGGGCCGGGGCGTGATCTGGCTCCGGGGTGGGACCGGGGCCCAGGTGAGCCCCGGGTTCGGGTGGCGTGCCCCGGCCTTGGGTGTGACCGGTCAGGCGTGTGCCTGGGCGGGAGGCAGCTCCTGCTCAGCGGCATGTTCCGGGAGGTGTTCGGCGAGATGCTCCGCAAGGTCGGCCTCCACGGCCTCCGGCAGGAACCCTGGCATCCAGTCCTCGAGTTCGTCCCGGAGCCGCACGGTCGCACCCAGCTGACAGAGCACTCCGATGGTGCTCAGTGTCACCCGGTGGATCAGCAGATAGGACGGCGGCAGATTGAGCTGCTTGCCCAACTGGTGGGCGGGGGAGCGGGGATCCGCGATCCTGGCCGCCTGCGCGCGCATCCACCCCCGGCTGAACGTGAACGCGTCGGCCTGCACCGGCTCGATGATCGGGACCAGATACTCCAGCACCGCATCCGGATCCAGATCGATGGACTCCTTGACGAACCCCTCCTCGCAGAGCATCTCGTAGACAGCGGCCGCCTCGCCCTCGATGGTCATCCGCAGGGCGTGGCCGATCGTGGCGGGAAGCCCACCCGGCAGCCGGTCCACCGTCCCGAAGTCGAGCACCCCCAGCCGCCACTGCGCAGCGTCCCCCGGATCGGCCTCACTGGCCTCAGCCCCACATCCCTCAGCGGCCTCACCGCTCTCAGCGGCGCCGCCGGTCTCATCGCCACCCGTCTCTCTGATCTCGGCCCCGGCGATCCCAGCGTCACCGATCTCAGCCCCGTCGATCTCAACCCGGTCGATCTCACCCCCCGCGGTCTCAGCCGGCAGCAGCCGGAAGTTGCCCGGGTGCGGGTCGGCGTGCAGCAGTCCTGTGCGGGCCGGGCCCGAGAAGAGGAACCGCGCGAGCAACTGCCCGGCCCGGTCACGCTGCTCGTCCGTACCGTCCGAGATCACATCGGCCAGCGGGATCCCGTCGATCCACTCGGTCACCAGGACCTGGTCGCTCTGGTACACCACATCCGGCACCACCACATCCGGATCCCCGGCGAACTCCTCGGCGTGCTCCCGCTGCGCATCCGCCTCCAGCTCGTAGTCCAGCTCCTCGGACACCCGGTCGCGCAGCTCGGCGATGAGCGGCTTGATATCCATGCCGGGGATCAGCGGCCCGAGCAGCCGGGCGAAACGGCTCAGCTGCGTGAGGTCCGACAGCAGCGCCTCACCGGCCCCCGGATACTGCACCTTCACCGCGACCCGGCGTCCGTCGTGCCACACCGCACGGTGCACCTGACCGATGGACGCGGCAGCCGACGGCTTGTCGTCGAACTCGGTGAACAGCTCGCGCCACTCAGCGCCCAGCTGTGCTTCCAGCACCCCGTGGACCGTCTGTACCGGCATGGGCGGGGCGGATTCCTGGAGCTTGGTCAGCGCCGCCCGGTAGGGCCCGGCGATCTCCTCGGGCAGGGCCGACTCGAAGACCGACAGGGCCTGCCCCATTTTCATGGCCCCGCCCTTCAGCTCGCCCAGAACCTTGAAGAGCTGTTCCGCCGTCCGCTGCTGCACCTCGCGCGCCACGATCTCCGCGGATCTGCCGCCGATCCGCTTGCCCAGGCCCCAGGTGGCGCGGCCGGCGAAACCGAGTGGGAGTGACGCCAGCTTGGCGGTACGTGTGACCGCTTTCCGGGGAAGATCAGACATGCGCCCCTCCAAATCCCAGACTGCCGTGGAGCGTACGGCGGTTACCCGGCCATTGTGTCGTGCGCGGCCCCGGCCTCCGAGGCGCGCACCCCTTCAGTGTGCCCACCCGCGCCGCACCCGCAGTCGGGGTGGGGTGTGATACGAGCCGGTCGCCAGTCGAGCAGCGGCAGTGAAGCCTCCCATCGTGAGCCCGTGGACGCCGGCAGCTCACCGTCGAGAAATGCCAGGGCGTGTGCGGCCGTCAGCCCCGCCACCGCTGTGGCCAGACCGAGATCGCAGGCCGGCACGGCGTCGCGCCTGCCTGAGCGCCACTGCGCGACCATCCGGGGCCAGCCGGGATCATGCTCGGCGCGCCCCAGCGCCAGACAGCCCGAGCACGCCGTCCCTCCTGGCAGGACGAGCGGGCCGACCACCCCTGTCCCTTCGATCACACCCGTATAGAGATGAGGGGTGCCCGACGTGATCCACTCCGCTGAGAGTGCCGGATCCGGCACATAGGCATCGAGCCCGTCGCGCGGTGCCACGACGATCAGGGACAGCCCCGGCCCGCCGTCGCCGCCCGGCGCGGCGGCCGAGGCGCGAGGTGGCGGGCCGGGTGCGACGCGCCGGACCAGCTGACGCGCCGCTGTATCCCGCCGCTCCCCGACAGCCTCGGCCGGGAAACCACCTGGTGCCACGTCCCCCGGGAGGACGGAGCCGCCGTCGAGCACCTCGACCCGGCCCACCCCGGAGGCCGAGAGCAGCGCCGCCACCGTGGCCCCGACCCGGCCGGCGCCCCGTACCTGGACCTGTATGGCACGCCGGGCCGCGAGGCGGGCCGCACCGGCGCCCGGTTCGGGATGGACCAGCGAGAGCGATGCCAGATCGGGGCGCAGCCGGTCCAGGGTGCCGGGCCGGTTCCTCAACGCTTCGACCGCTGGGCCGCCGGCCGTCGCGTCATCGATCAGCCCCGCCTTCGCGAGCCGGGCGACCAGCTTGTCCACCTGGCCGTCCGGCAGTCGCATGGCCTGGGCCTCCTTCCGCAGAAGCTCCATCCCGCGGGTGCCGTCCAGGAGCCCGAGGAGGCAGCCTGTCGCTGGGTCCACCGGGCCGAGCACCACCGCCTGTGCCGGAGTCACTCCGAACTGCACGGCCTGCCGGTCCCGCCAAGCGCGCTGTAGCGCAGGCTTCACCATCGGATGCATCGCACGCCCCCGTTTCACTGTCCGCCGGGCTGTCCCGGCGGCTCTGCAGTCAGAATGCCCTCAGGTCACCGAGGGTGCGGAAAGTTATCCACAGGGTCGGTGTGGTGATACTTCGAATGCTGCACTCTGTGGAATGGATCAAGGTTCAACCGCCATGGGCGCGGGACTTCCCGCACTGACAGCGGGTAACGTCGAAGCGTGCCCGTCGACCCTCTGCACACCGCCGGAAGTCCACCGCGCAGCGCGAAGAACCAGCCGCCCCGCGGCCCGGCGACGAGCCCGGTCGAGGTCCGCAGGAGTGCCCGGCGGAACAGAACGGTCTCCGCCTACCGGGAGGGGGACCGGACCATCGTCCTCATCCCCGCCCGGATGTCGGACGCCGAGGAACGGCGCTGGGTGACCGTGATGCTCGACAAGCTGGAGGCGCAGGAGAGCAAACGCGTCCTCGGCGACTCCGAGCTGGCGGACCGCGCGGCGCGGCTGTCCGAGCAGTACTTCGCGGGCCGGGCCCGCCCTGATTCGGTGCGCTGGGTGACCAACCAGAACACCCGGTGGGGCTCCTGCACCCCGGCGGAGGGCAGCATCCGGCTCTCGCACCGGCTCCAGGGCATGCCGGAGTACGTCGTCGACTACGTACTGCTCCACGAACTCGCCCACCTTCTGGTGCCTGGACACGGCCCGCGTTTCTGGCGGCTCCTGGAGGCGTATCCGCGCACCGAGCGCGCCCGCGGCTACCTCGAAGGGGTGGTGGCGGCCGAGCGGCTGCCGCATCTGCCGGCCGCCCGCGGCGAGTAGCAGCTCCACGCCAGTTCCACCCGCCACCGCCACCGCCACCGCCACCACCGCCCTCGGCCTCGCCCTCGGCGCCGTGATCCCCGTTGCCGCACACCGGCGCTCCCCGCGGCGGGCCCTCCGGAGTTGTGTACCGGCTGCGTACCGGGTCCGTCCCGGCTTGGCCGGATGTCGGTGCCAGCCGTTAGCCTGACGCGACGGAATCACATTCGGGATGGGGGACGGTCGTTACGTATGGCCAGGCAATTCCAACGCGGCCACAAGGCCAGGATCAGTGACCTGACAGCGGGCACGGACCTGTACGTGGGTGTACAGATCGCGGGCGCCGGACTGACCTTCGACATCAGCTGCTTCGGACTCGACGCCGACGAACAGCTCTCGGACGACCGGTATTTCATCTTCTTCAACCAGCCGAAGTCGCCCGAGGAGTCGATCCAGCTCCTGGGCCCGCAGGCCGGTGACACCGAATCCTTCCGGGTCACGCTCGACCGCATCCCCGCAGCCGTCCAGAAGCTCTCCTTCACCGCGACAATCGATGGCGCAGGCCAGATGTCGCAGATCGGCCCCGGGTACATCCGGATCGTCGCGGGTGGCGACGAGGTCGTCCGATACGCCTTCACGGGCTCCGAATTCACCACGGAGCGCGCGGTCATGCTGGGCGACTTCTATCTGAAGGACGTCTGGCGGTTCGCCGCCGTCGGACAGGGCTTCGACGGCGGACTCGACGCGCTGCTGAGGAACTTCGGTGGTGAGGTCGCCGATGAGGAGCCCGCCGCACCGCAGCAGGCCGAGCCTCCCGCTTTCGGCGCGCCGGCCTTCGCCCCGCCCGCCGGTGCTCCCGAGCCGGCCCCCGCCTTCGGCGCGCCCGCAGCTCCTCCGCCCCA
>NZ_JAAGLN010000313.1 GCF_010548145.1 Streptomyces sp. SID10853
GGTGCGCGGTCGCCGGCCCGCACCGGCCCCGCCGGTCAGGCCCCCCAGCCGGCCTGGGTGCCCCCCACGCGCTCGGCGGCGATGCGCTGCTGCCTGCCCGAGGCCAGATAGGCGGCGACCGGGTCGGGGTGCAGCCCGCTCTCCTCGCGGATCCCGGCGAGCAGCGGCCTGACATCGGTGTTGTACGCGTCCATCAGCACGGCGTTCGCACCGAGCACGTCCCCCGAGCGCTGCGCGGCCCCCAGCGCGTCGGCGTCGACCATGAGCGCCTTCGCCGTCGCCTCCTGGACATTCATCACCGAGCGGATGACGGCCGGGATCTTGGCCTCGATGTTGTGGCACTGGTCGAGCATGAAATTGACCTGGGCCGCCGGTTCCAGGCCGCCGTTCCTGACGACCTCGTGCATGATCCGGAAGAGCTGGAAGGGGTCGGCGGCCCCCGCCATCAGGTCGTCGTCCGCGTAGAAGCGGGAGTTGAAGTCGAAGGCCCCCAGCTTCCCTTCGCGCAGCAGCACGGCGACGATGAACTCGATATTGGTCCCGGGAGCGTGGTGCCCGGTGTCCACGACGACCTTCGCCTTCGGGCCGAGCTTCAGGCAGTGGGCGTACGCCGTGCCCCAGTCGGGGACGTCCGTGGCGTAGAAGGCGGGCTCGAAGAGCTTGTACTCCAGGAGCATCCGCTGTCCCTCGCCGAGCCGCTCGTACACGGTCGTGAGGGCCTCGGCCAGCCGGTCCTGGCGGGCCGCCACATCGTCCTGGCCCGGGTAGTTGGTGCCGTCGGAGAACCACAGCTTCAGATCGGACGAGCCCGTGGCCTCCATGATGCCGACGCACTCCAGCAGATGCGCCACCGCCTTGCGCCGCACCGCCGGGTCGGGATGCGTGACCGATCCCAGCTTGAAGTCGTCGTCCTGGAAGACGTTGGAGTTGACCGCGCCCAGGGTCAGCCCGCGCTCCTTGGCGTACGCGGCCAGAGCGGCGTAGTCGTCGACCCGGTCCCAGGGGATGTGCAGGGAGACCCGGGGGGCCACTCCGGTGAAGGCATGAACCTGTGCGGCGTCGTCCAGCTTCTCGAACGGGTCGCGGGGCACGCCTGGCTGCGCGAACACCTTGAAGCGGGTGCCGGAGTTCCCGTAACCCCAGGACGGGGTCTCGATGGTCTGTGACGCCAGCGCGGCCTTCACGGCCGAGAGTTCAGGCATGCCCAACCCCTTCAATGAATCGATTCATTGAGCGGTGAAGCTAGTAGCGGCACCCAGCCGCGTCAAGCCTTGGCGCACCCCGGGGCAGCAGCCGGAGCTGTGCGGTTGGAACAATTCAGTCCGCGGCGGACCGGCTGCCGCGGGTGTGCGCGGAACGGCTCGCCGGGTCGGGGTGTCCACCCGTCTCGCCCGAGCGCGGGCGCGACCGTACGATGAGCGCACTCCGTGCGGGCGGCCGGGCGCCATCCGGGTCGGCCCGGACACAGCCAGGTACAGCAGGTGGGACAGACGTGGCAGGCATCAAGGACGTGGCCAGACGTGCGGGCGTCTCGGTCGGCACCGTGTCCAACGTCATCAACCGGCCGGCCTCCGTCTCACCGGAGACCCGTGCCCGGGTACAGGCGGCCATCGCCGAACTCGGTTACGTACGGAGCGAGTCGGCCAGGCAGCTGCGGGCCGGCAGCAGCAGGATCGTGGCGCTGCTCGTGCTCGACATGGGTAACCCCTTCTTCGTGGACATCGCCCGCGGGGCGGAGCGGGCAGCCCGCGCAGCCGGACTCGGCGTCATGGTCTGCAACAGCGACCAGAGCCCGGCGGAGGAGGCCGCCTATCTCTCGCTCTTCGCCGAACAGCGGGTGCTGGGGGTGCTGGTCACCCCGGCCGACCCGACAGGCAAGAGCCTGGAGGACTTCGGCCGGCACGGCATTCCCTCGGTGCTGGTCGACCGGGTGGCGTCCGGCGCCACCTCCTGCGCGGTCTCGGTCGACGACGTCCACGGCGGCACCCTCGCCGTACGCCATCTCGTCGCCGCGGGGCACCGGTCGATCGCCTTCGTCACCGGGCCTCCGGAGCTGCGCCAGATCCAGGACCGCAGGAAGGGCGCGCTGGCCGCGCTCGACGAGGCGGGGCTCCCGCCCGATGCCCTGGTGGAGATCTCCACGGGGCGGCTCGACGTGGCGGCCGGCCGGGACGCCGGTGCCAGGCTGGTCGGTCTTGCGCCGCGCCCGACGGCGGTCTTCTGCGTGAACGACCTGCTGGCGCTCGGCGTGCTCCAGTCGCTGTACGCGGCAGGCGTCAAGGTGCCGCAGGACATGGCCATCGTCGGTTACGACGACATCGAGTTCGCCGCGGCCGCAGCGGTGCCGCTGACCTCGGTACGCCAGCCCGCGGTGCTGATGGGGCGGATGGCGGCCGAACTCCTCCTGGAGGAGGCCGGGTACGCGGGCGACGGCGAGCATCTGCACCGCGGTGTGATGCTCCAGCCCGAACTCGTCGTCCGGGCGTCCAGCATCCTGCCGCACTGACGTCCGGCACCCGCACGTACGGCCGGACGGGCGGTCACGGGATCCGGCGAACTGCCCGCATACATATGCGTGTTGGTCAGTAAAAACAGCCCCGTTGCGTCATCATCGGCCCGAGATGCTGGATACCCCCCGGGACGATGCCGCCGTCCCCACCCCTGCCCCCGAGCCGCGTGGCTGTCTCTTCGCGCTCTCCCAGCCGCCCCTGATGATCTTCCTCGGGGTGATCTGCTGTCTGCTGCTCATGGCGGCCGTGCACGATCTGTTCCTGCTGTGAGGGCGGTGAGGGCGCGCGTCAGCTCGCGGCGGCCTTCCGTCTGGCGCGGTAGGCGGCGACATGCAGCCGGTTGCCGCAGGTGCGGCTGTCGCAGTACCTGCGGGAGCGGTTGCGTGAGAGATCGACGAAGGCGTGTCCGCAGTCCGGCGCCTCGCAGCGGCGCAGCCGTTCCTGCTCGCCCGCGACGACGATGAAGGCGAGCGCCATACCGCCGTCGGCCGCGAGGTGGTCCGCGACCGAGGCGCCGGGGGCGAAGTAGTGGACATGCCAGTCGTAGCCGTCGTGGTCCGTGAGCTGGGGGGTCGTGCCCGCCGATGCGACGAGCCGGTTGACGAGCGCGGCCGCCGCGTGCGGGCCGGGGGCGGCGAACACATCGGCGAACTGCCGGCGTACCCCGATGACGGCCTGCCGGTCGGCCTCGCCGAGCTGCCCCACGCCGCTCAGGTCGTAGTCGCGTACGAAGGCGTACAGCCCCTCGATGTCGGCGAGCGGGTCGGTGTCCGTGCCTTCCGGCGCGGTGTTCACCAGACTGACCACCACGTCGAGGGCGATCCGGGTGTCGTGGGGGATCAGCACGATGCACTCCCTGGCCTGCGGCGGGCCGGCGCCCGCCGATGCTCGCCGACTCTAGTGCCTCGCCGTTCCGGCCCCGGACGCACCGGGGCGCCGCCCCGCGGTGGATTCCGCGGGTACGGCGCCCGGCTTCTGGCGTATGTCGTTGTCTGCGCGGTGCCGTCGCCCCGAGTCGGACGGCACCGGGCCTCTCGCGGCCTGGCTCAGCTTTCGGCCAGAATGTGCGAGAGCTCGGTGTCGAGGTCGAAGTGACGGTGTTCCGTACCGGGTGGCACGGCGGCGTCGGTCCGCTTGAGGAACGACTCCAGGGCCCTCGCAGGGGCTTCGAGCAGAGCTTCTCCTTCCGGAGAACTCAGGGCGATGCAGACCACGCCCTGACCGTGACTGCGCGACGGCCAGACTCGGACGTCGCCGGTGCCGGTGGGCCTGTGCAGACCCTCTGCGAGGAGATCGCGGGCGAAGACCCACTCCACGGTCTCTTCGGCTCCGGTGTGGAAGGTGGCATGCACGGCATACGGATCGGCCGTGTCATACCGCAGGCCCGCGGGTACAGGCAGTGATGACTCGCTCGACACAACGAGGCGCAGGTGCAGCTCGCAGCTGACCGTGGTGTTCATAAGCGCCAGGGCCTTTCGCTCAGTGTGCGCTCGGGGATTCGCACGTCGGCGAAATCGACATGCCACCTACGGTGCCGTTGTAAACCCCTCTGACCGATTTGTGGCTCTTAAGGTCCCCTGTACGGCTGAGTGTGGGTTTGTGAGATTACGGCAAACGGGTGACGCCCGGAGTGGCGACTCCGGTCCTGTCCGGTCGGGTGGGCCGGGAGGTGCGCATGCGGAGAGTGAGCGACTCGTCGGCGGAGCGTCTCGACGGGGCGGGCCGGGGCGGGGCGGGCGTGAGTGGCGCGGGTGCGCCCTCGGAGTGAGGTCTGCGGCCTCCGGGGTCCCGGCGTCCGTCCGGAGGCCCGGGCGCCGCGTCCGGGCCTCCGGACGGGGTGCTTCCCGGGTGGGGGGGGGCTTCCCGGCCGGGTTCGTCGGTCCGGGCCGACGGGCGGGCCTCTTCCCGACGGGCGGGCCTCGTCCCGGCCGGGTCCGTCCCGAGCGGCCGCGGGCGAGATCCGCGAGCGACGCCGGGCAAGATCCACCAGTGACTCCGGGGTGGTCCTGAGCGGCCCGGGACATGCGGTAATGTTTTCCCTGCGCCCGGGCGATTAGCTCAGTGGGAGAGCGCTTCGTTCACACCGAAGAGGTCACTGGTTCGAACCCAGTATCGCCCACCGTCCGGTTCCGATGGCCCGGAGGCTTCACCGCCTCCGGGTCATCGGCGTTCCTGCTCCATGACGGCATCAGGCCGCCCCGGAGCCATTCCGCCTCAAACGATTCACCGCGGGCCGGGATTCCGGCTCCGCCGCACCGTGAACCGTGCGCTCGGAGTGGGCGGCCGGGACCGCTGCAAGAGTTTGAACCAGGGCCCGCGCGCCCTGTATGGTTCAGTCCGTTCCCGGGCGATTAGCTCAGTGGGAGAGCGCTTCGTTCACACCGAAGAGGTCACTGGTTCGAACCCAGTATCGCCCACCGGGTGCAGGCCGGTCCGTCACAGCGGACCGGCCTTTCTCATGCGTACGGTCAGGCCACCGCGGAGAGTTCGGGACGCAGTGGCCACGACGGGTCCACGGCCTCCGGCGTGCCCTGCCGGGTGAACCACGCCTGCAGCCCGCGCGCCTGGGCCGCGTGCCAGGTCGTCTGCAGTGTGTGCAGTTCACCGGGCGTCAGCCGCTCCAGGCGCCCCGCGAACCGGCGCCCTATCGACCGTACGAGCTCCAGTGAGGCCAGCGCGTCCGCGGCCGCGTCATGGGCGCCGTCCAGCCGGACTTCGTACTGCTCGCAGAGATCCGTCAGGGTGCGGTGGCCCTTGCGGTAGCGGTCCAGGTGTTTGTCCAGGACACGCGGGTCCAGTACCCGCAGCGGTGAATCCCCGAGGTAGCGGCCGAGCGACGAGGCGCGGTGGCGCCTCAACTCCCGGTCCAGCAGCGTCAGGTCGAAGGGCGCGTTCATGACCACCAGGGGGCGGCCCGCCGCGCACTGCTCGGCCAGCGCCTTGGCTATCTCCGCCACCACGGGGGACGGCCAGCGGCCGTTGCGCTGCAGATGGAGATCGGTCAGACCATGGATCTCGGTGGCGCCCGCGGGAACCGGGATACCCGGATTCACCAGCCAGCGGGTGGTGCGCGGCCGCCCTCCCGCGGCGTCCTGCACGACCAGCGCGGCGGACACGATGCGGTCCTCCTCCACGTCCACACCCGTCGTCTCGGTGTCAAAAGCGGCCAGGGGTCCTTCGAACCAGCACGGCATGTCCCAACTCCTCGCACTCACTTGGCAGATGGTGTGTGACATCCACCCGATCCGGTGATACCCGGCTGTTTGCGACATACGCCGACCGGAGACAACACAGGTGACGGGCGCGGACATTGACGGCCCGTCGCCGGAAATGGACCGGCCCGGTATCGGCACAGTCCGGAAGGCACACCACAGCCATGGCGCTCACGCAGCCCGAACGGGGCCCCCTGGTGCCCGAGCGGCTCGCGCTGCTGCGCGGTTCGCTCGCCACCACCGCCTGTATGGAGACCTTTCAGGTGGGATATCTGCACGCGGTCGCGGCCGCTTCGGGATGTTCGCTGTCCCAGCCCTTCCCGGACAACGGGATCGACTGGCATGTGAGCCATGGAGCCCCCGACCACACCGTGGACGACGAAGTGACCATCAAGGTGCAGCTGAAATGCACCTACCAGATCGCCCCCGACCCGCCGGGCGCGGCCTTCTCCTTCACGCTCGACAACGCCCATCTGGTGAAGCTCGCCCGGACACCTGTCTCGGTGCACAAGATCCTTGTCGTGATGCTGGTGCCGCGGACCCGGGACGACTGGCTGCGGGCCGGTCCCGACCGGCTCGATCTGCGGCACTGCTGTTACTGGACCAACCTGGCAGGCCACCCGGTGACGGGCCGGCACAGGACCACCGTGCGGATCCCGACCTCGCGGATATTCGACGACCGAGCACTCTGCGAGATCATGACCCGTGTCGGGGCCGGAGGGAGACCCTGATGCAGCACCGCCCGCTCGACGAACCCGTACGTCCGCACCCGGTCGAAGGACCGGGGATCAGAGGCGGCTGCGAGGGCCCGGACCCCGCGCGGGCCGACCCCGCGGTACTCGGCGCGCTGCTCGCCCGGCACGGCTGGCTGCGCC
>NZ_JAAGLN010000314.1 GCF_010548145.1 Streptomyces sp. SID10853
GCCGCCCGCACGGCGCGCTGGCCGTCGGTACGGCCGCCCCACTGGGCACCGCCGAGCGGTACGCCGTGCACTCGGCCGTCGCCCTGCTCACCCTGACCACCGAACGCTCCCGGTCCCTGCGGGCGGCCGAGGACCGGCTGGGAGCGGCCGTCCTGCGGATGCTGCTCGCCGGGGAACCGGACCACGCCCGCACCGTCGCAGGGGACCTCTACAACGGCCTGCTCGACGCCCCGTACCGCCTGCTCATCGCGGAGGGCGCACCCGTCGCGCTCCAGGAGCTGGCCGAAACGCTGGAGGCCGGGGCATCGCGGGCCGGCGAGATGGCGCTCGTCGTCCCCGAGGGGGAGCGCCTCGTCGTCCTCGCCACCGACGGCGGAGCCGCGGTCACGGCCTGCACGGCGTACGCCCAGCGGATCGAGGCCAGGCAGGCCCCGGGGGACAGGGTGGGGCCCGTGGGGTCGGTGGGACCGGTCGGGTCGGTGGGGCCGGCCGGTTCCGCGGGTTCCGCTGGGGAGGACGTCCAGGTCGTCATCGGCCAGTCCGCACCGGCCGGCACCATCGCCGCCGCCTCGGCCTACCGCCAGGCCGAACAAGCGCTCTCGGTCGCCCGCAGAAGGGGCCGGGTCCTGGTCGAACACGAGGAACTGGCCACCGGATCCGTGGTGCCGCTGCTCGCCGACGACGCGGTACGGGCCTTCGCCGACGGCATGCTGCGTCCGCTGCACGAGCACGACGCGACCGGCCGCGGCGACCTGGTGGCGTCCCTGCGCGCCTGGCTCGCGCACCACGGCCAGTGGGACGCGGCCGCCGCCGACCTGGGCGTACACCGGCACACCCTGCGGTACCGGATGCGGCGGGTGGAGGAGATCCTGGGGCGGTCCCTGGACGATCCGGACGTACGGATGGAGCTCTGGCTGGCGCTGAAGGCCACCAGCATGCCGTGAGGCGGCACGGACGCCCGCAGCCATGCCGCGAGAGTGGCCCGGAGCCCGGAGCCCGGAGCCCGGAGCCCGGAGCCCGGAGCCCGCAGCCCACAGCCCGCAGCCCGGAGCCGTGCCGTGAGGCGGACCGGGCCCGGCCGTGGGACGAGCGCGGAACCGCCGCGCAGGACCGCCTCCGCGTCCCACGACATTCCGGCGCCCCGGAAGCCCGCACCACTCCATGCTGGACAAACACAGCGCCGCCCCCGCACCCCTACCGTGGGAACACCAACCACCACCACGGAAGGGCCGGAACACATGACCTCCACCCACGCCTTCTGGCTCGCCGGCCGCCAGGCCACCGGCGATGACACCTTCGATGTCACCTCCCCCTGGGACGGCCGGCACGTCGGTACGGTCGCCGTCCCGACCGACGCCCAGGTCGAGGAGGCCGTCGCCGCCGCGCACGCCGTCCGGGACGAGTTCGCCGCGACGCCCGCCCACGTCAGGGCCGCCGCCCTGGACCACGTCTCCCGGCGCCTGGTCGAGCGCACGGAGGAGATCGCCCAGCTGATCACCGCCGAGAACGGCAAGCCCATCAAGTGGGCCCGCGGCGAAGTCGGCCGCGCCGTATCGGTGTTCCGGTTCGCCGCCGAGGAGGCCCGCCGCTACAACGGCGGCGAGGCGCAGCGCCTCGACACCGACGCGGGCGGCGCCGGCCGGCTCGCGCTGACCCGCCGCTTCCCGCGCGGCGCGGTCCTGGGCGTCGCGCCGTTCAACTTCCCGCTGAACCTCTGCGCCCACAAGATCGCCCCCGCCATCGCGGTGGGCGCGCCGATCATCCTCAAGCCCGCCCCGGCGACGCCGCTCTCGGGTCTCGTCCTCGGCGAGCTGCTCGCCGAGACCGAGCTGCCCGCCGGCTCCTGGTCGGTCCTGCCGGTCGCCAACGACAAGATGCCCGCACTCGTTCAGGACGAGCGGCTCCCGGTCATCTCCTTCACCGGCTCCGACAAGGTCGGCTTCGCGATCATGGACTCGGTCCCGCGCAAGCACATCACCCTGGAGCTCGGCGGGAACGGCGCGGCCGTCGTCCTCGCCGACTACGCGTCCGAGGAGGACCTCGACTGGGCCGCCACGCGCATCGCGACCTTCTCGAACTACCAGGCCGGCCAGTCCTGCATCTCGGTCCAGCGGGTGATCGCCGACGCCTCGGTGTACGACCGGCTGGTCCCGAAGATCGTCGACGCCGTGGGCCGGCAGACCACCGGCGACCCCGCCGACGCGGCCACCGACGTCGGTCCGCTGGTCAGCGAGGACGCGGCCAGGCGGGTCGAGTCCTGGGTCGACGAAGCGGTGCAGTCGGGCGCCAAGCTGCTCGCGGGCGGCTCCCGGGACGGCGCCGGCTATGCGCCGACCGTGCTCGCCGACGTCCCCGCCGACACCACGGTGGCCTGCGAGGAGATCTTCGGCCCGGTCCTCACCCTCACCCGGGTCGACGGCGAGGCGGAGGCGTTCGCCGCTGTCAACGACTCCAAGTACGGCCTGCAGGCGGGCGTGTTCACCCACGACGTGCAGACGGCGTTCCGCGCCCACAGCGCCCTGGAGGTCGGCGGTGTGATCGTCGGCGACGTCCCCTCGTACCGCGCGGACCAGATGCCGTACGGCGGCGCCAAGCAGTCCGGCGTCGGCCGTGAGGGCGTGCGCTTCGCGATGGAGGACTACACCTACGAGCGGGTCATGGTCTTCACCGGCCTCGCCCTCTGAACCACGGGCGGCGGCCGGCGGGGCCCGCTCCGGCCTGACCCGATCGGACGCACCCCGCCCAGCCCCGGCCACCCCTCACGCGCGTGAGGGGTGGCCGCTGTGCCGGTAATGCGGTAGATACGGACACGTAGTGATGACCAGCACCGCCTGGCTGCGGGCAGGTGCGTCCATCCCGACGTCCGCGGTGAGGAGTACCCCTCATGACCGCACCACTCGACAAGCCCAGGGTCACCGAGCGCGAGGCGCGCCAGGTCGCCGAGGCCGCCCGTGAACAGGACTGGCGGAAACCCAGCTTCGCCAAGGAGCTGTTCCTCGGCCGCTTCAGGCTCGATCTGATCCATCCCCATCCACTGCCCGACGCGGAGGACGCCCGGCGCGGCGAAGCCTTCCTCGCGAAGCTGCACACCTTCTGCGAGACCCGGATCGACGGCGCGCTGATCGAGCGCGAGGCCCGCATCCCCGACGAGACCATCAACGGGCTCAAGGAGCTCGGCGCGCTCGGCATGAAGATCGACACCAAGTACGGCGGCCTCGGCCTCACCCAGGTGTACTACAACAGGGCGCTCTCGCTGGCCGGTTCGGCCAGCCCGGCCGTCGGCGCGCTGCTCTCGGCCCATCAGTCGATCGGGGTCCCGCAGCCGCTGAAGCAGTTCGGCACCCAGGAGCAGAAGGACGCCTTCCTGCCCCGGCTGGCCCGTACGGACATCTCGGCCTTCCTGCTCACCGAGCCGGACGTCGGCTCCGACCCGGCCAGGCTCGCCACATCTGCGGTCAGGGACGGCGACTCGTACATCCTCGACGGGGTCAAGCTCTGGACGACCAACGGCGTCGTCGCCGACCTGCTGGTCGTGATGGCCCGGGTGCCGAGGAGCGAGGAGAGCAAGGGCGGCATCACCGCCTTCATCGTCGAGGCGGACTCGCCGGGCATCACCGTCGAGAACCGCAACGCCTTCATGGGACTGCGCGGCCTGGAGAACGGCGTCACCCGCTTCCACCAGGTCCGTGTCCCGGCGGCGAACCGGATCGGCCCCGAGGGCGCCGGTCTCAAGATCGCCCTCACCACCCTCAACACGGGCCGCCTCTCGCTGCCCGCGATGTGCGTCGGCGCGGGCAAATGGTGTCTGAAAATCGCCCGTGAGTGGTCGGCGGAGCGGGAGCAGTGGGGCCGGCCCGTCGGCCGGCACGAAGCCGTCGGCGCCAAGATCTCCTTCATCGCCGCGACCACGTTCGCCATCGAAGCGGTCGTGGACCTCTCCTCCCAGATGGCCGACGAGGACCGCAACGACATCCGGATCGAGGCGGCGCTCGCCAAGCTGTACGGGTCCGAGATGGGCTGGCTGATCGCCGACGAACTGGTCCAGATCCGCGGCGGCCGCGGCTTCGAGACGGCCGAGTCCCTCGCGGCCCGCGGCGAACGGCCGGTGCCCGCCGAGCAGCTGCTCAGGGACATGCGCATCAACCGGATCTTCGAGGGCTCGACCGAGATCATGCATCTGCTGATCGCCCGCGAGGCCGTCGACGCCCATCTCTCGGTCGCCGGCGATCTGATCGACCCGGACACCTCGCTGACGGACAAGGCGAAGGCGGGTGCGCAGGCCACCGCCTTCTACGCGCGCTGGCTGCCCAAGCTCGTGGCGGGCCCAGGACAGCTGCCCGGCAGCTACGCGGCCTTCCACCCGGAAGGACACCCGGACCTCGCCGCGCATCTGCGCCATGTCGAGCGCTGCTCCCGCAAGCTGGCCCGCTCGACCTTCTACGCCATGTCGCGCTGGCAGGGAAAGATGGAGACGAAGCAGGGCTTCCTCGGCCGCATCGTCGACATCGGCGCCGAGCTGTTCGCGATGAGCGCGGCGTGCGTACGGGCCGAACTGCTGCGCGCGTCGGACGACCACGGCCGGGAGGCGTACCAACTGGCCGACGCCTTCTGCCACCAGGCCCGTATCCGGGTCGACGAGCTGTTCGGCCGGCTCTGGGCGAACACCGACGAGCTGGACCGCAAGGTGGTGTCCGGGGTCCTCTCCGGGACGTACACCTGGCTGGAACAGGGAATCGTCGACGCATCGGGCGAGGGTCCCTGGATCGCCGACGCGACCCCGGGACCCTCGACGGCGGACGACGTCCACCGCCGCATCCGCTGAGCGGGACGGCGTCACCGCGCATCCGGGCGGTGCCGGGCTTCCCGGGGACACCGGCTGTTCACGGGGGCACACCGGCTTCCCGCGGGCCGGGGCCGCGGGCACCGGCTGTTCACGGGGGGGGCACCGGCTTCCCGGGAAACACCGGATCCGCGGGCACCGGCTTCCCGGGGACGCCGGCTTCCCGGGGACGCCGGGTTCGCGGGCACCGGCTGTTCACGGGGACACCGGGCTTTCCAGGGGGACCGGGCGGTTCACGGCCGGATCGTGGACCGTCCCGGCCCCGGTCACGGGCGCACGGCAGAATGTCCGCCCGTGACCGTCACCGAAATCCCCGGCTCCAAGTCCGTGACCGCGCGCGCCCTGTTCCTGGCCGCCGCGGCCGACGGCACCAGCACGCTCCTGCGCCCTCTCGTCTCCGACGACACCGAAGGGTTCGCCGAAGGCCTGACCCGGCTCGGATACGCGGTGGAGCGCGGGCCCGACGCGTGGCGCATCGAAGGCCGCCCGGCCGGACCCGGCGTGGCCGACGCGGACGTCTACTGCCGGGACGGCGCCACCACGGCCCGCTTCCTGCCCGCACTCGCCGCCGCGGGCCGGCAGCACATCGCGGGTACTCCGGGCACCGGGGGAGGCAGCTACCGCTTCGACGCCTCCGCCCAGATGCGCCGCCGCCCGCTGGCCCCGCTCACCCGCGCGCTCCAGGAGCTGGGCGTCGACCTCCGCCACGAGGGAGCGGAGGGCCATCACCCGCTGCGGATCGCCGCCCGCGGCATCGAGGGCGGCGAACTGACCCTCGACGCCGGCCAGTCCTCGCAGTACCTCACCGCGCTGCTGATGCTCGGCCCGCTCACCCGCACCGGGCTGCGCATCACCGTCACCGACCTCGTCTCGGCCCCGTACATCGACATCACGCTCGCGATGATGCGCGGCTTCGGTGTCACGGTGACCCGCGAGGGCAATGTGTTCACGGTGCCGCCCGGCGGCTACCGCGCCACCGAGTACGCCGTCGAGCCCGACGCCTCCACGGCGAGCTACTTCTTCGCCGCGGCCGCCGTCACCGGACACACGGTCACCGTGCCCGGCCTCGGCGCCGGCGCGCTCCAGGGCGATCTGCGCTTCACCGAGGTGCTCGGCAGGATGGGCGCCGACGTCCGTACGACCGCGGACGGCACCACGGTCACCGGCCCACGGCAGCTCCGCGGACTCACGGTCACCATGCGCGACATCTCCGACACCATGCCCACGCTGGCCGCCATCGCCCCCTTCGCGTCGGGGCCGGTGCGGATCGAGGACGTCGGCAACACCCGGGTCAAGGAGTGCGACCGGCTCGAGGCGTGCGCGGAGAACCTCCGGGCGCTCGGCGTCGACGTCGCCACCGGACCCGACTGGATCGAGATCCGGCCCGGCACACCGGTCCCCGCCCCGATCCGTACGCACGGCGACCACCGCATCGTGATGTCCTTCGCGGTCACCGGTCTGCGCACCCCGGGCATCACCTTCGACGACACCGGCTGTGTCCGGAAGACCTTCCCCGGCTTCCACGAGGCGTTCGCGAAGCTGCGAAGCTCATGGTGAAGTGCCCGCGCCGCGGCGCACTTGACCGACAGCGAGGGGTGGCGGGCGAGCAGTGCCGATGTACCACACGGAC
>NZ_JAAGLN010000315.1 GCF_010548145.1 Streptomyces sp. SID10853
GGGGGCACGGCCAGTTGCAGGACGTCGGCGAGGCTGCCCGCGTACCGGTCGGCGACCGCCCGGGCGAGCCCGAGCAGTTCGGGGCTGAGGACGGGCTCGGGCGACACCACCCCGGCCAGCGCGGCGAGCGGCCCCGCGTAGTCGGAGTCGGCCCGGCGCTCGACCAGGAATCCGTCGATCAGCCCGCCGCCCTCGCGGCGGCCGTCGCGCACCTGGCGGCTGCCCGCCCCGAACCTGACCCGCACCCGCACACCGGGCTGGGCCGCCTCGTCGAGCTCTTCCGGTACGGCGTAGTCGAAGAACTGGTCGAGGTGGAGCACGCCCTTGTTCACGACGACCCTCGCCACGGGCAGCTCTTTGGCGAGCGCGGCCCCGCGCCAGGTGCGCGGCTTGGCCCGGGGCACCTTGGTGCGCCGCACGGTCTCCCGGATGAGAGCAAGCTGCTCGGGGCCCTCGTCGCCGGGGGCCCCCGACTGCTCGTCGTCGCTGCTCACAGCCAAATTCCTACCAGACACCACTGACATCGGGCGTGCCGGGCGGACGGCCGCGGAGCCGGGCGCCCGACCGGCGCCCGGGTGGTGCGGCTCAGTGACCCGGCGCGCTGTCCAGGGCGAGCACGGCGTACGTCGCCAGCCAGTGGTCGGAATTGAATTCGCCCGATGAGACGGCCGGGAGCCCCACCGCCAGATGGGCCGCGACGGAATTCTCCACGGCCTCGCGCGCCGGCCCCTCGGGCAGCGCTGCGGCGATGGCACGCAGCCCCGCGGCCCGGCTCAGGGTGAGGCCGAGCAGATGCCCGATCTGCGGGTCGGAGTAGTCCGAGATCACCGGCGGGGTGAGCAGCGAGCAGGTGTCCCCGCTGGTCAGGGCCGGTACGAACCGGGCGAGCCAGCCGGGGAAATCGGCGGCGGGAAGGACCCGCAGCATCGCGTGTGCCTCGGTCAGCGCGGGCGAGAGGAAGTCCTGGCCCGAGGGCTCCCAGTGGAGCGGTGCGTCGTGGTCCCCGGTGAACCAGTCGGTCAGCCGGGCTGCCGCCGCGTCAAGCACGGGGCGGGCGAGGCCCGCACGCTCACCCGCGTCCAGGACGAGACCGAGGCCGAAGGCGCTGTTGTTGTGCACCCCGTGCCGGACCGGGTACGTGGCCTTGGCCAGCCATGCCTGCAGCAGATCGCCGACGGCGTCCACGGCGGGGGCGAGCGCGTCCGCCCACCGGTCGCCCGTCGCACCGCCCAGCGCCCGGCACTCGGCGGCGAGCGCGATCAGCCAGGCCCAGCCGTACGGGCGCTCGAACGACGGACGGCGGCGCAGATAGGCGGCCTCGACGGCGATGTTGGCGGGGGTCAGATGGACGTCCAGCACCTCGGTGATCCGGCTCGCCGTGCTCGCGGGCAGCGCGTCCGCGCCGTTCAGGTCCCCGCCCGGTGCAGCCGGTCCGTAGCGGCGCAGCAGCCGTACGAGCAGCCAGTGCATGTGCACGGTCGAGTGCCAGTCGTACGACCCGTAGAACGCGGGGTGCAGCTCGCGCGGCGCGACGATCTCCTCGGGCCCCGCGTACAGATGGGCCGGGGCGTTCGGGTACTCGCGCACCACGTTGTGGAGCGCCAGCTCCGCGAACGGACGGGCGTACTCACGGGGCAGCACGGAGGCCGGGACCGGCGGGGTGGGGGGCATGGCGGTACTCCTTGAGCGGGGCGGTACGGGGTCGGGGGTGCGAGAAGGCAAGTGGATGAGGGGGGCACGGGCGGCTGGGTGCTGCGCTGCGGCCGGAGGGCGGACGGCGGGCTCAGAAGGCGAACAGCGCGAGGACGGCGATGTTGCAGACCAGCAGGGCCGCCGCCGTGGGCAGTTGGGCCTTGATGGGGCCGTACTGGTCGTCCAGTTCCAGCAGCGCGGCCGGGACCAGGTTGAAGTTGGCCGCCATCGGCGTGACCAGGGTGCCGCAGAATCCGCAGAGCATGCCGATGGCGAGGATCGCCGGAATGCTGCCGTGCATCTGCTGGATCAGGACGGGCCAGCCGACCGCCGCCGTCATGACCGGGAAGGCAGCGAAGGCGTTGCCCATGACGATGGTGAACAGGACCATCCCGCAGCAGTAGACGAGCACCGCGATGAATCGCTGTCCGTCCGGGAGGATGGACTCGGTGATCCGGCCCACCTGGTCCCCGACGCCCGCCGTCTGGAAGATCGACCCGAGCACCGCGAGCAGCTGGGGCAGCACGAGGGCCCACCCCATGGATTCGAGCATGTTGCGCCCGGCGTGCAGCGGGACCGAGATCCGGCGCTCGCGCAGGACGACCATGCCGACCGCCAGGGCGGCGATCGCCCCGATGCCGAGGCCCAGGATCGTCTCGTACGTCGGCTCCAGGACCGGCTCGCCGCCGATCCTCACCTTCTTGAGCAGTGTCGCGCAGAGCATCGCGACGACGGGGATGGTGAGGGCGGGCAGGAACAGCTTGTTGCCGAACCGCGCGGCCGAAGCGGCCCGCTCCTCGCGGGGCGGGGTGTGCGGGGTGCCCCTGCCGGTGAGGCCGAAGCCGCCGAGGACGATCAGCACCAGGACGGCGGCACCGAGCGGCTCGGCCGGAAGCGATTTGTCGACCACACCGGTCGAGTAGAAGAAGGACGCGCCCAGCAGGCCCCAGAAGGACGCCGAGCCGAAGCGCTTGGGGTTGGTGCGGTCGGCCGCCATCTGCGCCGCCATCACCAGGAAGACCGCGCCGACCAGCCAGAAGAAGTACTCGGACTTGATCACTTGAGGTCCTCGGGGCGGCGGGCGGTATGGGCGGCGAGTTCGTTCTCGGCGGCGACGACGGCCAGTTCGCGCTCCAGCACCCGGTCCAGGTGCAGCAGGCGCGCGCCATGGATGAGGAAGGCGCAGATCGCGGACGGGATCGCCCAGAGGGCGAGGCTGAGCGGTTCGAGGTGCTGGTTGTACGTCGAGTTGACGAAGCCGGTGATCAACAGGATCGAGCCGATGGCTATGAAGCAGTCCTCGCCGAAGAACATGCCGATGGTGTCGGCACCCGACGCGTGCGAGCGGATCTTCTCGCGCAGCCGCTTCGGCAGCGGCCCGCCCGCCCGGGTCTCGGCGGCGGCCTCGGCCATCGGGGCGATCAGCGGGCGCACGCTCTGCGCCGGCCCGCCGATGCTGGTCAGTCCGACGGAGGCGGTCAGCTGGCGGATCAGCAGATAGAGCGCGAGGAAGCGGCCGGTGGTCAGCTTACCGAGCCGTCCGATGAGGGTGCGGGCCTGCTCCTGGAGGCCGTAGCGCTCCAGGAGGCCGATGACCGGGAGGGTGATGACGAAGACGGTCACGGAACGGGACGAGGCGAAACTGCTGCCGAACGAGGCCAGCACTTCCTGCGGCGACATCTTGCCCAGCAGTCCGGTCACGATGCCGGCCACGCCCACCACGAGGAGGGGGTTGCGGCGCGTGGCGAATCCGAGGATCACCACAAGCACGCCGAGGAGAACGATCACGCGTCGGCCTTCTTCCGCGCATGGGCCGGACGGCCCTGATCAGACGGGGATGCTGCGCGAGACCCTAGGCGATTGTTCAACAAACGCACAAGAGGTGTTCGCCACCCGTTACGTCACCCAGTAGGTCACCCGTACGTCACCCAGCAGGTCACCCGGGACCCGGCGGCCCAGCCAGGACAGCGACGCTCACCCGGACACCGGGGCGTTCCCCCGTACCCCCGGTTCCGGCCCGCTCGTCCGGCACCGGCCCGCGCTCACTCCGCGGCGAGGCGCATCGTGTACGCCTCGGCGAGCTGACGGCGGGAGTCCTCCAGATAGAAGCCCAGCATCCGTTCGGCGCCCGCTGCGTCACCTGCGGCCAGCCGGTCCACGAGCTGTCGGTTCCGGGTGAGGTAGGGCTCGTGGAAACGCCGCGGGTCCGCCATCACATGGAAGGCGAGACGCAGCTCGGCCAGCACGTTGCGCATCAGCTCGTTCACCCGGGGGCTCCCGGCGAGCGCGGCGAGCGCCTGGTGGAACCGGATGTTGGCGGTGGAACAGGCCGCCCACTCGTCCACGGCCGCGGCCCGCTCCCCGGTGGCCACCGCGGCCTCCACGTCGTCCAGCCGGTACGGGGGCTCCCCCAGCGCACGCAGCGCCGAGCACTCGACCAGCAGCCTGACCTGGTAGATGTCGACCAGGTCCTCGACCGCCAGGACGCGGACGAAGACGCCCCTGTTCAGCCGGTGTTCCAGCAGCCGCTCATGGGTGAGCAGCCGGAACGCCTCCCGCAGCGTGTTGCGGGACACCGCGAGCGCCGCGCTGAGGGCCTCCTCGGACAGCCGGCTGCCGGGCGGGAAGTACCCCTCGGTGATCCGCTCACGCAGGATCGCGGCCACCCGCTCCGCGGTACCGGCACCCGTGCCGACCGGAACGGCGCCGCCCGCCGTCAGCTCCGAGAGATCCGGAGAAGTCCGGCCCGCTGTCCCCGCCATGTCTCGACCCCTGTCCGTGAATTGTTCGCCGCTCCGCCTCGCGCCGGGCGGCACCGCCAAGGGGTCCTAAGTCAACCGCAGGGGCACGCCCGCACCCAAGCCGACCCCGGACCGGCACCCGGCCACCCACCCCTCTGTCCCTCCCTCCACCCCTCCCCCGCAACAACCCTTGTCAGATTGTTCAACAATTAGTTAGCGTACGCACGTGATGGATCTCAACGCGGACCTCGGTGAGGGCTTCGGCCGGTGGCAGCTCACCGATGACGATGCCCTGCTCTCCTGTGTGACGAGTGCCAACGTCGCCTGCGGTTTCCACGCGGGTGACGCGTCCGTGATGCTCCGGGTGTGTGACACCGCGGCGGCGCGCGGGGTGCGCATCGGCGCCCATGTCTCGTACCGGGATCTCGCCGGTTTCGGCCGCCGCTCCATGGACATGCCGGCCGGTGAACTGGCCGCCGAGGTCGCCTATCAGATCGGTGCACTGCGGGTCTTCGCGGAGGCAGCCGGGCCCGGTGTGTCGTACGTCAAACCGCACGGCGCGCTCTACAACCGCACCGTCCGCGACGAGGAGCAGGCCGCGGCGGTCGTCGAGGGCATCCGCCTCGCGGGCGGCGGCCTCGCGGTACTGGGTCTGCCGGGCTCCCGGCTGCTCACTGCGGCCCGGGCCGCCGGACTCCCCGCGGTCGATGAGGCGTTCGCCGACCGCGCGTACACCCCGCAGGGCACGCTCGTCCCGCGCCGCGAGCCCGGCGCTGTGGTCGAGGACGCCGGAACGATCGTGCGCCGGTCCGTCGGGATGGCGGTCGACGGCACGGTGACCGCCGTGGACGGCAGCCGTGTACCGGTCGGTGCCCGCTCCTTGTGCGTACACGGCGACACTCCGGGCGCCGCCGACGTCGCCCGCCGGATCAGGGCGGCCCTCGAAGAGGCCGGTGTCACGGTCGGGTCGTTCGCGTGAACGAGCCGAGCACCACAGGACCGACAGAACCCACCGGCATCGCTGACACCACCGGCATCACTGACACCGCTGACACCACCGGCATCACTGACACCATCGGCACCGCCATCACCGGCACCAACACCACCGGCACCAACACCACCCGCACCAGCACCAGCACCCCCGGCATCCGGGTACTGCCCGCAGGCCGCGACGGCCTGCTCGTGGAACTCACCACGGGGGCGGCCGCCGAGGCGTTCCACGCCGAACTGCTGCGCCGCGGCGCCCTGGGCGAACTCCCCGCCGTACGCGAGATCGTGCCCGGCGCCGGGACCGTCCTGCTCGACGGCATATCCGACGGCGCGCCCGGCGCCCCGGCCCGTCTGGCCCGCTCGCTCGTCTCCTGGCGGATACCACCGCTGCCGCGCGACGCGGGCCCGGTCGTCGAGGTCCCCGTGGTGTACGACGGCCCCGACCTCGCCGATGTGGCGGCCGCGTGGGGCGTCGGGCCCGGCGACGTGGCGCGGATCCACAGCGGCATCGAATTCCGGGTGGCGTTCTCGGGCTTCGCCCCCGGTTTCGGCTATCTGACCGGTCTCCCCGAACGCTTCCGGGTGCCCCGCCGCGCCACCCCGCGCACCCGGGTCCCCGAAGGATCGCTGGCGCTCGCAGGCCCGTACACCGGCGTGTACCCGCGCGCGTCCCCGGGCGGCTGGCAGCTCATCGGCCGGACACCCGACCCGGACCGTCTCTGGGACCAGGACCGCGAGCCCGCCGCCCTGCTGACACCTGGCACCCGGGTCCGTTTCACGGAGAACCCGGCCGGCCACCGCACTGCCGGACCACGTACCGAGGGGGCAGGCCAGTGACGCCATCGGTGCCGGTGACGGCAGCCATGCTCCAGGTGGTCCGCGCGGGCGCCCTGACCACAGTGCAGGACGGCGGCCGTACCGGGTACGCCCATCTCGGCGTCCCGCGCGCGGGCGCCCTGGACGCCCCGGCCCGCCTCCTGGCCAACCGGCTGGCCGGCAACCCGGCGGACTCCGCCGTCCTGGAGACCACACTCACCGGCTGCGCGGTCCGCCCCACCCGGGCGGTGACCGCGGTCGTCGGGGGCGCACCCTGCCGGGTCACCGTCGACG
>NZ_JAAGLN010000316.1 GCF_010548145.1 Streptomyces sp. SID10853
CGCTCTTCCGATCTAGCGCGGTCCGCGCCATCACCACCGGCGCGCGGGCGATGGGCCGTGCCCTCGGCGGCCTCGCCAACACGCTGGGCCCCGACCGGGTCGTCGTCGGCGGCGGCGTACCGGGGATCGGCCCGCTCTACTGGGACGCCCTGACGGACGCCTTCGCGGGCGAGCTCATGCCACCGCTGCGCCGGCTGCGCCCCGTGGCGCCGCTCCACGGCGCCGACGCCGCCGTACTCGGCGCCGCAGCTCTGACCACCACCGCCCCTCTGCACCGACCGGGAGCCCTTCTGTGAGCACACCGCCCAGCACGCAGCCCCATTCGCCCGCCGCAGCGCTCGCCCAGGCGCTCCGCGGCCGCCTCATCGTCTCCTGCCAGGCCCCTCCCGGTGACCCGATGCGGGAGACCGGCACGCTGGTACGGATGGCCAGGTCCGCTGCCGCGGGCGGCGCGGCAGCCGTACGCGCCAACGAGCCCGAGGTGGTGGCGGCGATCCGGGAGGCCGTCGGCCTCCCCCTGATCGGGCTGTGGAAGGACGGCGACACCGGGGTGTACATCACGCCGACCGTCCGGCACGCCCTGGCGCTCGTGACGGCGGGGGCCGATGTGGTCGCCGCCGACGCCACCGCACGGCCGCGCCCTGACGGCAGCACCTTCGCCGCCCTGGTCGAGGCGGTCCACGCGGCGGGCGCCCTGGTGATGGCCGACGTCTCCACGCTCGAAGAGGGCGTGGCCGCTGCGGCCGACGGCGCGGACCTGGTGTCGACCACCCTCTCCGGGTATGTTCCCGGCTCACCGCGGCAGGACGGTCCCGACCTCGACCTGGTCACGGCTCTCGCGGCCGCGGTGGACGTCCCGGTCGTCGCCGAAGGCCGTATCCGTAATCCGCAGGAAGCCGCCGCAGCACTCACGCACGGTGCCCACAGCGTCGTCGTAGGCACCGCCATCACCGCTCCCACCGCCCTGACCGCCACGTTCGTCTCGGAACTGGCCCAGCGATAGCGCATCACCGCCTGCCGGACGGCCTCAACGCCGAGTCCGTCCGGCATTCTGGAGGCACCGTGCACAACAACACCCGAGCCACGCTCCCCTGGTACCGCGAGGTATCCCGCACTCAGTGGAAGTCCTTCTTCGCCGCCTGGATCGGCTATGTCCTGGACGGCTTCGACTTCGTCGTGATCACCCTGGTGCTCACCGAGATCAGCGACGACTTCCACCTGAGCACGGTGCAGGCCGCGAGCCTGGTCTCCGCCGCTTTCATCACCCGCTGGCTGGGCGGGGCCGTACTCGGCGCCCTGGGCGACCGGTACGGGCGCAAGCTGTCCATGATCGTGAGCATCCTGCTCTACTCGCTCGGCACCTTCGCCTGTGGTCTGTCGTGGGACTACACCAGCATGTTCGTCGCGCGCCTCGCGATCGGCATGGGCATGGCCGGGGAGTACAGCGCGAGCGCCACGTACGCCATGGAGAGCTGGCCGGCGCGGCTGCGCAACCGGGCCAGCGGCTTCCTGATCTCCGGCTTCTCCGTGGGTTCGGTGCTGGCTGCCGAGGCGTACAAGTGGATCGTCCCGAACCTCGGCTGGCGCTGGATGTTCTACATCGGTCTGGTGCCGATCGTGGTCGCGCTGTGGCTGCGGCGCGCCCTGCCCGAGGCTCCCGAGTGGAGCGAGACGGTCAAGGAGGACAAGGCCAGGCCCAATCCGTTCCGCCCGCTCTTCGCCTCTCCCGGCCTGGCCACGGTCAACACGGTGCTGGTAGTGGTCGCGACCGTCACCCTGTTCGCGGTCTTCACCCCGACCGGTGCGGGACTCGTCCCGGTCCTCTCGGTGCTGGCGGGGCTCAGCATCCTCGCCCTCGCGGTGCAGCTGGGCGGCCGGCGCAGCTGGCTGCTGTATGTGTCCATGATCGTGACGGTCTTCTTCGCCTTCCTGTACACCTGGCCCATCCAGGCGCTGCTGCCGACGTATCTCAAGACGGATCTGGGCTACTCGCCGAGCCAGGTCAGTGACGCGCTGTTCTTCGCCGGGTTCGGCACGATGGCCGGCTGCTGGCTCGCCGGCTTCGTCGGTGACTGGATCGGCACGAAGAAGGCGTACGCGTTCACGCTGCTGGCGTCGATGGTCTTCGTGTTCCCGGTGTTCGCCGTGCACGACAATCTGCTGCTGCTCGGTGTGCTGCTGTTCGTGCTGCAGGCGCTGAGTTTCGGTATCTCGGGGCTGCTGCCGCGCTACATCGGCGGCCACTTCCCGACCGGGAGCCGGGCCGCGGCGCTCGGTTTCACCTACAACGTCGGAGCGCTCGGCGGTGCGGTGGCCCCGGTCCTGGGGGCCCATCTGGCTTCGGGGATGCCGCTGGGCCGGGCACTCGCCGTACTGACCTTCGCCGGTACGGTCCTGGTCGTCCTGCTGGTCGGCTTCGATGTGCCGGCCCGGCTCAACCGGCTGACGGACCCGGACGGTGTCCATGACCATCTGGCGGCCGAGCTGCCGGACACTGCGGCCACCCCGCTGCCCGAACAGCAGCGGAGCGGGACCTGACAGCCCGTACGCGCGAACGGCACCTCCCTACGCGCGCCGCCCCGGCGGGGCAGCCACAGTCGGCTGTCCCGCCGGGGCGTTTCCCGTCACCGGCCGCGCCGCTGCGGCCGGCTCGGGCACACGGGCTCGGGCACACGGGCTCGGATACGCGAGTGGGGTGCGGATGCTGAAGTACGCGGGCTCAGGTGCGCTCAGGTCGTGAGCAGGACGCCCCCGTAGCTGACCCCCGCGACGACCACCCAGGAGGCGAGGCCGAGCAGGGCCGTCCTGGCTCCGGAGCGGGCGAGGGACGGCAGGTGGACGGCGCTGCCGAGGCCGAAGAGCGCCATGGCCAGCAGCAGCTGCTGTGCGGTGTCGGCGGCGTCGAGGACTCCGGTGGGCAGCACGCCGGTGCTGCGCAGGGCCGTCATCGCCAGGAAGCCGACGACGAAGAGCGGCACCACGGCCGGGCGGCGGACGCCCGTCGCCTGCTTGCCGCCGGCCGCATCGTGGGCGCGGCGCCTGCGGTAGGCCACCGCGACCCCGGCAACCAGCGGGGCGAGCATCGCCACCCGGATCAGCTTGACCATCACGGCCTCGGCGAGCGCGTTGGGGCCGGCGGTCTGCGCGGTGGCCACCACCTGGCCGACGTCGTGGACACCGGCGCCGACCCACCGGCCGAACTGCAGGTTGTCCAGCCCCAGCGGGTGGTGCAGCAGCGGCAGGACCGCGATGGCGAGGGTCCCGCACAGCGTCACCAGGGCCACCGATGTGGCCACGTCTGACGCCAGCTGCTCGTCGTCCTCGTCCTTGCCGAGCGCACCGCTGACGGCGCTGATGGCCGAGGCTCCGCAGATCGAGTAGCCGGTGGCGATCAGCAGCGGCTGGTCACCGGGCAGGCCCAGCTTCCTGCCGAGCCACCAGGTCCCGAAGAAGGTCGCGAGGACCACACCGAGCACCATGGTCACCGTCGCCCAGCCGAGGCCGAGGACATCGCCGATGCTGAGCTTGAGCCCGAGCAGCACGATCCCGCCCCGCATCAGCCGCTTGCCGGCCGTCGAGAGCCCGGCCCGGCCCCGGCCGCGTACGAACGGATGCAGCCCCGGAACATGCGCCGCCACCACTCCGAGCACCACGGCGGCCGTCAGCATCGGTACGGCGGGCAGCAGGGCGTGCACGCCCTCGGCGAGACCGAGTCCGACGACGGCGAGCGCGAGGCCGGGAGCGTTGCGGCGCACCGGACCCGGTGCGGAGGCGCTGCCGCCGGACGACGGCTTCGCGGGCTGTCGACCGGGGGGCGGTGACTGGGTGCGTTCCGTACTCAGTGTCATGATCACCAGCGTGTGGGGGATCCGTCCGGCCCGGTAGACGCGAATCCGGGACCAGGCCATAGGGTTCCCCTATGAAGGTTTTCCTATGAGGGTTCTTCCGAGCGGGACGCACCGTACGAGGGGGCACCGGTGAGCGAGCGCGGCGAGACTCAGGACAGCGGCCAGCGGCCGCTGCCCGATCTGCAGTCGCTGCAGCTGCTGGTCACCGTGGCGGAGACCGGCAGCCTGGGCAGGGCTGCGGCCCGGATGCTCATCAGCCAGCCGTCGGCCAGTGCGCGGATGCGGACGCTGGAGCGCCATCTGGGGCTCCAGCTCCTGGACCGCTCCACCGCGGGGTCGCGGCTCACCGCGGCCGGGGCGGTGGTGACCGACTGGGCCCGCGCGGTGCTCGAACAGGCCGCGGCGCTGGTCGAGGGCGCGGCGGCGCTGCGCTCTCGGCAGGACAGCCGGCTGCATGTCGCCGCCAGTCTGACCATCGCGGAGGAGCTGATGCCCGGTTGGCTCGTCACTCTGCGGGACACCGCGCCCGACGCCCATGTGGGGCTGACGGTGACCAACAGCTGGGGTGTGGTCGAGGCGCTGCGCCGAGGGGGCTGCGATCTGGGCTTCGTCGAAGGCCCGCGGGTGCCCGACGATCTGCACCGCTCGGCGGTGGGGCGGGACCGGCTCGCCGTCGTGGTGGTGCCCGGCCACCCCTGGACCCACCGCCGCAGCGCCCTGACCGGGCGCGAGCTGGCCGACACCCCGCTGCTGCTGCGGGAGGCGGGCTCCGGCACCCGGGAGACGCTGGAGCGGGCGCTGCGCCCGTACGACGGGATCGCCGTCCCGGTCCTCGAACTGGGCTCGACCGCCCCGCTGCGCAGCGCAGCGGCCCGCGGTCTGGCCCCCGCTGTGCTCTCCGCGCTCGCCGTGCGCGAGGACGTGGCGTCGGGCCGCCTCGTCGAGGTCGAGGTCGACCCTTCCGTACGGCTGCACCGCGTCCTGCACGCGGTCTGGCCCAAGGGCCGCGAGCTGCCGGAGCCGGCGCTCCATCTGCTCCGGGTGGCCAAACACCGGTAGGGCGCGGGCGGCGGTGGTACGGGCTCGTGCCGTACCACCGCCGCTCACGCCCCGGACGGTTTGTGACCGGTGGTGGTGTCGCGGTGGTGTCGCGGCTCAGCTGCCGCGCAGGACGTCCGGGAGACGGCGGACGGAGTCGATGACGTAGTGCGCCCCCGCGGCGCGCAGCTGGGGTTCGGTGTGGGCGCCGGTCAGTACGGCGACGACCAGACCCGCTCCGGCGCGCAGCCCCGCCTCGATGTCGTACGGGGTGTCGCCGACGACCACGGTGTGGTGGACGGAGGGCGCCCCGGTGCGCAGGAGTGCGGTGAGGACCATGTCGGGGTACGGGCGGCCGCGGCCCGCGTCGGCGGGTGAGAGCACCGCGTCGGCGAGGTCGAGCCAGCCGAGGGAGGCCAGCAGGCTGTCCCTGGTGCGGGGCGAGAATCCGGTGTTGAGGACGACGGCGATACCGGACGCGCGGAGTGCCTCGATGGTCTCGCGGGCGCCCGGGATCGGTGTGCACCGGCCGGCCGCGACGAGTTCGGCGTAGGCGCGCTCGAAGATGTCGTTGGCCCGCTCCGCCTTGCTCTCGTCGCCGAAGAGATGGCGGAACACCGAGATCTTGGACTCGCCCATGGTGGCGCGGACGTGTTCCATCATGCGGTCGTGGGCCACACCGCCCTCGGGGACGTCCAGCTGGGACAGGGCCTGGACGAAGGCGTCCTCCACGGCGCCGGCGTCGGTGACCGTGGTGCCTGCGAGGTCCAGGACGGCGAGGCGGATGCCGTCGGGGGATCCGGCGCGGTGAGCGGCGCGGGGAGCGGGGCCGGGGGCAGCGGTCGGGGATGTCACGGGCACGGTGCTTCCTCCGGTGCTCGGGGAGGGCGGACGCTGTCCGCCTGCAGGGCGGCCGCCAGGGCGAGGGCCGCGATGTCGGGCCCGGTGCAGCCGCGCGAGAGATCGTGCAGCGGCGCAGCGAGGCCCTGGAGCAGCGGGCCGACCGCGGTGGCGCCGCCGGCCCACTGGGCGATCTTGTAGCCGATGTTGCCGGCGGCGAGCCCGGGGAAGACAAAGGTGTTGGCCCGGCCGGCGAGCTCGGAGGCGGGCGCCTTCGACCGGCCGATGGCGGGGACGGCGGCAGCGTCGTACTGCAGCTCACCGTCGACGGCGAGACCTGGCTCGGTGGCGCGGACCAGGGCCAGGGCCTCGCGCACCCGGTCCACCTGGGGGTGGGACGCACTGCCCTTCGTACTGAAGGACAGCAGCGCCACCCGGGACGGCTCGCCGGTGAGGGCGCGGTAGGTGGCGGCGGTGGCGAGGGCGATGTCGGCGAGTTCCCTGCTGGTCGGGTCGACGACGACCGCGCAGTCCCCGTAGCCGAGAAGCCGCCCGTCGGGCATCACCATCAGGAAGCTGCTGGAGAGGGTGCGGATGCCGGGGGCGAGACCGACGACGTACAGGCCGGCCCGCAGGACGTCGGCGGTGGGGCGGTTGCTGCCGGCGACGCACGCGTCGATCCGTCCCAGGCGCAGTGCGGTCGCGGTGAGACAGAGGGGGTCGGCCGCCAGGGCGCACCGCCCGTCGAGCGGCAGGCCGCGCCGGGCGGCCAGCGCG
>NZ_JAAGLN010000317.1 GCF_010548145.1 Streptomyces sp. SID10853
ACCACTGGCCGCCACGCTCCCGGCCGCCGAGCTGCTCGGCATGGCGGCGCGCTGCGACTCCGCGCTGGTCTGGGCGCTCGTCCTGCACCGGCTGCGGGAGGGCGATCCGCTCGGCCAGGCGCTGGCCGACACCGTCACCGAACTCTCCGCGGCCGCGCCCGGTTCACGGCTGAACCTGCTGCTGACCGACGGAGCCACCATCGCCGCCACCGCCTGGGGCGACACCCTCTGGTACCTCACCGAGCCGGACACCGCCGGCGATGCGAGCGCCGGAGCTGCCACCGGAGCGAGCGCCGGTACGGCCGGCCGCACGGTCGTCGCTTCGGAGCCGTACGACGACGGTCCCGGCTGGCGTGAAGTCCCGGACCGCACCCTGCTCGTGGCGACCCGCACCGATGTCCAGCTGACCCCCCTCAAGGAGCCCACGGCGTGAGTCCCTTCCAGCTGACCCGCACCCTGCCCGAGGACGCGACGGACGCGGCACTGCGCGCCGATGTGCTCCAGGGCCTGACCCATACGCCCAAGACGCTGCCGCCCAAGTGGTTCTACGACGCACGCGGCAGTGAGCTGTTCGAGGAGATCACCGCACTGCCCGAGTACTACCCGACCCGGGCCGAGCGGGAGATCCTGCTCGCCCGCGCGGGCGACATCGCCGCCGCCACCGGTGCGCGCACCCTGATCGAGCTGGGTTCGGGGTCGTCGGAGAAGACCCGGCATCTGCTCGACGCGCTGCCCGAACTGGAGACGTACATCCCGGTGGACGTGAGCGGGAGCGCGCTCAGCGCGGCGGCGGACGCGCTGCTCGCCGAGCGGCCCGGGCTCACCGTGCACGCGCTGATCGCGGACTTCACCCGTGAGCTGGCGCTGCCGGCCGCGCCCGGCCCCCGGCTCGTCGTCTTCCTGGGCGGCACCATCGGGAATCTGCTGCCCCCCGAACGCGCCGCGTTCCTCAGGTCCGTACGGGGTCTCCTGGAGCCCGGCGACCATCTGCTGCTCGGCACGGACCTGGTCAAGGACGAGAGCGTGCTGGTTCCCGCGTACGACGACGCGGCCGGTGTCACCGCCGCGTTCAACAAGAACGTACTGAGCGTCATCGACCGGGAGCTGGGGGCGGACTTCGATCCGGCCGCCTTCGACCATGTCGCGGTCTGGGACGCCGGGAACGAGTGGATCGAGATGCGGCTGCGGGCACGCGCGGCGTTCACCGTGAAGATCCCCGAGCTGGATCTGGCGGTGCCGTTCGCGGCGGGCGAGGAGATGCGGACGGAGGTGTCGGCCAAGTTCCGCGAGGAGCGGGTACGGGACGAACTGGACGCAGCCGGACTGACGTTGCAGCACTGGTGGACGGACTCCGGCGGTCGGTTCGCGCTGTCGCTCAGCGGTCCACCAGCTCGTCGGTGAGGAGCTTCGACGCCTTCTTCGCGGCTGTTCCCGCGTCCTGGCCGGTGAGTACTTCCGTCATATAGGGCTTGATCGGGTTGTCCGCCTCGACCGCCGCCCAGCGCGGCGAGTTCGGGGTGGCCCGGCCGCGTGCCGCGCCGGCGGCCATCGCGGCCGTCCCCTCCTCGCCCTTGACCACACCCGCCAGCGTGGTCTTGTTGGGGACGTAACTCATGGTCCTGGCCAGCTCGGTCTGCCACTTGCGTCCGGCCAGGGCCTCGACGACCCCGACCGCCGCGTCACCGTGGCGTGCCTTGTCGGGAATGATCAGGTCGGAGCCCCCGGTGAACACGGCGGACGGCTTGGCCGCCGTCCGCCCGGGGATCGGGAAGAAACCGAGCTTGCCCTTGAGCCGTGGGTTGTCCTTGAGGATGGTCTGCGCCGTGCCGGGCACCGCGATGATCTGCGCGACGTCGCCCCTGGCGAACACGTCGGCCTGCTGCGGATGGGCCTCGTCCGCGTTCTTGGGGCCATCGCCGAGGCCCTGCAGCTCCTTGTAGAAGGCCATGCCTCTCATCGCGGCGGGGGTGTCGAGGGCGCCGGTGTAGTTGCCGCCGGCCTCCTCGGCCAGCTCTCCGCCCTCGTCCCAGATGAAGCCGGAGAGGGTGTACCAGTCCTGTCCGGCCAGATAGATGCCCTGCCGGCCGCCGCTGTTCAGCTGCTCGGTGTCCTTGATCCACTGCGTGCGTGTCCTCGGCACCGCGGTGATCCCGGCGTCCCGGAACAGGTCCTTGTTGTAGATGACGACGCGGTTGGCCGCGTACCAGGGAATGCCGTACTGGGCGCCGTTGATGCTCCCTGGGTCGGCGAGACCGGGCAGCCAGTCCTTGCTGCCGAGGTCGCGGACCGATTCGAGGGTGAGGTCGCGCAGACCGCCGCTCTCGGCGTACATCGCGACCTGGGTGTTGCCGACCTCGATCAGGTCGGGGCCGTCGCCGGAGCGGACGGCCGCTGTGACCTTGGCGCCGATTCCGCCCCACTCCTGGATGCGGACATCCAGCTTGATGTTCTTGTGCCCGCTCTCGAAGTCCTTGGTGAAGCGCTGGACGAAGCCGTCGGACGCGCTGCCCTTCATCAGCCACACCGTGACGGTGGTGGTGCCGCCGCCCGTGCCCGGAAGATAGCCGCAGCCGGTGAGCGCGCTCGCGGCCAGTGCGGTGGCGGCGAGCAGGGCGGCACTGCGTGGGGCGGTGCGGTGCGGGCCGAAGCGGCGGAGGCCGCTGAGGTGCGGGCCGGGACGGTTCTTCACGGAGGTCACCTCTGTCGTAAGGAAACGGCAGTTCATGACCCGACGTGGGGGAAGCGCGGACGGCTCGGACGGGTTGGCTGGATTTTGGTACAGACCAATCCCCGCGGTCAAGGCCCCGGCGGCGCCGCGCGGAGTACGGCCGTGTGCGGCACCGTGGAGGAAGGCGACGAAAGGAGCGGTCATGACGGAGCACACCTACCGGGTGACGGAGATCGTCGGCACCTCCCACGAGGGCGTGGACCAGGCCATCCGCAACGGTCTGGGGCGCGCGGCCGGCACGCTCAGGGGCCTCGACTGGTTCGAGGTCACCCAGGTGCGCGGGCAGATCGTGGACGGCCGGGTCGAGCACTACCAGGTCGGCCTCAAGGTCGGCTTCCGGCTGGAGGACCAAGGGTGAACCCCGGCACTCCCCCACCGGTGCGAGCCCGCGGGAGCCGGTGGGGGAATGCGCGCCGGGCCGGGACGTTGACCCTGTTGTGAGTTCTGCGATCTCCTCGACCCGTTTCTCCGTACTGGACCGCTCCCGCACCCGCGAGGGAGGCGACGGGCCACAGGCCCTGCGGGACACCGTGCGCTTCGCGCAGCAGGCCGAGGCGCTCGGCTACCACCGGTTCTGGGTCTCGGAGCACCACAGCGTCCCCGGCGTCGCGGGCTCGGCGCCCACCGTCCTGGCCGCCGCGGTCGCTGCCGCCACGTCGACGATCCGGGTGGGCACCGGCGGGGTGATGCTGCCCAACCACCGGCCGCTCGTCGTCGCCGAGCAGTTCGGAGTGCTCGAAGCGCTCTTCCCCGGCCGGATCGACATGGGCCTGGGCCGGTCGGTCGGCTTCACCGACGGCATCCGCAGGGCGCTGGGACACGGCAGGGAGGACGCCGACGACTTCGCCGGGCAGGTCGCCGAGCTGCTCGGTTACTTCACCGGGGACCAGACCGCGCACCCCCAGGTGCACGCCCGGCCGGCCGAGGGGCTCCGGCCGCCCGCCTTCATCCTGGCGACCGGCGCCGGAGCCCGGGTGGCCGCCGCTGCCGGACTGCCGCTGGTGATCGCGGCGGTCCGGGGCGAGGACGAGATGCTGCGCGCGGTGGACGGCTACCGCGCGTCGTTCCGCCCGTCGGCCTGGGGCGAGCGCCCGTACGTCGTGCTCTCGGGCACCGTCGCCGTGGCCCCCACCACCGAGGAGGCCCGCCGGATCCTGCTGCCCGAGGCGTGGTCCACGGCCCGCTCGCGCACCCGTGGCAGCTTCCCGCCGCTCGCTCCGGCCGAGCGGATCGCCGGGCTGCGGATGACCGAACGGGAGCGGACCCTGTTCGAAGAGGCGCAGCGCGGCCAGCTGCACGGCACCGATGACGAGGTGGCGGAGGGACTGGAGAAGGTGCTGAGCCGCAGCGGCGCCGACGAGTTCCTGGTCACGACCAGTACGTACGACCGTACGGCGATGCTCGACTCCTACCGGCGGCTCGCGCGGATCACCGGCTGAGCGGACGACTGCCGGGCGGACGGCTGCTGAGCCGCCGCGCCCGGCCCTATCCGGACGAAAGGGGCTGCCCGGCGGCCGCCCCGCCGCCTTCCAGCAGGGTCTTCAGCTCCGAGAGGATCACCACCCAGCCGCCGCTGACGCCCTCCAGCATCTTGCTGTCCTGGCTGTCGAAACCGTCGTGCGTGATGGCCAGCTTGACCCCGGCGGACGGCGTCGGGGCAGGCTCGATGTCGAAGGTGACCTTCGAGCGCTCCTGGCGGGCCGCCTCGAACCGCTCGTCCGAGATCTCGTCGAACAGCTCCCGGTGCATGGACTGGAGCGTGTGCCAGGTGTACGAGAGCCGCTTGCCCGGTTCGGCCTCCAGGACCCGCTGCCCGAGGTCCTCGAAGTCGCCGTCGGGCCCCATCTTCCACTCGACGACCGAGCCCGGCGCCCAGTCCGAGCGGGGGCCCCAGCCGTCCATGTAGTGCTTGACGAACTCCCAGTCGGTCAGGGCCCGGTAGAGCTTCTCGGGGGTGGTCCTGATGTAGATGACGTAGACGAATTCCGGCTTGTCCATGGCTGGTCCCTCCAAGGAACGCTTCAGCTCCGAGAGCGCCTTCAGCCGCCCTCGTTCGTACCGGCCGATCCAGCGGTCGGCTATCTCCTGGATGGGCACGGGGTTGAGGTAGTGCAGTTTCTGTCTGCCGCGTCTGACAGCCGTCACCAGCTGGGCCCCGGCCAGCACCGCGAGGTGTTTGCTCACCGCCTGCCGGCTCATGCCGAGGCCCTCGCTCAGCTCCCGCAGGCTCTGCCCGTTCCGGGCATTGAGCCGGTCCAGCAGCCGCCTCCGGTTCGGATCGGCCAGCGCCCTGAACGCCTCATCCATGCTCACACCCTCAGAATACGCAACCATTTGGTTGCCTATCAAGCGGAGCCTCCCCGTCCGGGTGCCGCTCCGGTTCTGCTACGGTTTTCGCATGTCAGTGATCCGTTGGTATCAGCGCTATGAGCCGGCTCCGGGTGGAGCCGGAGGTCACCTGCGCTGACCGACCGATCACCCGGAGCCAGCAAGGCAGAGACACCCCGTCTCTGCCTTTCGTCGTACAGGCGGGCTGGTACCGGACGGCGTGCACTCCACGCACAGGGCCTCCCGCCGCAGCAAGAACGGGAAGCCCCATGAACACCCCCGCCCCCACCACCAGCACATCCGGCACGTCCGGCACCGGCGATCTGCGCGTCACCGGCTTCCAGCGCCTCGTCGCGCCGTCGGCCCTGCGCGGCGAACTCCCCCTGGACGCCGAGCGCGTGGCGCTGGTCCGCGACAGCAGGCAGGCCGTGCGGTCCGTGCTCGGCGGCGAGGACGACAGACTCCTGCTCGTCGTCGGCCCCTGCTCGGTCCACGACCCGGCTGCGGCACTGGACTACGCCCGGCGGCTCGCGGCCGCCGTCGCCCCGCTCAGCGGTGAGCTCTGCGTCGTCATGCGTGTCTACTTCGAGAAGCCCCGGACCACACTCGGCTGGAAGGGCCTCATCAACGACCCCGGCCTGGACGGCTCACACGATGTGGAGCGGGGGCTGCGCACCGCCCGCCAGGTCCTGCTGGACGTGCTCGGCACCGGGCTGCCCGTCGGCTGCGAGTTCCTGGAGCCGACCGGCCCGCAGTACATCGCGGACGCGGTGACCTGGGGCGCGATCGGCGCCAGGACACCGGAGAGCCAGGTGCACCGCCAGCTCGCGTCCGGTGTGTCGATGCCGGTCGGATTCAAGAACGCGACGGACGGCGACGTCCAGCCCGCGATCGACGGCTGCCGGACGGCGGCGGGCAGCCATGTGTTCTTCGGGGTCGACGGCGAGGGCCACGGCTCGGTCGTCTCGACGTCCGGCAACCCGGACTGCCATGTGATCCTGCGTGGTGGCCGCGGCGGGCCCAACTACGGCCCGCAGGACGTCAGCGACGCACTCGCGCTGCTGGACAAGGCGGACATGCCGGGCCGGCTGGTCATCGACGCGAGCCATGCCAACAGCGGCAAGGACCCGGTCCGTCAGGCGGAGGTCGTACGGGAGATCGCCGGCCGGGTGACGGCGGGCGAGCAGGGCATCGCCGGGCTGATGCTGGAGAGCTTCCTGCTGGAGGGCCGCCAGGAGCCCGGCCCGCTCAGCACCCTGACGTACGGCCGCAGCGTGACCGACGCCTGCGTCGGCTGGGAGGAGACCGAGCGGCTGATCGGCGAGCTGGCCGCGGCCGTCGTGCGACGGCGGGGCGCCGGACGCTGACGGCGGTGGGGCGCCGGCCACACGGGGGCGGCGGTG
>NZ_JAAGLN010000318.1 GCF_010548145.1 Streptomyces sp. SID10853
CCTCCGCGCGGGCGGGGGACCGCACCGCCATCGCGTCCTTCGAGCGCGCGGCCCAGGCGCTCGCCGCCGGGATCGCCGCCACCGCGACCCTGGTCGAGATCGACATCGCGGTGATAGGCGGGGGAGTGGCGGGCGCGGGCGATGTGCTGTTCGTCCCGCTGCGCCGCGCGCTGCGGGACTACGCCACGCTCTCCTTCGTACAGCAGCTGAAGGTGGCGCCCGCGCTCATGGGCAATGACGCGGGTCTGGTCGGTGCGGCTGCTGCCGCCTCGCTCGGTGAACCGGACGGGGCGGCAGCGGGCGTCAGCAGCTGAGCCGCGCCCCGGCCCAGTCGGCGTGGTCGGAGTCGTTGCCGTCCCCGCCGTCGGTGACCACCAGCCGCACCGTCCGCGCGCCGCTCACATCCGCCGAGAGCGGCTGCGCCGGCATCCCGTTGGTGAGGACGCCGGTCGACGCGGCCTTCCTGCCGTCGGCCCAGATCTCGAAGGTGACCGTCCCCTTGGTGCCCTTCTCGTCGTCGACGCCCACATCGGCGCTGACCCGGGAGCAGCCGCCGCCCGTGTAGTACTCCACGCTGCTCGGCGCGTGCACCCCGAGCCCCTTGGCGTACTCAGTCCCGCCGATCGTGAGCGGGTTTCCGTCGCCCGGCTGGTCCTCGCCGTTGCTGGTGTCCTTCTCCACCGGGCCCCAGCCGTTGGCGGCCGACATCTCCGGCAGATCGCTGAGGTACGGGCTCCCGGCGGGCGGTGCCTCGACGACCTGCACGGGCACGGACTGCGTGGACCGGACGGACTCGCCGGCCGGTGAGCGGTACGCCGATGCCAGCTGAAGCGCGTAGGCGCCCGCAGGCGTCCCCGCGGGGGCGGTGACCCTCCAGGACGTACGCAGTGACGTCCCGGCCGGTACAGCGGGCGCCGAGGCCCCCGAGACGGCCTTCACGGTCCAGCCGGCCGGTCCGGTGAGCGAGGCGCGCACCCGGAGCGCCGGGAGGCGGCCCAGGTCGGTGACCGTGGTGGTCACCGCAGCGGTGCTGCCTGCCTCGGTCAGCAGCGGGCCGCTGATGCCGGTGTCGACGGCCGGCGGGTACGTCGCCCACTTGCGGTCGGCGGCGACGCGCAGCAGCACCGTGCCGTGCGCGGGCACGGTGGCCGCGAGGGTCCCCGCCGTGCTGTAGGTCCGGTGCTGCCACAGGTCCCGCTCGGTGTACGCGGCGGCCTTCGGCAGACCGGCCGCGGTGGTGGTGGTGGAGATGCGCTGGGGGCTGTCCGTCTCGTTGAAGAGGGCGACGGCGCGGCTGCCGTCCTTCATCTCCTTGGTGACCACCCAGCGCCCGCCGTCGGACGAGAGCACGGTGCCCTGCTTGCCGAGCGGGTCCTGGTCCACGGCGATGACCTCTTTGTTGGTCACGATGCCGTACGTCTCGTCCGACGCCTTGCGCAGATCGGTGCCGATCAGGAGGGGCGCCGCCATGACCGACCACATCGAGAAGTGCGTGCGGTACTCGGTGTCGGTCATCCCGCCGTTGCCGACCTCCAGCATGTCCGGGTCGTTCCAGTGTCCGGGCCCCGCGGCCGCGGCGAGCGGCAGGTTCTGCTTGAGGATCGACAGCATCGAGGCCCAGTTGTCGCTGATGTCTCCGGTCGTGCGCCAGAGGTTGCCGATGTCACCGGCCCACTCCCAGGGCTTGTTGGAGCCCCATTCGCAGATGCTGTAGACGATCGGGCGGCCGGTGGCGGCGAGTGCGTCGCGCATCGCCGTATAGCGCTGCACGGCGTCCACACCCTGGTTGTTGCAGTTGTCGTACTTGAGGTAGTCCACGCCCCAGTCGGCGAACTGCCGGGCGTCGCTGACCTCGTGGCCCAGTGCTCCGGGCAGGCCGGTGCTGTCGCACGTCCTGGTGCCCGCGCTCGTGTAGATGCCGAGCTTGAGCCCCTTGGCGTGGACGTAGTCGGCAACTGCCTTGATTCCGTGGGGGAAACGCACCGGATCCGGCACCAGCTTCCCGTCTGCGTTGCGCTCGGGCAGCGCCCAGCAGTCGTCGAGGTTCACATACTGGTACCCGGCGGCCTTGAGGCCCTTGTCCACGAAGATGTCGGCGATGCCCTCGACCATCGCCTCGTTGAAGTCCGCGCGGCAGTGCGTGGAGTTCCAGTTGTTGAAACCCATCGGAGGTGTGAGCGCCAGACCGTTGTCGGCTTTCGGCGTGACGGTGTCGGGCGCGCTCCTGGCGGCGGCGGGTGTGGCGAGCCCACCGGCGCAGAGCAGTGCGGTGACCAGTGCTCCGAGGATTCTTCGGCGCAGGGGGCGGGTGTGACTGGGGGGAAGGTGACGCATCGTTACGTTCCTCCGTACGGGGCCCGTGATCGGATGACTTCATGTACGCGTCATGGCGAGCGTTTACGGTAGGGCTTGTTGGAGTCTGTTGGAAGAGGCGCGGTAACGGTTGTTCGATATCTCGCCTAAACCCTTGACTGGCACGTCACTTGGGAGTGAGATCCAATCCTCGCGTTCGGTTGTGTTGGGTTTCACCCTGGAGGAGGGGGACATGGCGCAGTCTTCGTACAACGGTTCAGTCGTGCCCGGAAGTGTGGCTGGACATCGGATGTCCCGCCGGAATCTTCTGCGTGGCGCGGCAGTCGGTGCCGGCGCTGTGGCGCTGCCTTCGCTCCTTGCCGCGTGCAGCAGTGGCCCGGGGGGCGACGCCAAGACCATCAAACTGGGGTCGAACTCCTCGGACGCGGTACCGAAGAAGGCGTTCGCGGACGCCTTCGCGGCTTATGAGAAGCAGTCCAAGGAAGGCCGGAAGATCAAGGTCAACACCGTTGACCACAACAGCTTCCAGGAGAACATCAACCGCTATCTGCAGAGCGACCCCGACGAGGTCTTCATGTGGTTCGCGGGGAACCGTATGCAGTACTTCGCCAAAAAGGGCCTGCTGTACGACATCAGCGACCTCTGGCAGGACTACAAGGGCTTCACACCCGCGCTCAAGGCCCAGTCGACGGGGGCGGACGGAAAGCAGTACTTCACGCCGTACTACTACTACCCGTGGGCGGTCTTCCACCGGAAGAGCCTCTTCACCAAGTACGGCTACGAGGCCCCGAAGACCCTCGACGACTACATCACGCTCGCCAAGCAGATGAAGAAGGACAAGCTCGTCCCCATCGGCTTCTGCGACAAGGACGGGTGGCCCGCGATGGGCACCTTCGACTACATCAATATGCGGACCAACGGCTACGACTTCCACAAGTCCCTGATGGCGGGCGAGGAGTCATGGACCGACAAGCGGGTCAAGGACGTCTTCGACACCTGGCGCCGCCTCCTGCCGTACTGCCAGCCGGGCGCCAACGGCCGTACCTGGCAGGAGACCGGGCAGAGCCTCCAGAAGCGCGAGATCGGCATGGTCGTCCTCGGAATGCCGCACCCGGGCCAGCAGTTCCCCGCCGCCGAGCGTTCCGACATCGACTTCTTCGCCTTCCCGGAGATCAACCCGGAGCACGGCCAGGACGCGGTCGAGGCGCCCATCGACGGCTTCCTGCTGGCGAAGAAGTCCAAGGAACTCAAGAACAAGAAGTCCATGGAGAGTGCCAAGGACCTGCTCAAGTGGCTGGCCACACCCAGGGCCGAGGACATCTACCTGGCCGGTGACCCCAACAACATCGCGGTCAACAGCGGCGCCGACCTGTCGAAGTACACCGCGCTGCAGAAGAAGTCGGCCGAGCTCATATCCGGGGCGAAGCAGATCTCACAGTTCATGGACCGCGACACCCGCCCCGACTTCGCGTCGACGGTGATGATCCCGGCCATCCAGAAGTTCATCTCCACCCCGAACGACGTCGACGGCCTGTGCAACGACATCGAGCGGCAGAAGAAGACCATCTTCGCTTCCGAGTGAACAGCCCCCTGGAGTACAGACCGTGGCGCTCAACACCGCGCGGCGCTCCGCACGACGAGGCCGACGCCGCTTCACCCGGCGCGACCTCGTCGTGCTCGGGCTGCTGCTGGGCATACCCGTCCTGCTCGACATCGCCATCGTGTGGGGACCGACGCTCGCATCCGTCGTGCTCTCCTTCACCAGCTGGGACGGCGTCGGACCCATCAAGTGGGTGGGCACGCAGAACTACGCGAACCTCTTCACCAACTACCCGCCCTTCTGGCCCGCGGTCCGGCACAACCTGCTGTGGCTGGGCTTCCTCGGGCTCGTCGCGGTGCCGTTCGGGCTGCTGCTGGCGGTGCTCATCGACCGTGGCGTGCGCTTCAGCCGCTTCTACCAGTCGACGCTCTACATGCCGGTGGTGCTCTCACTCGCCGTCGTGGGATTCATCGCCCAGCTGATCTTCTCCCGCGACCAGGGCGTGCTCAACGCCCTCATCGGCAACACCAAGAACCCCACCGATTGGCTCGGCGACCCGAACCTCAACATCTGGATGATCCTGCTGGCCGCCGCCTGGCGGCACACCGGCTACGTGATGATCCTCTATCTGGCCGGGCTGAAGGCCGTGGACCCCTCGCTCAAGGAAGCGGCGGCCATCGACGGCGCGAGCGAGGCACAGACCTTCTTCCGGGTCGTCTTCCCGACCCTGCGGCCGGTCAACGTCATCGTCGGTGTCATCACCGTCATCGAGTCGCTGCGCGCCTTCGACATCGTCTACGCGGTCAACCACGGCCGCAACGGCCTGGAAGTGCTCTCGGTGCTCGTCACCGACAACATCATCGGCGAGGCCAGCAGGATCGGCTTCGGCTCGGCCATCGCCGTGGTGCTGCTGGCCGTCTCCATGGGCTTCGTTGTGACGTATCTGGTGCAGGAGATCCGAGGAGAGAAGTCCCGATGACCGTCGACACCGCTCCGCCGCCCACCGCGGTCCCGGCGTCCGCGCCCGCCGCCCGCCGCCGGGGGACGCGCCCCGGCCGGATCGGGCTGCACGTCTTCCTGATGGGCGTCTCGATCGCCTTCCTCGCGCCCCTGCTCCTCGCGGTCTACGCCTCCCTCAGGCCGTACGACGAGACCTCCAAGTACGGCTACTTCTCGCTGCCGCGGCATCTGTCCTTCCACTACTACAAAGAGGCGTTCAGCGACTCGGGCATGACGAAGTACTTCGTCAACACCCTGATCATCGCGGTGCCCGGGGTCATCGTCACGCTCTTCCTGGCGTCGTTCGTGGCCTTCGCGGTCTCCCGGATCAGGCTGCGCGGCGGCATCGTCCTGCTGATGCTCTTCACCGCGGGGAACCTGCTGCCGCAGCAGGTCATCGTGACCCCGCTGTACGTCGTGTTCAACCGCATCCCGCTGCCGTACTGGATGTCCGACTCGATGACGATGTTCGACTCGTACTGGGCCGTCATCGTGGTCCAGATCGGGTTCCAGATCGGCTTCTGCGTCTTCGTCCTCGCGAACTTCATGCGCACCCTGCCGCAGGAGATCCTGGAGGCGGCGATCGTCGACGGCGCGGGGGTGTGGACCCAGTTCTGGCGGATCACGCTGCCGCTCTGCCGCCCCGCCATCGCCGCGCTCGCCACCCTTGAGTTCACCTGGATGTACAACGACTTCCTGTGGGCGCTGGTCTTCATGTCCGACGGCGACAAACTGCCGATCACCTCGGCGCTGAACAACCTCCGGGGCCAGTTCTTCACGGACTACAACCTGCTGGCCGCGGGTTCCGTGATCGTGGCGCTGCCCACGCTCGTGGTCTTCCTGCTGCTGCAGCGGCACTTCATCGCGGGGCTGACGCTCGGCTCCAGCAAGTGAGCCGCCGGTAGCGGAGGTCACGGGGAGGGGGCACGGTCGGCTGAGGCCGTGCCCCCTCCATTTCCCCTCAGCCCCCGGCGGCCTCCACCGCCCCGATGACCGCCCCCGCCCCGTCCTCGGTGTCCATCACAGCGGCCCCCCTCCGGGCCGCCCGCCGCAGGGACGGGTCCCGTACGGCGGTACGGACCGCCTCCGCGAGGCGCGTCTCGGCCCCGCCCTGCGACAGGGCCGCGAACGGCAGCGGGGGAGTCCCGGCGCCCACGGCGGCGAGCCGGGACGCGCAGAACGGCTGGTCGGCCGTCACCGGGACGGGGACCGACGGGACGCCGGCCCGCAGCGCGTGCGAAGCGGTGCCCGCACCCGCGTGATGCACGACGGCCGCGAGCCGCGGGAAGAGAAACTCGTGCGGTACCTGGCCGACCGTCAGCATGTCGTCCCCGGCCATGTCCTGGCCGGCCAGGGCCCCTGCCACGTCGTCGCCCGCCGAGAGGCCCGCCCGCCCCGACTGGAGCACCCCCCGGACCCCGGCCCGGCGCAGCGCCCGTACGGCGAGAGCACCGAGCCGCCCGCCCTCGCCGTGCCCCATGCTGCCGAAGCCGACGAACACCGGCGGCGGGCCTGCGGCCAGGAACTCCGCGAGCGGCACGGGCAGTTGTGCACCGGGCGGCACCTGGGGCCACCAGTTCCCGACGACATCGAGCCCCGGTCG
>NZ_JAAGLN010000319.1 GCF_010548145.1 Streptomyces sp. SID10853
GGGGCCGGCCGCGGTGCGGGCAGCCCGCCGAGCAGACCGGCCGTCTGCGTCGCGGTCGCCACCGCGGGAGCCCCCATGGCGGGAGCGCCGTTCGGGCCGGCCAGCAGGCCGCTCTCGTCGCTGGTGCAGTCCTCGACCACGGGACCGCCGGCGCCGCCCTCACCGAGGGTGCCGTCGGCGAACTCGTAACCGCTGCGCGCGCACCGCTCGGTCCTGCAGCGCGTCAGGGTCGTGCGGCAGCCGTCTATGACATGGAAGCCGTAACCGCCGCTGCCCGTCACCCGGCAGTTGTGGAACGTGCCGCGTCCCTCGGCCGACACATAGAAGCCGGCCTCGGCCGGTGAGGTCACCGTGCAGCGCTCGATCCTCGGATCGGCGCCCTTGGTGACGATCACCCCGGTCTGCGCGCCGTCGATGGTGCAGCCGCTGAGCGTGCCGCCGCTGCCGTGGTCACGGAACCAGGCGCCGGTGGACGCCTCCCGGATACGGCAGTCGTCCAGCTGCGCCGTGGCGCCGTCGCTCACCGAGACCGCGGTGTTCCGCACCTGGGCGAGATCGCTGTCGACCACGTCGGCGCGCGAACCGCGGTCCAGTACGAAGATCGCGTCCGGTACGTCGTGCACCCGGCAGGAGTCCAGCACCACCGTCGCCCCGTCGCTGACCCAGACGGCCGGGTAGTCGCCCGTACTGTCGTGGATCTCGCACTGGTTGGCGTCCACCCGGGTGCCCGGGTCCCACACCGAAAGACCGTTGCGCCCGAAGCGCCGGACGGTCGAGCGGGTCAGCGTGAGCACCGAACGGGACCTGAGGTCGACCGCGTTCTCCGGGATGTCATGGATGTCGCAGTCCGACAGCGTCAGCACCGCGTCCGTGTCCAGCGTGACACCGTCGGCCGACGTGCGGTGGACGGTGCAGTCCGTGAGATGGGCCGATGCGCGCGCGGCGACCTGCACACCCGTGCCCTTGACCTCGTAGATCTCGCAGCCGAACGCCTCCAGGCCGCTGCCGTCGCCGGAGACGCTCAGCCCGGCCCCGGACGCGTGATGGACCCGGCAGCGCTCGATCCTGGGGTGCGCGCCGCCGTGCACCGAGATGCCCGACTGGCCGGCCGCGACCACCTCGCACTCCTCGAACACCCCGCCCGCGCCGTCCAGTACACCGATTCCGACGCCCGCCGGATTGTCGACCGTGCAGCGGCGCACGGTCGGCCTGGCCGCTCCGCGCACCTCGATGCCGACGGCGGAGCGGGTGACGATCCGCAGATCCAGCAGCTCCGGGGTGCCCTCCTCGACGAGCAGCGCGGGCGCGGACGAATCCTGCCCCTCGACCTGGAGGTCCTGGACGACCGCGGACGCCCGCACGGTGAGCGGGATGCCGTCGGCGGGTGCGATCCGCACCGAGCCGACCGCTCCGTCCGTGCCCCGCAGGGTGATCGCGTGCTGGACGACGAGATTCTCGCGGTACGTGCCGGGAGCGACCGTGAGGACGTCACCGTCACCTGCGGCCTCCAGGGCTGCGGAGAGGGAGACGTACTCGCCTGTACGGCGCCGCCACCTGGATGTTCCGGTGTACGTCACCTGGACCGTGCCCTGTGCCATGGCGCTGTTGTGCCCCCACCTCGTGTGCCCGACGGATGTGGCCCCACCGTAGCGCGCGCTGGACGCGGGAGTTGACGCGAGAGGCGGTCTCAGCTGCCGGTGCCCGTGCGTCCCCAGTCGGGACCGGCTTCGCTCCAGGCGCGGTCGAGCCTCACGTACCGCCGCTGTATCAGCCGCCATACGACGAGACGGCGCCCGGCCACGATGAGGCCCGCCGTCGCCGCGGCCGAGCCGAACCCCGCGAGCACCGCGCGGGCCCGCACCGTGCGCGGCTTCATGGGTCTGTTGACGAGGTGCCCGCTGTCGTCCGTCCAGACGCGCAGGCGGTCACCGGGACGGTTGTCGGCCTTGAACGTGGAGAGCGCCCCGCTGTGCCGGCTGCCGTCCACCCCGGTCCATACGGCGGCGGCCCGGCCGCGGGGCAGGGCGTCCGAGATCCCGTCCGGGTTGGCGGGCACCACTGATGGCTCCGGCAGGGGGCGCACCACGGTGGCCGTGGTCGTGTGCCGGTGTCTGCGCTGGATCCGGGCGGTGTCCTGGAGGGCGCTGCCGGTGAGAGAGCCGCAGAGCCATCCCACGAGCGGCGCCGCGACAGCGATGAGCAGCACCGCGACGAGCGCCACCCACGCCTCGGCTAGATCGGTCCCACGGCGCAGGGGATTGTGCCGCCAACGCCACACCCCGGCTGCTGCTCGCACGTCCCGCACCCCCTTCCGTATCCGTCCTGACCTCACTGGGCACGGCCTGCCCTCGGCCGGGCGCAGCGAGAGCAATCTCACGCGAGTACAACGCGCCTGCCGTATCTGTGAGTTCCCTGGGAAAGATAAGGGGGTCCCGTACGAGGATGCACACCGGCCGCCAACGCGGACCGTGGGGACCGCTGTTGGGCAACGGCCTGATCACCTTGCTCACGGGCGGCCACGCCTGCGCGCGTCCACCGCTGCTCTCCGGCAGGTCCCGGGGCCCGGCCGCGGCCGGGCCCGGCGCACACCCCGTGAGGGACCTGGCCGGATGGAGTGGATCCTGTGCAGAACTGCGTGAACCGCTGATGCCGGGGGAGTTGTCCTGCCGTCCCGTTCCGTGCTGCCGGATGGACGGTCAGTATCCGCGGCCCTGGTACGGGCGGTTGTACGGATCCTCGTACGGCGAGGGCGCGGGCCGCTGCGCCGCGGGCCGCATCGCCTCGTAACCGGCGCCCGCGGGCCGCTGCGGCTGTTGCTGCGGTCCCGGGTAGCCGCGCCCCGCGGTGGCCTGCGGCGGGATGTACGGCGTCGGAGCGTGCTGCTGCATCGGCACGGGGTGCGCCATGGGCTGCGGATAGCCGTAGGACTGCCCCTGCTGCGAAGGGCCGGCCGGCAGCGCGGGCAGGGCCGATGGCAGCGCCGGCAAGTAGCTGTTGCCGGTGTCGTAAGCCGAAGGGACTCGGATCGGAGCGATCTGAGGGGTGCCCCGCTCTGCGACAAGAGAATCGTAGATAGGGGTGTCCGGGAAGGACGGCGCGGAGTAGTAACCGCCACCGTAGGTCGCACGGGGGGACGTCATGGCACATAAGTTAAGCCCACGATGTGCTGATTGGGGAGCCCGATAAGAGGGTTGTTTTGCGCGTTCCGGGTGACTGTGGATCCCCAATGCGAGCGAACTTGCCAAAAACGGTCGTCAGGCCCGACTCTGATCAGGTAGTGGCCTGCTCGCGGGCCGGTTACCGGCGGGTTGCCGCCAGATGGCGCAACGATCTTCCTGTGCTCCTCAGGAGCACACCACGGCGGCTGGGATTAGGTTGGCCGTACGGAAATCTACGGCTTCACGACGCCAGTTGGGGGCGAGCATGTCAATGCTTAAGGGAACCAATGTTCCGGTGTCGGCTCAGGCCGTGCGGGTCGAATTGGGATGGCGGCCAGGTCCTGGGGTGCCCGATGTCGATGCCTCGGCCCTGTTGCTGGCATCGGGAAAGGTGCGCACGGACGCCGACTTCGTCTTTTACAACCAGCCGCAGCACGCGTCCGGTGCCGTCCGCCACGAGGGGAAGACGACCACGTCGGACACCGCGACCGACACGCTCTCGGTCGACCTCGCGCAGGTGGAGCCCGCCATCGAGCGGGTGGTCCTGGCGGCATCGGCCGACGGGGGAACCTTCGGCCAGGTGCCCGGGCTCCGCATCCGGGTGCTCGACGCTGCGGACGGCACCGAGATCGCCCGGTTCGACAGCCAGGACGCCACGGTGGAGACGGCCTTCCTCCTCGGCGAGCTCTACCGGCGCCAGGGCGCCTGGAAGTTCCGCGCGGTCGGTCAGGGGTACGGCAGCGGCCTCGAAGGGCTGGCCACGGACTTCGGGATCAGCGTGGACGACGCCCAGCGGCCCGCCCCGCAGACCCCGGCTGCTGCACCCGCAGCCCCACCTGCCCCACCGGCGGCCCCGTCACCGCCGCCTGCCACCACGTACAGCGCCCCCGCCCCGCCACCGCCCGCCGGGCCGCCCGCACCGCCCGCCCCCGTACGGCTGAGCAAGGTCACCCTGACGAAGGAAGCGCCCGCCGTCTCCCTCACGAAGCAGGGCGGGACATCCGGGTCCATGCGGGTCAACCTCAACTGGGAGACCCGGCAGCAGCAGCCCAAGGGCTGGGCGGCCAAGCTCGGCAAGGCCGTCGCCATGAACTCCGGCATCGACCTCGACCTGTGCGCGCTCTACGAACTGACCGACGGCCGCAAGGGCGTCGTACAGGCCCTGGGCAACGCGTTCGGATCGCTGAGCCGGCCGCCGTACATCCATCTCGACGGCGACGACCGCACCGGCTCTGTCTCGGCCGGCGAGAACCTCACCATCAACCTCGACCAGAAGAACAGCATCAGACGGGTTCTCATCTTCGTGACGATCTACGAAGGGGCGAAGAGCTTCGCCGATCTGCATGCCACGGTCACGCTCCAGCCGCAGCACGGCGCGGCCGTCGACTTCTCGCTCGACGAATGCACCGTGCCGTCCACGGTCTGCGCGCTCGCCCTCATCACCAACGACGCCGGGGACCTCGTCGTCCAGCGCGAGGCCCGCTATCTCGTGCCCGACCGCGGCGTCAGCCCGCAGCGCACCGTCGACCAGGCGTACGGCTGGGGCATGAACTGGACGCCCGGCAGGAAGTGACGCAGCCGCGGTGCCCGGCCCTGCCGTCCGCCGCGGAACGGCCACGGCAGGGTCCGGGGCGGTGCTCAGAGGTCCTGCGCCGCCCCGGGCGGGACCTCGGGCCCGGGCCCGGTCGCCGCGGGGGAGGCGGCGCCCTGCTCCGGTCGCGCTTCCGGTTTGGCGTAGGTCCGCCCCTTCCAGGCGGCGCCACGCCCGCGGTAGTGCTGCACCGCGGAGTCGACCGTCATCACCAGATACAGCAGCGCGGTGAACGGCAGGGCCGGTGCGAGCAGCGGCGACTGGCGGTAGTAGCGCAGCATCGGCAGATAGGTGCCCGCCATCACCAGCCAGGCGAGCCCGCCCGCCCACGCGGCGGGGGCGTCGCCCAGCAGCAGAGCGGCGACCAGCGTGACCGGAGGCGCGAGATAGATCAGCGCGAGACCGAGCACCGTGCCGGTGAGCAGCACAAGGCTGTGCCTGAGCTGGGCGTACGCGCTGCGCGACACCATCCGCCACAGATCGCCGAGCCCCGGGTACGGGCGCACGCTGTCCACTCGTTCGGCGAGCCCCAGCCAGATACGGCCGCCGCTGCGCCGCACCACCCGGGCCAGCGACACATCGTCGATGACCGCCTGCCTGATGGACTCCGGGACCCCGGCCCGCTCCGCCGCCTCGGTCCGCAGCAGCACACAGCCCCCGGCCGCGGCCGCCGTACGGGCCCCGGGCCTGTTGATCCACCGGAACGGATACAGCTGGGCGAAGAAGTACACGAAAGCGGGGACGACCTGCCGCTCCCAGAAACTCTCGACACGCAGCCGGGCCATCTGGGACACCAGATCGAGCCGCGCCGAACCGGCGGCGGCCACCAACTCGCGCAGGCTGTCCGGCGCATGGGCGATGTCGGCGTCCGTCAGCAGCAGGTACTCCGGCTCCCCGGCACGCGCGAGAGCGATCCCGTGGCGCAGCGCCCACAGCTTCCCCGTCCAGCCGGGCTCGGGCTCACCGGGGGAGACGACCGTCAGCGGGAGCCCGCCGTGCCGGGCGGCCAGCCGGGCGGCCAGCTCACCGGTCCCGTCGGAGCTTCCGTCGTCGACCAGGAAGATCTCGGCCTCGCCCGGGTAGTCCTGGGCCAGCAGCGAAGGAAGGCTCAGCGGCAGGACCGCGGCCTCGTCCCTGGCGGGCACGATCACCGCCACGGACGGCCAGACGGCGGGGGCGGTGCGCGGTGGCAGCCGCTGGTCGGTCCGCCAGAACAGACCCTGCCCCAGCAGCAGCCACATCCACACGGCCAGCGAACACACGGCGATCCAGGCAATGGCGCTCATCCGCCGAAGTCTGCCCCACCAGGGCGGGTCCGGACGAGCTGTCGACTAGGGTGACCGAGTGAAGATCGCGCTCATGGACTCCGGAATCGGCCTCCTCGCGGCCGCCGCCGCCGTACGCCGTCAGCGGCCCGACGCCGATCTGGTGCTCTCCAGTGACCCCGGCAGCATGCCGTGGGGCCCACGCGCGCCCCACGACGTCACCGCCCGGGCCCTGGCGGTCGCACGCGCGGCCGCCGCACACCGGCCGGACGCCCTGATCGTCGCCTGCAACACCGCATCGGTCCACGCCCTGCCGGCCATCCGCGCCGCGCTCGAACCGGACGTCCCCGTCATCGGTACGGTGCCCGCGATCAAGCCCGCCGCCG
>NZ_JAAGLN010000031.1 GCF_010548145.1 Streptomyces sp. SID10853
CGCGGCGCTCCCCGCGCTGCGCCGGCTCGCCGGGAACCTGCACGAGGAAGTGGAGGGCTCATGACTGCGACCCGGAGCGGCGGCGACACCGGCGGTGCGTCGGACGACGGCCGCGGTGCGGCGGGGACCGGCGCTGGTGCGGCAGAGCACGGCAGCGGCGGTGCGGCAGAGCACGGCAGCGACGGTGCGGCAGAGCACGGCAGCGACGGTGCGGCAGAGTACGGCAGGGACGGTGCGGCCGTCGCCTGCAGCGGGCTCGAGTACGCCTTCGGGGAGACCAGGGCCGTCGACGGCGTGGACCTCTCGGTCCGCGCGGGCGAGGTCTTCGGTCTGCTCGGGCCGAACGGCGCGGGCAAGACCACCGTCATCCGCTGCATCACCACCCTGCTGCCGGTCCCGGCCGGCCGGGTGCGGGTGTTCGGGCACGACGCGGCGAAGGAGCGGATGGCGGTGCGGCGCCTGCTCGGCTACGTACCGCAGCAGCTCTCCGCCGACGCCGGGCTGACCGCGCGGGAGAACGTGGCACTGTTCGCACGGGTCTTCGACGTCTCCCGGCGCGAACGGGCCGAGCGCGTGGGCCAGGCGCTGGCCGCCGTCGGCCTCGACGGCACCGCCGACCGGCTCGCCAAGACGTACTCGGGCGGCATGATCCGCCGCCTCGAACTCGCCCAGGCGCTGGTCAGCGCACCCCGGCTGCTGATCCTCGACGAGCCGACCATCGGCCTCGACCCGATCGCCAGGACCAGCGTGTGGGAACACATCGACGCCGTACGCAAGGCCACCGGGATGACCGTGCTGGTGACCACGCACTACATGGACGAGGCCGAGCAGTACTGCGACCGGCTCGCGCTGATGCACCGGGGCCGGGTACGGGCGCTCGGCACCCCCGAACAGCTCAGAGCCGACCTGCGGGAGCGCCGCCGTGCGCAGAGCGGCAGCCCCGGCTCCGCCGACGGTGCCACAGCGGCCCCCGCCCACCACGGCAAGGACACCGAGCCCACCCTCGAGGACGTCTTCCGGGACGTCGCGGGCAGCGGGCTCGACGAGCAGGGAGGCGAATTCCGCGATGTCCGTTCCACCCGCCGCACCGCCACCCGCGTCGGCTGAGACCGGCCGGGCCGGGCTCGGGCTGCTGCTCGTCCCGCCGAAGGCGCGCACCGGCTGGCGGATGGTGCCGGCCAGGGCCGGGGCCATGTGCCTGGTCGAGCTGCAGAAGCTGCGCCACGACCGCACCGAGCTGTACACCAGGGCCGTCCAGCCGGCGCTCTGGCTGCTGATCTTCGGTGAGACCTTCACCCGCATCAGGGCCATCCCGACCGGCGGCATCCCGTACATCGACTATCTGGCGCCCGGCATCATCGCCCAGTCCGCGATGTTCATCGCGATCTTCTACGGCATCCAGATCATCTGGGAGCGGGACGCCGGAATCCTCACCAAGCTGCTGGTCACACCGACCCCCAGATCCGCCCTGATCACCGGCAAGGCGTTCGCCGCCGGGGTGAAGGCGCTGATCCAGGCGGTGGTGGTGATCGTCATCGCCGCGCTGCTCGGGGTCGCCCTGACCTGGAACCCGCTGCGGCTGCTCGGGGTCGCCGTGATCGTGATCCTCGGCTCGGCGTTCTTCTCCTGTCTGTCCATGACGATCGCCGGGATCGTGCTGACCCGCGACCGGCTGATGGGGATCGGACAGGCCATCACCATGCCGCTGTTCTTCGGCTCGAACGCCCTGTACCCGGTCGCGATCATGCCCGGCTGGCTCCAGGCGATCAGCAAGGCCAATCCGCTGAGCTATCAGGTCGACGCCCTGCGCGGGCTGTTGCTGGGCACCCCGGCCCATCTGGGCCTGGACTACGCGGTGCTGGTGGTCGCCGCAGCACTCGGCGTGCTCGCCGCTTCGTCGCTGCTGGGCCGCCTCGCCCGGTGACGCGCCCGGTTGCCGAGAGCCCGGACGCTCGACCCCGGAGTGTCACGGACTCAGGACGCTCCCGTCCAGCTGCGCGAGTGTGGTGGCCAGGACGTGGGTGCCGGTGACGAGCTGACTGAGGTCGGTCCACTCTTCGGGGCAGTGGCTGCGCCCGCCCCGGGAGGGGATGAAGATCATGCCCATGGGGCCGAGGTGCGCCATGTGGGCCGCGTCGTGGCCGGCGCCGCTGGGTACGGGCATCCAGGGGATGCCCAGCGTGTCGGCGGCCTGGGCGATCACGTCCTGTACGGATCGGCTGGCGAGTACGGGGTCCTGGTCGTTGAGCCATTCGACGTCCACTTCGACGCCGCGCTGGGCGGCTTCGCCGGCGATCTGTCCGGCGAGCGTGTGGCGCACGCCGGACAGCCAGGTGTGGTCGACGCTGCGGGTCTCGGCCCAGATCTTCGCCTCGTCGGGGACGATGTTGTACACGCCCGGCGAGGATTCGATGCGGCCGGTGGTGGTGACGCCGTGCACAGGGGCGCCGCAGCCCACCCGCTCGATGGTGAGGACGGCCTCGGCGGCGGCGATCAGGGCGTCGTGCCGCTGGCCCATCGGCATGGTGCCGGCGTGGTCGGCGCGGCCGCGGAAGGTGGCCAGCAGCCGCTCGATCCCGGCAATGGCGGTGACGACCCCGATCGGGATACCGTGCTGTTCGAGCAACGGGCCCTGCTCGACGTGGAGTTCGACGTATGCGTGCATGGTGTTCGCGCCCCAGCCGAGCCCCAGTGCCCGGTCCGGGTCGGCGCCGAAGTTCTGCATCGCCTCGCCGAGCCGCAGCCCGGTGGAGTCGGTGCGGGCCAGATGCCCGGGGGTGAGGATGCCGGCCAGTGACCGGCTGCCCATGCAGCTGATGCCGAAGCGGTTGGCCTCCTCACCGAGGAAGTCGACGACGAGCAGGTCGTGGGCGAGGTGGGTGCCGGTCTCGCGGATGCGCCTGGCGGCCTCGATGCCGCCCAGTACGCCGACGATGCCGTCGAAGCGCCCGCCGCCGTGCACCGTGTCGGTGTGTGATCCGGTGACCAGGGGCGGCCCGCCGTGTGTACCGGGAAGTCGGCCCACGACGTTGCCCGCGGCGTCGGTGGTGGTCTCCAGACCGGCGTCGCGCATCCGGTCCCGGATCCAGACGCGTTCGGCGCGGTAGGGCTCGGAGAACACCTCGCGGCTCCAGCCGGGGGCGTCGGGGTCGGCGTACTCGGACAGTGCGGCGAGGTCGGCTGCGAGCCGGTCGGCGACGGGTGCCAGCCCGGCCGTATTGAGGTGCAGGGGCATGGGCGGATGTCTCCTCGGTCCTGTTGACTGCTGGTCGGGTTCAGCGGGTGGGACGCGTGAGCGCGGCGGCGAGTGCGCAGGTGACAGTGACGGGTTCGACGACGGGGACGCCGAACTCTGCTGCCAGTGGGGCGGCGAGCGCGAGCATTCCCGCGCAGCCCAGGACGAGTGCCCCGGCACCGGCGGCCAGGGCGCGCTCGGCCGCGGCCCGGTAGGGGGCGAGGTCGGGTTCGTGCGCGAGGCCGTGGGCCACCGAGGTGTGAGTGGGCTCGACCGCGGCACAGCGGTCACCGAGGCCGGCGGAGCGCACCTGGTTCCACTTGCGCTCGACGAGGGCGCTGCCGAGGGTGAGCACGGCAAAGCGGTCGGCTGCCGCGGCCGCGGCGTGCAGAGAGGTCTGCCCGATGCCGAGCACCGGATACCGGGACTGTCTGCGCGCCTCCTGCAGGGCGGGGTCACCGTGGCAGGCGATGACCGCGGCGGCGTACCGGTCCTCGGCCGACCGCAGCCGGTCGAGTACGAGCGGTGCGACGGTGTGGTGGTCGGCGGGGCAGGTGATCTCGGCGGGGGCGTCGTCGAGCTGGTCGACGGTGAAGCGCACCGGACTGCCGAGGGCCCGGACCGCTTCCCCCAGTGCTTCGGTGACCGGCCGCGAGCTGTTCGGGTTGAGGATGAGGAGCGTCGGTGCAGTCATGCGGGCAGTGCCTCTCGGGGTCGGGAGGTGTCGGCGTCGGCTCCGGTGGTCCCTGCCGGGGTCAGCGCGGCGGCGAGCGGGCCGCCCGCTGTCCGGCAGGCCAGGCCGACCGCGAGATGCAGGAGGAAACCGAGCGCGACGCCGGTGAACCAGGCGTAGGTGAAGACCCAGTGCAGCGGGGCGACGGCCTGTGCGGTGAAGAGGAAGGCGACCACGGCGGCGAGGACGCCGAGCCCGACGGGGTTGAATCCGGCCCAGGCGCGATAGCGGCCGCTGCGCCGGTACAGAGCGGGCACATCCAGAGTGCGGCGGCGCAGTACGAGGAAGTCGGCGAGCAGGATGCCGGTGACCGGCCCGAGGACGGCGCCGAGGTTGTCGAGGACGGAGAACAGCGTCTGGGAGCTTGCCATCAGCTTCCAGGGCATACAGACGAATCCTGCAGCGATCGAGATGTAGGCGCCACGGCGGAACGTCAGCATGCCGGGCAGCAGGTTGGTCAGGTCGTAGGCGGGAGAGATGACGTTCGCCGGGATGTTGACGGAGATGGTCGCGGTCGCCAGGAGCAGTGCTCCCACGGCGCTCAGGACCGGATTGCCGAAGGCTCCGAGCACGTCCGTCGGGTTCCAGTACGTCTTGCCGTAGAGCTCTTTGACGGTCGAGACGATGACCGCGGCCATGCTGAAATACAGCAGACTGGCGATCGGCAGTCCGACCATGGTGCCCCAGAACTGACCGCGGTTGGAGCGGGCGAAGCGGGTGAGGTCGGGGATGTTGAGGACGGTGGTGGACCAGCTGCCGGCGATGTACGTGGCCACCGCCGGCCCGAACGCGACCGTCCAGAACCAGTGGGTGCTGTGTGCCGACGGGGCGGTGAGCAGGGTGCCGGTGCCGCCGGCCCGGCTGACGGCCCAGATCAGCAGGACCGCCATCACGACGAACACCATGGGCCCGGCCCAGGTCTCGAAGCGCCTTACGGCGTCCATGCCATGACGGACAATCAGGAAATTGAACGCCCAGTAGATCACCATGGTGATCCACAGGTTGGCCGGCATTCCCAGCCAGCCTGTGCGGCCGAGCGACCCCCAGCCCGGGACCACGTTGTCGAGCAGCAGGTTGCAGGCCGTGGCTGCCAGGTAGCTCTGCACACCGAACCAGCCGATCGCGGTGACGGCGCGCAGCAGAGCGACGATGTTGGAGCCGAAGGTGCCGAAGGCGCTGCGGGCCCACACCGCGAAGGGGATACCGAAGCGGGCGCCGATCCGCCCGTTGAGGCCGATCACGAACGTCTGGACGAGGTTGCCGGCCAGCGCGACGGTCAGCGCCTGCCATACCGACATGCCCAGGGCGACGAGCCCGCCGACCCAGGTGAAGTTGAAGATGTTGTGGACCATGCCCATCCACAGCGTGGCGAAGTGCCACCAGCTCCAGGTGCGTTGCGCGGCGGGGGTAGGTTCCAGGTCAGGGTTGGTCAAGGAGCTGTCGGCGTCCGAGGCCGCGAGGGAGACCGGGCAGCCGTCAGCAGTTGTGGTCATGGGACTGACACCTCCGATGGGCAGGACAGGAAGGGTGGAGCCAGGGCCCCCGGTACGGGCGGCGTGGTGCGGTGCGCGACGGAGCACGGGGCCCGGCCGGTGCCCGCGTTGGAGACGAAGCCGGTGCTGCCTACTGCCGGAGCGTTCTCGGGCCGGTCAGAGGTCGGCGGTGGCGGTGAGGGTCTGGCTCAGGCGCCGGCCGGCGTCATGCAGCAGTTCGAGCAGTTCGCGGGCGCGAGCGGCGTCGATCCGGTATGCGGGACCGGCCAGGGACAGTCCGCAGGCGAAGGTGCCGCGGCACATGACCGGGACGGCGATGCCGACGGCGTGCTGGTCGGCTTCGCTGTGAGTGGTGGCGTGCCCGGCCTGGCGGATACCGGCGAGCTGCGTGCGCAGCCGCCGGTCGGCGGCGTCCTTTCCGGGACCGTCCGGCCAGGCGTGCTCGATCACATCGTCGACCACCGCTGCCGGGGCGTGGGCGAGGACGATTTTGGCGGAAGCCCCGGCGTGCAGCGGCAGGAGGCTTCCCTGCTCGAAGGAGAGCCGGATGGCCTGCGGGGACTCGGCCCGGTCCACGACCAGTGCGGAGCGCCCCACGAGCACGGTCAGGATCGCGGACTCCCCGCTGGTGGTGCTCAGTTCGGCCAACAGCGGCGATGAGTACCGGGTGAGCCGGTCGTTCCAGCCGCTGGTGCGGGCGAGTTGAGCCAGGCGCTCGCCCGCCACGAACACTCCGTCCCGCGATTCGATGAACCCGAACGCGACCAGTTCGCGGACGTACCGGTAGACCGTGCTGGACGGCAGGCCGGTGCGCTCGGCGAGAGCGTCCACGCGCAGCGGGCCATGGTCGGCCAGGGCCGCCAGGACGGCCAGGCCCTTGCCCAGCGAGGTCTGCGGGGCGGCGTGGCGGGCGGGCGCGGAGGTCATGCCCGTTCCGCCTCGCCGAACTCGACGAGCCGGCCGCGGCCCGGACGGGAGGACAGCTTGCCGTCCTGGTGGACCGTCTCGCCGCGGGAGATCGTCCGTGTGACGCGGCCGCGCAGCTTGAGACCGTGGAACGGGCTCCACCCGGCGTTCGACTGCATGACCGTCTCGTCCACCTCCCACTCGGCCTCAGGATCGAATACAACCACGTCACCGTCCAGGCCGGCGCGCAGATCACCCTTGCGGTGGCCGATGCCGAACAGCTCGGCGGGCCGCCAGGAGCTGACCCGCACGAGCGACTCGATGCTCACCCCGCGCTCGTGCAGGCCGATCGCAGCGGTGACCGGAAAGAGCGTCTCCACGCCGGGCGCGCCGGAGGCGTTGTCGAAGATGTTCGGCTTGTCCTTCTCGACGATCGGCCAAGGCGCGTGGTCGGAGCTGAGGGTGTCGATGGCGTCGGCGGCCAGTCGGCTCCACATCCCGTCAGTGTCCTGCCGGGTGCGCACCGGCGGATTGACCTTGATGCGGGTGCCCATCGAGGCCATGTCGTCCTCGGTGAACATCAGGTACTGCGGGCACACCTCGGCGGTCGCGTCGACCCCTTGGCGCGCGTAGGCCTGTACGAGGTCGATGGAGTGCGGCAGGCTCATATGCACGAAGTGCACCTTCGCGCCGGCCGTGCGGGCCAGCTCCAGAGTGTTGGCGACCGCGGCGGTCTCGGTGACCGGCGGGCGGGCCGCGCAGTGTGCCCGTGGGTCCTCGGTCCCCGTCGCATACAGCTCCTCGACGAGCTTGCGGACGATTTCGTCGTTCTCGGCGTGCACGCACACCCGTCGGCCGGTGGCGGCGATCGCACGGAAGACCTCGACCATCTCGTCGTCCGGCGTACGCGGAAACCGGTCGGCATGGGTGTGATAGGTGGACACCTTGAAGGTGACGGCCCCGGCCTCGGCCATCGCGGCCACCTCGGCGACACCACCGCCGGGCCGTACGGTCGCGAACAGACCCACGTCGACATGGGCCTGCTCCGCGACCATCTGCTTCTTCGCCTCGACGCGCGCGGCTGTCCAGATCGGTCCGCTCTGGTCGAACGGCATCTCCAGGATCGTCGTCACCCCGCCGGCGGCCGCCGCCCGGGTAGCCGCCTCCACGCCCTCGCGCGGATCGCTCAACGCGTGCACATGCGGATCGATCACGCCCGGCAGGACATAGCTGCTTCCCGCGTCGATCCGCTCACGGTGCGGAGCGTCCCCGGCCTCCGGGAGCACCTCGACAATCCGGCCGTCACGGATGCGCACCTCGCCTCGCGGATAGTTGCCCGCCCGGCACACGACATGCCCGACCACCGAAAGATCACACGGTTCCTTCTCGCTGTTCATGTCCATGGGCACAGATCCTGCGGACTGCTCCCAGCATTCGGCAACACCGTTATCAACATGCGGGAAATCGCTCGGCCCGCGTGCGGTCGGGCCATGACGCGCCCGCCCCGCCTCAGGGCAGGCTCAGCCGGAACAGCGCCCCGCCGCCCGGCGCCTGCTCCGCGGTCAGCTCCGCCCCGTGCGCGCGGGCGATCTGGCGGGCCATCGCGAGACCGAGCCCGGAGCCGGGCAGCGCCCGCGCGGCGCGGGCCCGGTAGAAGCGGTCGAAGACGTACGGCAGGTCGGCGGGGGCGATCCCCGGCCCGTGATCACGTACCGTCAGCTCGGCCGAGGTGAGGGCGACCTCGACGGCACCCCCCTCACCGGAGAACTTCGCCGCGTTCGAGAGCAGATTGGCGAGCAGCCGGGAGAGCCGCGCCGGTACGCCGTTCAGCACCGGGTCCGCCGTGAGTTCCAGGGTGAAGGTCAGTCCCGGCCAGTGGCCGCGGGCCGCCGCCACCGCGTGCTCGGCCAGCGGAGCCAGCCGGACGCTCTCCACCAGCGGTACCGGCTCCTCGTCGCGGGCCAGTTCGATCAGGTCGTTCACCAGCGTCGTCACCTCATGGATCTGCCGGGTGAGGGCGCCGGATGCCCGGTCGCGCTGGGCGGACGTCAACCTGTCCGCCCTGGCGAGCAGTTCGGCGTTGGTCCGCAGCGCCGTGAGCGGGGTGCGCAGCTCGTGCGAGGCGTCCGCCACCAGCCGGCGCTGGGCGGTGACCGACTGCTCCAGCTCACCCAGCATGGTGTTGAACGTGGTGGCCAGCCGGGTGACCTCGTCCTCCCGGGTCGCGGGCCCCGGCGGCAGCTCGATGCGGTGGCGCGGGTCCCGGGTCGCGGCGATCCGCTCGGCGGCCCGGGTGAGCCGGGCGACGGGCGCCAGACCGGTGCGCGACACCCAGTAGCCCAGCGCCGCCGCGATCAGCACCCCGGCGCCGCCGACCGCGGCGAGCAGCTGGGCCGTGCGCCGCACGCTCTTCTCCACCGGGTCGGCGCGCAGGGCGACCTGCACCGCCTCACGGTGGCCGAAGGTGGTGGTGAGCATCCGGGTGGGGCGCCCCTCCAGAGTGATGTTGCTGAAGTACGGGGCACGGGTGCCCGCGGCGACCTCACGGACCGGGCCCGACACCGGGAGGAGATAGGGCTTGGCGGGGTCGGCCGCCGGGTCGGCCGGCACGATCTGTGAGCAGGCCGGTGACGCCAGGAACTGGCACTGGCCCTCGACGACCCCGGGCGTCCCGCCCCCTCGGCCGCCGCCGGACACCGACGCCGACTGGATGAGGTTCAGGTCCAGCTGGTGGTAGATCTCGTACCGCTGGACGAAGAACGCCGCTGCGCACACGCCGAGCGCCACCAGGGCCACGGCCGCCGAAGCGGTCAGAGCCAGCCTGGTGCGCAGCGGACGGCGGCGGCGCCAGCGCGCACCGAGCCGGTGGGAGTGCGACCGGCGCGGGCCGCTCCGGCCGGCGCGGTTTCCCCGGCCGTCACGACTTCCCCTGTCGCCCCTGTCGCCCCGGCCGGCCGGGGTGCTCATGCCGTGTCCAGCCGGTAGCCGACCCCGTGCACGGTGTGGACCAGGCGCGGTTCGCCCGCCGCCTCCAGTTTGCGGCGCAGGTAACCGACGTACACCGCCAGGGAGTTGGAGTCCGGCCCGAAGTCCTGCCCCCAGACCCGCTCCAGGATCAGCTCCCGGGTGAGGACCTGCCCGGGATGGCGCAGCAGCAGATCGAGCAGGGCGAACTCGGTCCTGCTGAACTCGATGGGGCGCCCCGCCCGGCGCCCGGTGCGGGTCACCGGATCCACGGTCAGATCCCCGTACGCCAGCGCGCCCGGCTCCTCCTCCACCGGCGCGGCCCGCCGCAGCAGCGCCCGCACCCGGGCGATCAGCTCGTCGAGCGCGAACGGCTTCACGAGATAGTCGTCGGCGCCCGCCTCCAGGCCGTCCACCCGCTCGCTCACCGAGTCGAGCGCGGTCAGCACCAGTACCGGCGTACGGTCACCGACGGCGCGCAGCCTGCGGCAGACCGCGAGGCCGTCGAGGACCGGCATCATCACATCGAGCACCACCGCGTCCGGCTGCCAGGAGGCGACGGCCGACAGCGCGTCGAGACCGTCCACGGCGCCCCGCACCTCGTACCCCTCGACGCTGAGACCGTCCTCGACCGCCACCCGGACCTCCGGCTGGTCGTCCACGACCAGGATCCTTCTCGGCCGGGGGCTCGCGGGCGGCGGCTGCGCGTGCGGATACGGGTTCATGGAGCAAAGCCTGCCAAACCCGCCTCTTAGAACCTTCTTACCCCGCGCGACGAGTGTGCCGCTCATGCGCACACCACTCTCCGTCGTGATCGGTGCGGGCGGCACCGGCGGTCATATCTACCCCGGTCTGGCCCTCGCCGACGCCCTGCGCCGGGCCGTACCCGGCGCGGTGATCTCCTTCGTCGGCACCGAACGCGGCCTCGAATCCACGCTCATACCCGGCGCCGGATACCCGCTGCACACCGTCGACATGATCCCCTTCGACCCGGCGCTCGGCGCCCGCCGCTATCTGCTGCCCGCGGCCCTGCTGAAGTCCGGTGTGCAGTGCCGGACGATCCTGCGCGAGCAGCGGGCCCAGGTCGCGGTCGGCATGGGCGGCTACCCCAGCGCTCCGGTGGTGCTCGGCGCCCGGATGGCCGGTGTGCCGAGCGTCATCCACGAGTCCAACGCGGTGCCGGGCCGCGCCAACCAGTTCGCGGCCCGGCTCACCCCGCATCTCACCGTCGCGTTCGACCGCAGCCGGGCCCATCTCGCGGGCGGCGAGAAGGCCGAGACGGTCGGGATGCCGATCGCCGCGCCGATCGCCTCACTCGACCGCCCCGCGCTGCGGGAACAGGCCAGGCACGCGCTCGGTGTGCCCGCGGGGGCGCGGCTGCTCCTCGTCAACGGCGGCAGCCTCGGCGCCGCCCGGCTCACCGCCGCCGCGGTCGGGCTCGCGGCCCGCTGGCAGGCGCGTACGGACGTCCATCTGCTCATCAAGACCGGTCCTGCCGCGCTGGAGGCGGCCCGCACCAGGCTCGCCGACGAGGGCGGGTGCCGGATCGCGCGCGCCGTTCCCTATCTGGACCGGATGGACCTGGCGTACGCCGCGGCCGACCTGGTCGTCTGCCGGGCCGGCTCCGCCACAGTGGCCGAGCTGGCCACCACCGGGGTCCCCGCGGTCCTCGTGCCGTATCCGCACGCGCCGGGCGACCACCAGACCCACAACGCCCGCGTCCTCGGCGACGCCGGGGCCGGGGTCCTGATCGCCGACGAGGAGACGACGGCGGAGCGGCTCGCGGAAGTGGCCGGCCCGCTCCTCGCCGACCCGGCCAGGCTCGCCGCGATGAGCGGTGCGGCCGACCCCTCCACCCACGCCCGGGCAGCGGATCTGCTCGCCGCCCGGGTCCTGTCCCACGCGAAGGAGTTCACCTCATGACCACCTCACCGGCCGCGCAGGCCACGCACTGGCAGAACCGCACCGTCCTCGTCACCGGGGCCGAGGGCTTCATCGGCTCGGCCTTGGTCGACCTGCTGGTGGAGCAAGGGGCCCGGGTCCGGGCTTTCGTGCACTACAAGCCGTACGGCGAGAAGGGCCACCTGGCGCGCCACCTGGGCAGCTCCCGGGTGGAGATGGTGGCGGGCGACGTCCGGGACGCGGGCCGGGTCGACGACGCCGTCGCCGGCTGCGACACGGTCTTCCACCTCGCCGCGCTGATCGGCATCCCGTACAGCTACGACGCCCCCGGCGCGTACGTCGCCACGAATGTCACCGGCACCGAGAACATCGCCGAGTCCTGCCGCCGGCATTCCGTACGCCGGCTGCTGCACACCTCGACGAGTGAGGTGTACGGGACCGCGCTCACCGCCCCGATCAGTGAACGGCACCCGCTCCAGCCGCAGTCCCCGTACTCCGCGTCCAAGATCGGCGCCGACATGATGGCGCTGTCGCACTGGCACGCGTTCGAACTGCCGGTGACGGTGGTGCGGCCCTTCAACACCTACGGCCCCCGGCAGTCCGCGCGCGCCGTCATCCCCACCATCCTCGCCCAACTCCACTCCGGGGCACGGGAGATCAAGCTCGGCTCGCTCACCCCGACCCGTGACTTCACCTATGTCACGGACACGGCGCGCGGTTTCCTCGCACTGGCCGACTGCGACCGGGCACTGGGCGAGAGCGTCAATCTCGGTACCGGGCAGGAGATTTCGATCGGGGACCTTGCGCAGGCGCTGATCGAGGCTTCCGGCCGGGAGGCGGAGGTCGTCGTCGACCCGGCCAGGCTGCGGCCTTCGGGCAGCGAGGTCCAGCGGCTGCTGTCGGACAACTCGCGGGCCCGGGAGTGGGCGGGCTGGCAGCCACAGGTCCCGCTGGCCGAGGGGCTGAAGCACACATCGGAGTGGATCGCGGAGAATCTGCAGCTGTTCGCGGCGGACCGCTACCAGGTCTGAGGCGAGGGCCGCCGGGCCGGAGGATCACACGGAGCCGCGCACGCCGGGGGCGTCGGGCGGGCAGCGGCTGGACCGGGGCGTTCAGGCACCTGTGACTGGGCCGGGCTTCACGCGGGCGGCGGCTGGGCCGGGGCTTCACGCGGGCGGTGGCTGGGCCGGGGCGTTGAGCCCGGTGCAGAGCAGCAGGGTGAACTCGCGCGCCCACTCCTCGTCCACCGGCTCCGCGCTGACCAGCGCCCGGTGCACCACCGCGCCCGCGACCACGTCGAAGATCAGGTCGGTGTGCCGGGCCGAGGTCTCGGGGTCGTCCTCCAGGGGGAGTTCGCCCCGGGCCTGGGCCCGCTCGCGGCCGATCGTCACCAGCCGCTTCTGCCGGTCGACGATCGCCGAGCGGATCCGGGCGCGCAGCGCTTCGTCGCTGATCGACTCGGCGACCACCGCCATCAGCGCGGTCTTGGTCTCGGGCCGGGCGAGGAGCGCGGCGAACTGGAGCACCACGCCCTCGATGTCGGCGGACAGACTGCCGCGGTCGGGCAGTTCGAGCTCGTCGAAGAGGACCGCCACGGCATCCACGACCAGCTCGTTCTTGTGCGACCAGCGGCGGTAGAGCGTCGTCTTCGCCACCCCGGCGCGGGCCGCCACATCGCCCATGGTCAGCCGCGACCAGCCCAGGTCGACCAGCGCGGCTCTCGTCGCGACGAGGATCGCGGTATCGGCCTCTGCGGAGCGTGGGCGACCCGTTCGGGAGGGCTTGCTGAGCGGCATGCCCGCGACCATACCGGTCAGTAGCTCAGCCGCCGTGAGTCAGATCACGGGAAACCGCCGGAGAATTTTCGCCCGCTGTTCCCGGTCGACCAGTTACGCTACGAGTCGTAGCGTAAAGAGGCGCGAGTGCGCCCCTTGCCTGCGGCCGCGTCACGAGCACGGCACGTGCACAGGACGAGCACGGCACCACGCGATGACCACGCGACAACCGGGTGACAAGAACAGCACGACAGAGCCACTGGCGCCAGGGTGGGGACCCCGGCGCCTGTCCCAGGGCCCGCGATCGGGCCGAAGGACCGCGTCCGCCCGTACGCCCCGCATCCGGCGGGGGGTGTACGGACGGGCCGGTCCCGTACCACCGGCGGATTTCGCCGACAGCTTTCCCGAACGGCTTTCCTGAACGAGTGGTGGAGGGGGGAGGATGTACGTATGCAGCCTAGGAACATGTCCATGAGCGGCGTCGTCGACCTCGCCGCAGTGAAGGCCGCCGGCGAGGCCCGGCAGAAAGCGGAGCAGGCGCGCGCCGAGACCGCACGGCAGGGCGGTGCCACGCCGGTCTCACCCGTCTCGCTGGTGATCGATGTCGACGAAGCCGGCTTTGAGCGCGATGTCATCCAGCGCTCCGCCGAGGTCCCGGTCGTCATCGACTTCTGGGCCGAGTGGTGCGAGCCCTGCAAGCAGCTCGGCCCCCTCCTCGAACGCCTCGCCGTCGAGTACAACGGCCGCTTCCTGCTCGCCAAGGTCGACGTCGACGCCAACCAGATGCTGATGCAGCAGTTCGGGATCCAGGGGATTCCGGCCGTTTTCGCCGTCGTGGCCGGGCAGGCGCTGCCGCTCTTCCAGGGTGCGGCGCCCGAGACGCAGATCAGGCAGACCCTGGACCAGCTGATCCAGGTGGGCGAGGAGCGCTTCGGCATCACCGGCATCCCGGTGGACCCCGACGCCGCGCCGCCCGCCGAGGACGCCGAGCCCGCCGAAGTGCCGGCCGGTCCTTATGACGCGCTGCTCGAAGCGGCCGTACAGGCGCTGGACGCCAATGACTTCGACGGCGCGATCCAGGCGTACCGCAACGTCCTCTCGGACGACCCGGCCAACGAGGAGGCCAAGCTCGGCCTCGCCCAGGCCGAACTGCTCGGCCGGGTCAAGGATCTGGACCCCCAGCAGGTCCGCAAGGACGCGGCCGACAAGCCCGCCGATGTCCCGGCGCAGCTCGCCGCCGCCGACCTCGATCTGGTCGGCGGTCATGTCGAGGACGCCTTCGGCCGTCTGGTCCAGACGGTGCAGCGCACGGTGGGCAGTGACCGCGAGGCGGCCCGCGTCCATCTGCTCCAGCTCTTCGAAGTGATCGGGTCCGAGGATCCGAGGGTGACCGCTGCCCGTTCCGCCCTGGCGCGTGTGCTGTTCTGACGTCGGGTCTGAACAGTCACTAAACGCGCGGTGTCGGCGGGTTGGCCCGGACGATTTGGCGACACAGCGATAACCGACGGCCGTACTTTGCCAAAACTTGGCAATTGCGGCCGTCTGTTACTCCGAGTAAATCCAGTACCTCCTTCTGCCCGGTTATGGGTGCCTACCGGCGGATGTAGCGCCGGCGTCGGGTCCACCCTGTGTGCCCGCGCGATATCGGCGGGTCGCGGTTCGGTTATCAGGCCGTTACTAGCCGGTAACGAGCCCCTTGTGTCACGGCCGCGAATGCACCACGATCGGCCACGCTCGGTCCAATAACGCACCAGCGCGACATCCGGTCGCGGCGTGGCCGCTTGGGTCCCCACCGAGCCGGTCGGCGGCAGTGGCGCCGGCTGCGGGACAGGGGGGTTCCTGCCACCCGGCGGGGCCTGTCCAGCGGTTGCGCGAAGGCGTGGCCAGTGGTTGTCGCTCGGGGGTGATCGCCGGTGCTTCGGACGCGGTTCGCGCTTCTGAACCGGGCGCTCTCCTTCCCGAGGACGTAGCACTTCTCCCATCCCAGGACGGGCTTCGAACCCGATCCGGAGATGTACGTCCGAGAAGGAGGAAACTAAGTGAGTTCCCAGGTACGTGGCGGAACCAGATGGAAGCGGTTCGCGCTGGTCATGGTGCCGAGCGTGGTCGCCACCGCTGCGGTGGGCGTCGGCCTCGCGCAGGGTGCGCTCGCCGCTTCGTTCAGCGTGTCCGGCCAGAGCTTCAAGGTCAGCGCCGACCAGCTGGTCGGCCAGGACTTCGTGCAGTACGGCAGTGTCGCGACCGGCAAGGACCTGAACGGCAAGAGCGCCGCACACGCGGTGGCCGTCTCGGGCTTCAGCAGCGCGAAGATCAACAACATGTGCCAGTCGGTGGTCACGCCCAACCTGCCGTTCGGGCTCGGCAGTGTCACCCTGCAGCTGCACGCGGGCACCGACGCCAAGAAGCCGGTCGAGGCGTCGAACCTGTACCTCGACGTCGCGAGCCTCGACGCCGATGCGACGTTCAAGAACATCGACATCGGTGTGGCCGCCGGTGACTCGTCGAACAAGACGGGCATCGAGCACGGTACGGAGAAGGCCGTCAACCCGAACGGCTTCGCACAGCGCGCCGACGAGGCGACGCTGAAGCACGTGAAGCAGACGGCGTGGGCGACCACGGCCGGCACCTTCAAGCTCAGCAACTTGAGCCTGAGGCTCAAGTCGGGCGTCAAGGAGTGCTACTAAGCACGCCCGGGTGGCCGGAGCGCGCATCTGGCGCTGCGGCCACCCGAACCCCCCTACTTCTCAGAGCAACACCGGTACCAGGGAGCTGTTTTCCATGAGCGCCGAGTCCACAGGTTCCCGCGATTTCACCTACTGGCGGCTTCGCTTCCGCGCCTGGCGGGGGAACCGACCCTTCTGGGCGGGCCTGTTCACCGTGGTGGGAGGCGTGCCGATCGCCTACTTCCCGTACGCCAACATGCACCTCGGCAATGTGACGCTGGCGATGTCCACCACCGGGGGCGCCGGGTCGCTGATCATCGGCGTGCTGCTCGTCACGCTCGGTGTGACCATGTGGTTCCACGGTGCCGTCCGGGTGTTCGCGGGGATAGCGGCGATCCTGCTGGCGCTGATCTCCCTCCCGGTGGCGAACCTCGGTGGCTTCATCGTCGGCTTCCTGCTGTCGATGATCGGCGGGGCGCTCTCGCTCTCCTGGGCACCGGCGAAGCCGAAGGCCGATCCGGCGGTGCCCGCGCAGGGCGGCTCCGTCGACGGGACTCCGCACGGAAGCACGCCCGAAGGCACCGCTCCGGCGGACGAGTTCTCCCCCTTCGGCCACGCGCCTGGCGTCCCTGAGCAGAAGTCGGCTGCGTATGACAAGGACACGACAGTGGATGCCAACGGTGGGAGGCACCGTGCGGGGTGACGAAGCGCAGCTGGATACCACCGAAGGCGACGACTTCCCGGAGAGAAGAGGGGGCCGTCACGCGGCCCCGAGGAAGTCGCTGCTGACGAAGCTGCACATACCCGCGAGCAAGGCGATAGCCCTGGCGGCCATGCCCACCGCGGTGTTCGTCGGGATGGGACTCACCCCCAAGCTGGCGATGGCCGACGACCAGGGCGACGTCCCGTTCGCAGCCGGTCCCTGTGTCTCCCGCTCCGACGACCCGAGCCCGTCCGCGAAGCCTTCGGACTCTCCGAGCCCCTCGGCCAGCGCGTCGGACGACGCGAAGGACAAGGCCAAGGACAAGGCCAAGAAGGACGACAAGCCGGCGGACGCATCGGACACTCCCTCGCCTTCGGCCACCCCCTCGGCGGGCGGGACCGGTTCCGCCGAGAAGGACAGCGCGTCGCCGTCCGGTTCGTCCGCGGGCGACCAGAAGTCCACCGCGGCCGACCCGTCGCCGAGCGCGACCGAGTCGAAGAACCCGCTGGACCCGCTGGGTGTGGGTGACGCGCTCAAGCACCTGTTCAACCCGGACAAGGACACGGCGAGCCCGTCCCCGGACCCGTCGTCCTCCGCGACATCCGAGAAGACCGCGGCCGAGAAGACCGCCGCCGAGAAGAAGGCAGCGGAGAAGAAGGCGGCGGAGAAGAAAGCCGCTGAGAAGAAGGCGGCCGACAAGAAGGCCGCGGACTCCGCTGCGAAGACGGCCGGTCAGGTCACCGGCGCGGCGAAGAGCACGGCCGACAAGACCGCCGAGAAGATCCGCGAGGCGGCCGCCGAGGCCGGCAAGTCGGTCAAGGAACTCCCCTCGGACGTCAAGGGACTGGACCCGAAGAAGGACACGGACATCCCGGACGGCGCCAAGCCGTCCTACCCGTGCCCGACCCCCGACCCCAAGGCGCTCGCCGCGGCCGATCTGGAACAGGGCATCCCCGCCCTGCCCGACGACCCGTGGACGCTGAAGAGTTCGATGCTGACCCTCAAGGGCCTCGACTACAAGGGCATCGTCGAGGTCAGGACGGCCAGCGGCAAGGTCAAGAAGGTCCTGAAGTTCACCTCGACCTCGCTGGACATCAAGGACCTGCACCAGATGACCGTCGGCCCGAACGGGGCCACCGGCCATGTGAAGGGCGCACCGGGCTCGACGTCGACCATCCGCGACGGCCAGGTCACGATGTACACGGAGTCGCTGAAGGGCAACCTCTTCGGCCTCATCCCGATCACCTTCAGCCCCGACACCCCGCCGCCGATCAATGTGCCGTTCGCGTTCTTCACGGACGTCACGGTGAAGCAGGCAGGGCAGTTCGGCGGCACGCTCCACATCCCCGGTCTGCAGAACTACTTCACGGGCGCCTGACCCCCCGGCGCGCGAACTTCCGGGAGCCGCGGAAACGGCTGTGGCCCGCACCCTCGAACCAGAGGGCGCGGGCCACAGCCGTTTCTACGGGACGGGGCCGCGGCACGCCCGCTCGCCGGGCGCAGGATCCCCCGATCTCCTCTCCTGATCCTCTTCCCACCCGAGGTGTGACAATCGGCAGGGGTCGGTGCTGACTTCCGTTGGCGCCGACGACGCAGATGCGCGGAAGCGCCGCCGGACGCTTTGGCACACGCCCGCCGCCCCCGGGCGGTGAAGACGGGAGAGACGTGGAACTTCAGGGGCTGCACGGGCAGGTGGTGGACCTGATCGGCCGGTCCCTCGCGGCGGAGGAGACCCGCGCAGGCGAGGTGCTGCGCCTGGAGGACGTTCAGGATCGATACGACGTCTCGCGTACCGTCGCCCGCGAGGCGGTGCGTGTACTGGAGTCGAAACGGGTGGTCACGAGCCGGCCCCGGATCGGCATCACGGTGCGACCGCCGGCTGAATGGAATCTCTACGATCCGCAGGTAATCCGCTGGCGGCTCGCCTCGCCGGCGCGCGCCGTCCAACTGCGCGAACTGGCCGAACTGCGTGCGGCCGTGGAGCCCGCAGCGGCCGTGCTCGCTGCTCAGTCGGCCGATACTGTGGCGCGGCGCGAGGCGCTCGGGCATGCACACGCCATGGCCGACGCGGCGGGCGAAGGGAACGCGGGAGCCTTCGTGGCCGCTGACACGGCCTTCCATCGCACGCTGCTTCGTTCCTCGGGCAACCGGATGTTCGCGCAGTTGGCGGAGGCGACCGAGGAACTGCTGCACGGTCGTCGCGACCTGCTGCTGATGCCGGACAAGCTGGACGACGCGGCCGTGGCGAGCCACTTGGAGTTGGCTGAAGCGGTGGCAGAGGGGCGTGCGGCGGAGGCCGCTGCCTGCATGCGGGCGATCTTGGAAGGTGCCCGGACGGAGACGGAAGAATTGCTCTGACCGAGCACGTGTCAGGACTGTGCGGTCACGTGCGGCATTCGGCCGGCAGAGCCGCGAGCAGGCAGGGAAACACAGTTGACCCGGCGGCGTAGAGGCGCGTGAACGAAGCGGCGCCTCCTTCTGTCGGCTCTACGGGGCAATGCGGCCAAATCGCTTGCACCCCCGGCCCGTTGTGAGGACGGCTCGGGCTGGTGCCGCGCGCGTGCCGAGAACCCCGCCGCATCGTTCGCAGAGCTTCTGGTGCCTGGCGCGGGCGGAGTACGGGTTCGCCGTCCTGGATACGCCGACGCTCGGCCGGGACGTGTGACGGCGCCAGGCTGCGGAGCCTGGCGGTCTGGGCGGGCGGCTCTCCCCGGTCCACAAGTGGTCGCGGCTGGATCTTGACTCCCACACTCATCCGCTGATAGTCATTTGATACTACCATTGCTGCGAAAGGTTCAGGCCATGCCCACGCAACCGGACAGCGTCGCAAAGGCAACAAAGCAATCCGCAGTGTCCGGAGAGGGGCGATTGCTGGGAGTCGCCGCAGGGGTGGCAGCGGTAGCCGGACTGCTCTTCGGCTACGACACCGGCATCATCTCGACCGCCTTGCTGTCCATCACGCAGGACTTTCATCTCAGCTCCCAGGGAAAGGAACTGGTGACCAGTTCGATCCTGGTCGGCGCCATCGCAGGGGCGCTCATCTCGGCCCGGCTGTCGGAGCGCCGGGGGCGGAAGTTCGCGGCCATACTGGTCGGGGCCGTCTTCGCACTCGGCACCGTAGGCTCCGCGCTCTCCCCCGATGTCGAGATGCTGATCGCCTCGCGTCTCGTCCTGGGCCTGGCCGTGGGCGGGTCCTCTCAGGTCATCCCCATCTACATCGCCGAGATCGCGCCCGCGTCCCGGCGCGGTCGGTTGGTGGTGATGTACCAGGTACTCATCGCAGCGGGTGTGCTGCTCTCCGCCGTCGTCGGTTACGCGACCCACGACTCCTGGTCCTGGCGGTGGATGGTCGCGGTCGCCGTGATCCCCGCGCTGCTGCTGGTGGCAGCCACGGCCTTTCTCCCGGAGAGCCCGCGCTGGCTGGTCGCGCACGGTCAGCCCGAGCGGGCCGGGAACGTTCTGCGTCGGCTGCGCACGACCCCAGAAGAGGCGGAGGCTGAGCTTCGCGAGGTCAGCGCCCTTCCCGAGCAAGGGAAACGCAAGGAGAAGCTGAGCGCGCGATGGCTGCGCCCCGCGCTGGTGGCCGGGCTCGGCGTGGCATTGTTCGCACAGGTCACAGGCATCAACGCCATCGTCTATTACGCGCCGACCTTCCTTTCCGAATCCGGGTTCGGGGAGTCGACGGCGCTGCTCGGGACCGTCGGTGTCGGTGCCGTCGAGACCGTGATGGTGATCATAGGAGCGATGACCGTGGACCGCATCGGCCGCCGTCGGCTGATGCTGTGGACCCTGCCGGGCTCCGCGCTGAGTCTCGTCGTCATGGGTGCGGCTTCACTCGCCGGGAACGCCGGGTGGGCGGTCATGCTGTTCATGCTGCTCTACATGGCGTTCAACAGCCTCGGCATGCAGGTCGTCGCCTGGCTCATGGGGTCGGAACTGTTCCCGCTTCCGGTGCGCGGCAAGGCGATGAGCGCCCACGCGACCACCTTGTGGGGGGCCGACCTCCTGGTCTCCATGACGACCCTGTCCCTGGTCGACGGCATCTCCCTGACCGGAATGCTGTGGGTGTACGCGGCGCTGAACGTCGCCGCGATCGTTTTCGTCGTGCTCCGGGTGCCCGAGACAACCGGGCGCTCCCTGGAACAGATCGAGTCGAGCCTGCGCGACGGGACGTTCGTCCCCCGGCGCAACGAGGGAATCGAAGGAGCGGAATGAATTCGTCGGAACGCGTCGTCTCGGAACGCGTCGTCCTGGTGACCGGCTCGACCCGCGGCATCGGCCGGGCGACGGCCGAGCTGTTCGGGGCCAGTGGATACCGCGTCGTCGTCCACGGCATGCGGAGCGAGGAGTGCGACGACACGCTGCATGCCATCCGCGGTGCGGGCGGCCACGCCGGTGTCGTCGCCGCCGACCTCACGCAGGAGGAGGCCCCTGAGTACCTGATCAATGCCGCCCGCGCGGTGTACGGACGGCTCGACGTCCTGGTCAACAACGCGGGGGCGAACGCCTTCACCGGCACGCTCGGCACGTCGATCGCGGAGTGGCAGCATGCCATCGACCTCGACCTGCGAGCCGTGTGGCTGTGCTCGAAGGCAGCGGCGCGCTCCTTGGAACGGCCGGGCGCCATCGTCAATGTGGCGTCGAACCACGCCTTCTCCACCATGGCCGGTTCCTTTCCGTACAACGTCGCGAAAGCCGGAGTCGTCGCTCTCGGGCAGTCGCTCGCCCTTGAGCTGACGCCGGATCGCATCCGCGTCAACACCGTCTGCCCCGGCTATATCGACACCCCGATCAACGAGACGTACTTCGGGGGCTTCGCCGATCCAGCGCGCGAACGAACCCGGGTCGAGGCGTTGCATCCCGTGCGGCGCATCGGCACGCCCCAGGACGTCGCGCGGGCCATCCGCTTCCTTGCCGACGAGCAGGAGGCCGGGTTCATCACCGGTACCAGCCTGCTCGTCGACGGTGGCAGATCGGCTCTCATGCAGGACCCCGACCCGGGACAAGCCCCGACACGGCCGTAACAGGCACGGCCGTGTCGCGGCCGCAGGAAGCACGGAAGAGCACCGCACAGCACGAGCAACAGGACAAGAAAGGCTGAGAAATGGGAATCAACAAGGTGGTCACGCTCGACGGCCCCGGCGCCGCCCTCGACGTACGCGAGCAGCCGATGCCGAAGGTGCAGCGGGATAATCTCCTCGTACGCGTCGAGCTCTCCGGCGTGTGCGCCACGGATCTGCACATTTGCCAGGGCGACATTCCCGGTTTCCGCTACCCCGTGACACCGGGCCACGAAGTCGTCGGCACGGTCGCCGAAGTGGGCGCCGACTTCACGACGGACGTCACCGGACGGCCGGTGCGGTCCGGCGACCGGGTCGTGGTGATGCCGGCGACGCCGGACGGTACCTGTCCGTCGTGCCGCCGTGCGCGGCCGGTCCCCGACTGCGACAACTTCGATGTGATCGGTTTCTCTGTGCCCGAAGAGCGTCAGGCGGGCGGCGGCTGGGGACAGTACGTGCTGTGCAACTCCAGCAGGGCGCGGGTGTTCGTCACCGAGGCGACCCCGGAAGCTGCGGTTCTGGCGGAGCCTGCTTCCACCCCGGTGGAAGGGATGCGCCGGGCAGGTGTCGCCTTCGGTGACAGCGTGCTCGTGCAGGGCACCGGCACCATCGGCCTGCTGGCGGTCGCCGCGGCCAGGGCTCTGGGCGCCGCCCGCATCGTCGCGATCGGAGGGCCTGAGCGCCGGTTGCGCATCGCCGAAGAACTCGGCGCCGACACCACCATCAGCATCGAAGGGACACCCGACTCCGAGGAACGTGTGCGGCTTGCGCTCGCCGCCAGCCCCGGTGGCCTGGGCTTCGACGCGGTCGCGGAGTGCGTGGGGGCGCCCGCGGTGCTGCCTGAGGGTCTCTCCTGCCTTCGCAAGGGGGGAAGTTACCTGGAGCTCGGGCACTTCTCCGATGTGGGCGAGGCCAGAATCAATCCCTACAGGCACCTGCTCGCCAAGGACGCGCGCCTCGTGGCGGTCTCCGGCTACACCCCCGAGTCGTTCCACCGTGCTCTGCTGATGGTGGAGCGACTGGGCCCCGCAGCGGAATCCCTGGTCACGCACCGGTTGCCGATGTCCAGGGCCCAAGAGGCGGTCAACGCTCTGGCGCCTGGCCGGCAGTACCTGCTGGACGGAACCGAGGTCGGCAAGATCGTGATCGATCCCAGGCTGTAGCTGCCCGCGCGGTTGCTGTCTCCAGTAGCCGGTTCGGGCAGGGGCCTTCCGTGAACTGCGCCCTGCCTGGACCGGCAGAGCTGCCGCTGACCGGTGAGGGCTCCGCCGGGCACCCATGAGTGCTTTGGCAGGTGGTGGCGCGCCGAAGCAGGAATAGGCCCGGTGGGGCAGAATCGCCTGAGCCGTACGGATGTCCGAAGCCGGGCGGAGACCGTGGGGGAGTGAGCGGTGGGGGCTGTCGACGGCTGCCGGGCGACCGGCGACGAGGGCGCGCCCGCCGGGCACATACAACCGCGCCCCGCCGCAGTCGGGTTCACCGCGTACGGCAGGAGGCTGCTGCTCGGCGAGTGGCGGCGGATCGTGGCCGAGCCCGCACGCGCCTGCCGGCGGCGCGGGGTCGCGGGGGTCGCGCTGGGGGTGCTGGCCGTCCTCGCGGTGATCGTCGTCCACGAGCTGATACGGACCCGCACGGGCGCCGTCGCGATACGGCTGACCGGCGAGGTCCGGGGCGATCTGCCCCTCCCGCTGGTCCTGCTGCGTACCCCCGTCTCACTGGTCCTCACGGACCCCGGGCTGCCCGTGTGGGCCGGGCTGCCCAGGCTGTTCCTCGCCTTCGCGCTCGCCGAGCTGGTCATCGGCCGCGCCCGTACCCTGCTGATCGCCTGCGGCACATCCCTCGCGGGCACGCTGGGCGCCCGGGCGATGATCGCCCTGGGCCACGGCCCGTTCGGGCTGCCGCCCGGCACCGCGCACGTCCTCGACACTGGGCCCTCCGCCGCTGTGGCCGGACTCTTCGCCTATCTGGCCGTGGTCAGGCGCGCGCCGGTGTTCGCCGTACTGACCAGCGGGGTGATCGTCGTCCAGTCGGCGCTCAGGCCGAATCTGGCGGGGCGCGAACATCTGCTGGCCGTGGGGGTGGCGCTGGTCTTCGGGGCCGCCGCATCCGTACGCTCCCGGCGTGCGCGCGGCACGTCCGCCGCCACTGTGGCCGGGTGACGGGGTTTCCGGGCGCCGCGGGCGTATTCTCCGGCCGCCTGCGGCATTCCGCCGGGCCCCCGCCGACCCCTGTGAGGACCGCGATGCGAAAGATCATCCTGATGATGTCGGTGTCCCTGGACGGGTACATCGAAGGCCCCGGCCGGGACATCGGCTGGCACCGGGTCGACGACGAACTCCACCGCTCGCTCAACGCGTATCTGGCGACGATGGGCGGCTTCCTGGACGGCCGGGTGACCCATGAGCTGATGGCCGGGTACTGGCCGACCGCCGACGCCGACCCGGCCGCCGCCGAGACCGTGAAGGAGTTCGCGGAGATCTGGCGCGAGATGCCCAAGACCGTGTACTCCAGGACCCTGGACCGGACCGACTGGAACACCACCGTCGTACGGGAGGTGGTCCCCGAAGAGGTGCGGGCGCTCAAGGCGCGCCCCGGCGGGGACCTGTCGCTCGGCGGTGCGAATCTGGCCGCGTCCTTCATGGCGCACGGGCTGGTCGACGAGTTCCGCATCTACGTCCACCCGGTGCTCATCGGCGGCGGCACACCGCTCTTCCCGGCGGCGGGCGCCACCGTCGGACTCGACCTCGTGGAGTCCCGCACTTTCGGCAACGGCGTCGTCCAGCTGCACTACCGGCGCACCCCGGAGTGACCGGCGGACGGAGACCGCCGGAAACAGGGCTGTGGCCCGCGCCCCCTTCGGAGGGGGCGCGGGCCACAGCCGTACGGCGGGAGACCGGGGGAGCGGGTCAGCTCCGGCTGTCCTCGCCGCCCAGGTGGTGCACCCGGACCATGTTGGTGGTGCCGGGGACGCCGGGGGGCGAGCCGGCCGTGATGATCATGCGGTCGCCGTCGCTGTAGCGCTTGAGCTTCAGCAGCTCGGCGTCGACCAGGTCGACCATCGCGTCGGTGTTGTCCACGTGCGGGACCACGTACGACTCGACGCCCCAGCTCAGCGCGAGCTGGCTGCGGGTCGCCTCGTCGGTGGTGAAGGCGAGGATCGGCTGGCAGGTGCGGTAGCGGGAGAGGCGGCGGGCGGTGTCGCCGGACTGGGTGAAGGCGACCAGCGCCTTCGCGTCCAGGAAGTCCGCGATCTCGCAGGCCGCGCGGGCCACCGAACCGCCCTGGGTGCGCGGCTTCTTGCCGGGCACCAGCGGCTGGAGGCCCTTGGAGAGCAGCTCCTCCTCGGCGGCGACCACGATCTTCGACATCGTCTTGACGGTCTCGACCGGGTACGCGCCCACGCTCGACTCGGCGGAGAGCATGACCGCGTCGGCGCCGTCCAGGATGGCGTTGGCGACGTCGGACGCCTCGGCGCGCGTCGGGCGCGAGTTGGTGATCATCGACTCCATCATCTGGGTCGCGACGATCACCGGCTTGGCGTTGCGGCGGCAGAGCTCGATGAGGCGCTTCTGCACCATCGGGACCTTTTCGAGCGGGTACTCGACGGCCAGGTCGCCACGGGCGACCATGACCCCGTCGAACGCCGCGACGACGCCCTCCATGTGGGCGACCGCCTGCGGCTTCTCGACCTTGGCGATGACGGGGACCCGGCGGCCCTCCTCGTCCATGATCTTGTGCACGTCGATGACGTCGCTCGCGTCGCGCACGAAGGAGAGCGCGACCAGGTCGCAGCCCATCCGCAGCGCGAACCGCAGGTCGTCGATGTCCTTCTCGGACAGGGCCGGGACGTTCACCGCCGCGCCGGGCAGGTTGATGCCCTTGTGGTCGGAGATGACACCACCCTCGATGACGATGGTCCTGACCTCGGAGCCCTCGACCTCGACGACCTTGAGCTCGACGTTGCCGTCGTTGATCAGGATCGGGTCGCCCTTGACGACATCGCCGGGCAGGCCCTTGTAGGTGGTGCCGCAGATGGTCTTGTCACCCGGGACGTCGTCGGCGGTGATGGTGAACTCGTCACCGCGCACCAGCTCGACGGGGCCCTCGGCGAAGGTCTCCAGGCGGATCTTGGGGCCTTGCAGGTCGGCCAGCACCCCCACGGCGCGGCCGGTGTCCTGGGACGCCTTGCGGACGCGGTGGTACCGCTCCTCGTGCTCAGCGTGGGACCCATGGCTCATATTCAGACGGGCCACATTCATGCCGGCTTCGATGAGCGTCTTCAGCTGCTCATAGGAGTCGACGGCTGGGCCCAGTGTGCAGACGATTTTGGAACGGCGCATGAGGCGGATCCTATCGGTTTGTTTCGCAACGGAATATTCCGTCTGGCGGAAAGTACAAATGGGCGGTACGGCGCTCAGGTGTCAGTCATTCACCAAGGCGTATACCTGCTGCGCGATTTCACGTTCCTCGTCCGTCGGAACCACGGCCACAGCCACCCGGGACCCCTCCGGGGAAATCAGCCGGGCTTTGTCGGAACGTACGGCATTGAGCCCCGCGTCGACCGTGAGGCCCAGCCCCTCCAGGCCCGCGACGGCCGCCGCGCGCACCGGGGCGGAGTTCTCACCGACCCCCGCGGTGAACGCCACGGCGTCCACCCGGCCGAGTACCGCGGTATAGGCCCCGATGTACTTCTTCAACCGCTGTACGTAGATATCGAAGGCCAGTTCCGCACGCTCATCGCCCTCGTCGGTCCTGCGGACGATTTCCCGCATGTCATTGTCCCCGCACAGCCCGACAAGACCGCTCTTCTTGTTGAGCAGCGCGTCGATATCGTCGATGGACATTCCGGCCACCCGGGTGAGGTGGAAGATCACCGCCGGATCGATGTCACCGGACCGTGTCCCCATCACCAGCCCCTCCAGCGGCGTCAGCCCCATGGAGGTGTCCACACAGACCCCGCCGGCCACCGCGGACGCCGACGCCCCGTTGCCGAGGTGCAGCACGATGACGTTGACCTCTTCGGGCGTCCGGCCCAGCAGCGCCGCAGTCCTGCGCGAGACGTACGCGTGGGAGGTGCCGTGGAAGCCGTACCGGCGGATGCGGTGGGCGTCCGCGGTCGCCACGTCGATGGCGTACCGCGCCGCGTACTCCGGCATCGTCGTGTGGAACGCCGTGTCGAAGACGGCCACTTGGGGCAGGTCGGGGCGGAGCTCGCGGGCGGTGCGGATACCGATGATGTTCGCCGGGTTGTGCAGCGGGGCGACCGGTACCAGGCGCTCGATCTCCTTGAGTACCGCGTCGTCCACGACCGTGGGAGCGGTGAACCGCAGCCCGCCGTGCACCACCCGGTGGCCGATCGCGGCCAGCTCGGGGGAGTCCAGGCCGAGCCCGTCGGCGTCCAGCTCGGCCGCCACGGCCTTCAGCGCCGCCGAGTGGTCGGCGATATGGCCGCTCTGCTCCCGGGTGGAGCCGCCGGGCGTCAGCAGGGTGTGCACACAGCGCGAGGCCGCCTCGCCGATCCGCTCGACCAGACCCGTCGCCAGCTTGCTGCCGTCCGCCATGTCCAGGAGCTGGTACTTCACCGACGAGGAGCCGGAGTTGAGAACGAGAACACGGGTGGCGGTCATACGGATCCCTCCTGGGCCCTGCTCCGGCCCACGCCCTGAGCCTGGATCGCGGTGATCGCGACGGTGTTGACGATGTCCTCGACGAGCGCGCCCCGCGACAGGTCGTTGACCGGCTTGCGCAGCCCCTGGAGCACCGGGCCCACCGCCACGGCCCCGGCCGAGCGCTGCACGGCCTTGTAGGTGTTGTTACCGGTGTTGAGGTCGGGGAAGACCAGCACGCTGGCCTGCCCGGCGACCGCCGACCCCGGCAGTTTGGTGGCGGCCACGGACGGCTCCACCGCCGCGTCGTACTGGATGGGCCCCTCGATCAGCAGATCGGGCCTGGCCGCCCTGACCAGCTCGGTGGCCCGGCGCACCTTGTCGACGTCCGCACCGGAACCGGATGTGCCGGTCGAGTACGAGAGCATCGCGATGCGCGGCTCCACCCCGAACTGGGCGGCGGTCGCCGCCGCCTGCACCGCGATGTCCGCGAGCTGCTTGTCGTCCGGGTCCGGGTTGACCGCGCAGTCGCCGTACACGAGCACCTTGTCGGCGAGACACATGAAGAACACCGACGAGACGATCGACGCGTCCTCCTTCGTCTTGATGATCTCGAAGGCGGGCCTGATCGTCGCCGCCGTCGAGTGCACCGCACCCGAGACCATGCCGTCGGCCAGGCCCTCCTGGACCATCAGCGTGCCGAAGTACGAGGCATCAGCGACCACGTCGTGGGCCAGCTCCACGGTGACGCCCTTGTGCGCCCGGAGCTTCGCGTACACCTCGGCGAACCGCCGGCGCAGCTCCGATGTCACCGGGTCGACGACATCGGCCGCCGACAGGTCGATGCCCAGGTCCGCCGCCTTCTTGCGGACGGTCTCCGGATCGCCCAGCAGCGTCAGGTCGCAGACCCCGCGGCGCAGCAGGACGTCCGCGGCGCGCAGCACCCGCTCCTCGGTGCCCTCGGGCAGCACCACCCGGCGGCGGTCCGCCCGCGCGGTCTCCAGCAGCTCGTGCTCGAACATCATCGGGGTGACCCGGCCGCTGCGCGCCACCGAGAGACGTTCCAGCAGCTCGGCGGTGTCCACATGACGTTCGAAGAGGCCGAGCGCGGTCTCCGCCTTGCGCGGGGTCGCCGCGTCCATCCGCCCCTCCAGGGCGAACAGCTCGCCCGCCGTCGGGAACGACCCGCCCGTCACGGCGACCACCGGGGTGCCGGGCGCCAGCCGGCCCGCCAGCCGGAGGATCGCCTCGCCCGGACGCTCGTCCAGTGTCAGCAGCACACCGGCGATCGGCGGGGTGCCCGCGCTGTGCGCGGCGAGCGAGCCGACCACCAGGTCGGACCTGTCCCCGGGGGTCACGACCAGACAGCCGGGCGTGAGCGCGTTCAGCAGATTCGGCAGCATGGCCCCGCCGAACACGAAGTCCAGCGCGTCCCTGGCCAGCCCCGCCTCATCGCCGAGCAGGACCGTGCCGCCCAGCGCATGGCTGATCTGGGCGACCGTCGGCGCGGCCAGCGCCGGCTCGTCGGGCAGCACCGAGCACGGCACCGGAAGCTGCGCGGCGAGCTGTCCGGCCAGCTCGTCGCGGTCGCCCGGGGCCACCCGGTTCACCGCCATGGTGATGACGTCGCAGCCCAGCACCTCGTACGCCCGGTAGGCGTTGCGGGTCTCGGCGCGTACGGACTCGGGCGGCTGGCCCTTGCCGCCGACCACCGCGATCACCGAAGCGCCGAACTCATTGGCCAGCCGGGCGTTCAGCGCCAGCTCGTCGGGGAGCTGGGTGGCCGCGAAGTCGGTACCGAGGACGAGCACCACCTCGTACGCGCGGGCCACCTCGTGGAAGCGGCCCACCAGATGCGAGACCAGCTCGTCCGTGCCCTGCTCGGCCTGGAGGGCGGACGCCTCGTGGTAGTCCATGCCGTACACCGATGCCGGGTCCTGGCTCAGCCGGTAGCGCGACCGCAGCAGCTCGAACATCCGGTCGGGACCGTCGTGCACCAGTGGCCGGAAGATCCCGACCCGGTCCACCTGGCGGGTGAGGAGTTCCATGACCCCCAGCTCGACGACCTGGCGGCCGTCGCCGCGGTCGATCCCGGTCACGTACACGCTGCGCGTCACGCGTGCTCTCCGTCCTCTGCCTCGTCGTCTGCTTCTCGTTCCTGACGGGGGCCGCGTGATCGGCGGGCCCCGTGGCGGCCCTGCGCGCCCTCTTGACAGTACCCTCGGGGCTGGCTACGCCGCCTGTCCACGCCCTGCGTACGGGACGGCGGCGAAACCGCACGGCCCACCGGCCGTGGAAGAATCGGCACGGCTCGCAGGTACCACTAGGAGCAGGAGAATCAGCACGATGCGCATCGGAGTCCTCACCGCGGGCGGCGACTGCCCCGGCCTCAATGCCGTCATCCGGTCGGTCGTGCACCGTGCCGTTGCCGGGCACAACGACGAAGTCATCGGCTTCGAGGACGGCTTCAAGGGCCTGCTCGACGGCCACTACCGCCCCCTCGACCTCAACGCGGTCAGCGGCATCCTCGCCCGCGGCGGCACCATCCTCGGCTCCGCCCGCCTGGAGCGCGACCGGCTGCGCGAGGCCGCCGAGAACTGCGCCGAGCTGACCGAGCGCTACGGCATCGACGCGCTCATCCCGATCGGCGGCGAGGGCACCCTCACCGCGGCCCGGATGCTCTCCGACGCCGGGATGCCCGTGGTGGGCGTCCCCAAGACCATCGACAACGACATCTCAGGCACCGACCGCACCTTCGGCTTCGACACGGCCGTCGGCGTCGCGACCGAGGCGATCGACCGGCTGAAGACCACCGCCGAGTCGCACCAGCGCGTGATGGTCGTCGAGGTCATGGGCCGGCACGCCGGATGGATCGCCCTGGAGTCCGGCATGGCGGGCGGCGCCCACGGCATCTGCCTGCCCGAGCGCCGCTTCGAGGTCGACGACCTGGTCAAGATGGTCGAGGAGCGCTTCGCCCGCAGGAAGCGGTTCGCCGTCATCTGTGTCGCCGAGGGCGCCCACCCGGCCGAGGGTTCCATGCCGTACGAGAAGGGCGTCATCGACCAGTTCGGCCACGAGCGCTTCACCGGCATCGGCACCCGCCTCGCCATCGAGCTGGAGACCCGGCTCGGCAAGGAGGCCAGGCCGGTCATCCTCGGCCACGTCCAGCGCGGCGGCACCCCCACCGCGTACGACCGGGTCCTGGCGACACGCTTCGGCTGGCACGCGGTGGAGGCGGTGCACCGCGGCGACTTCGGCAATATGACGGCGCTGCGCGGCACGGACATCGCGATGGTGCCGCTGGCGGACGCGGTGGCCCATCTGAAGACCGTCGACGAGAGCCGGATGTACGAGGCGGAGTCGGTCTTCTAGCGCCTGGCCGCCCCACGGAGCGTCTCGCCTCGGCGCCTGCCGTCCCGCGGAGTCTCTCGCTCGTCGCCTGCCGTCCAGCGCCCGTCGCCCGGCGGCTCCCGTTCAGTCCCCGACGAGCTCCCAGAAGCGGACCACGATCGAGTCCAGGAACGCCTGCCCCGCGTCGCCCGTGCCCGCCTCCTCCGTCGACCCCCAGTTGAGGGTGGCCACCATCAGCGCCTGGTAGTCGGAGTGCAGCCGCTCAAGCACCCGCTCCAGCTCGGTGCGGGGCAGCGGTACGAGCTTGGCCGTGGCTTTGACGTGGGCCTGCCAGCGGGTGGTCACCGCGCTGGTCAGGATCCCGGCCAGCTCCCCGTCGCGGCCCGTCGCCGTGAGGAAGGCCGCCGGGGTCAGCGAGAGGGCGTCGGCGAGCGCCGCCGACTGGCGTTCATTGCCGCGCCAGCGCCCCGACTCCTCGACCTTGACATAGGCCCCGGTGTCCATGCCGACCCGCCGGGCCACGTCCTCCGGTGCCATGCCGCGCGCCAGCCGGTGCTCGCGCAGCGTGACCGCCTCGACCAGCAGGTCGCCGGGGGAGCACCACAGCACCCCGGCGAGCGCGGTCAGTTCACGCGCGGTCGGTGACTGGAGGCCGCGTTCCCAGGCGGCCACCACATCCGGGGTGACGAGGAGTCCGTACTGGGCGCGCAGCCCGTAGGCGACATGGCCGGGCGCCATGCCCAGTGCCTCGCGGAGACGGCGTGCGGCGGGGGCATCGAAGGGCGGGGTCTGGTGCACGGGCACACCGTAAGGGCAAGGGGGGTCCCGCGAATACGGTTTGTTCACACAGTCTCGGTATGTGGAGAAACGTATGGGAGACCGGTCACCCGGCCGTCACCTCCGGCCCGTTCCCCGCTCGTTCCGTCCCGCTCGCCCCGCCCCGCTCGTTCCGTCCCGCTCGCCCCGCCCCGCTCGCCCCGCCCAGCTCGGCCCGTCCCGCTCGTCCCGCCCCGCTCTCCCGCCCCGCTCTCCCTCCCCGCTCGCCCCGTCCCGCCGTCATCCCTTGACGGCCCCGCCCAGCGCGAAGCCGCCGCCCAGCCGCCGCGAGATCAGGATGTACAGCACCAGAACAGGCGTGGAGTAGAGGATCGAGAAGGCCGCCAGCTGGCCGTAGGCCACCGATCCGTAGTTGCCGAAGAGGGTGAAGATGGTGACGGAAGCGGGGAGTTGGTCCGGGCTGAGCAGCAGCATGAACGGGACGAAGAAGTTCCCCCAGAGCATGATGAACGTGTAGATCATCACGACCGCGGCCCCCGGCCCCATCAGCGGCAGCACCACCCGCCGCAGGGTCTGCGGCATGGACGCGCCGTCCGTCCAGGCCGCCTCCTCCAGGACCTTCGGGACCCCGTCCATGAAGTTCTTCATGAGCCAGATGGCGAACGGGAGCTGGGAGGTGGCGAGGAAGAGGGCCGTGCCGTACACCGTGTCGACCAGGTTGACCTGCACGAAGAGTCCGTACACCGGGACCATGACCGCGGTGATCGGCAGACAGGTCGAGAAGAGGATCGTGAGCAGGTACGGCCGGTTGAACCGCGAGCGGTAGCGGGACAGCGGGTACGCGGCGAGGACCGCGCAGACCACCGTCAGTACGGTCGCGCTGCCGCAGAGCACCAGGCTGTTGAGCATCGGCGTGAAGGTGATCTCGTCGGTGAGGACCGCCGAGAAGTTGTCCAGGGTGGGCGACGCGGGCACCCGTACGCGCAGGTTCGCGCTGCTGTCGAACGAGGCCAGCACCAGCCAGGCGAGCGGCAGCACGAACGCGGCGGCCACCACCAGCAGCGCCGCGTCCGCCGCCAGCCTGCGCCGGGTACGCCGGGTCAGCGCCGTGTGCACCGGGCGCATCAGACCTCCACCTTCATCAGCCGGAGATAGACGACCGAGAAGAGCGCCCCCACCAGGAGCAGCAGCAGCGCCACCGCGGTGCCGTAGCCGATGAGGCTCTTGGTGAACGCCTGGTCGTACATGAAGACCGGCAGCGTCTGGCTGCGGTCACCCGGGCCGCCGCGGGTCATCGCCCAGATCAGACCGAACACCGAGAGGGTCTGGAGGGTGTTGAGCATCAGATTGGTGCCGATCGAACGCCGGATCATCGGCAGCGTGATGTGCCACACCGCCCGCCAGCCGCTCGCGCCGTCCACCTCCGCCGCCTCGGTGATCTCCCCGGGGATCTCCGCGAGCGCCGCCGAGTAGATCAGCATCGAGAAGGCGGTGCCGCGCCAGACGTTGGCGAACGACACGGCAATGATCGGCAGGGTGAACAGCCAGTTCTGGCCCGGGAGACGGAGCCAGTGCAGTACGGCGTCGAGGGTGCCCTCGCGGCGGAAGAACGCGTAGAGCAGAAAGGCCGCGACGATCTCCGGCAGCACCCACGCCGTGATGACCAGGGCGCCGGTCAGCGTACGGACGGGGCGCGAGGCGCGGCGCATCAGACCGGCCAGCGCCAGCCCCAGCGTGTTCTGGCCGACGACCGATGAGAGGAAGGTGAAGACCAGCGTGAGCCACACCGCGTTGCGGAACCGTGCGTCGGACAGCGCCTTGCGGAAGTTGGCCAGGCCCACGAAGTCCGTGTGGGAAGCGCCGGTGAGCTGCATGTTGGTGAAGGCGATATAGACGCAGTAGCAGATGGGGCCGGCCAGGAAGAGCAGCAGCAGAAGTGTGGCGGGGGCCAGTGGCAGCCAGCGGACCGGCTGCCGCCGCACTCGGGGCACGGCGCCCGTCCCGCCCTGGGAGCCCGTCCAGCTCTGGGCGCCCGTCCCGCCCTGGGCGCTCATCCGGTCCTGTCGACGACCGCGCCGCCGGTGACGGACTTCAGCTGGCCGTCGTACGACTTCGCCGCGCCGACCGGGGTGGAGTCACCGGTGGTCACCGACTCCAGGGCCTCGCCGATCGCGGACGACACCTGCGGATAGACCGGCAGCGCGGGCCGGTAGTGGGTGTTCTTCACCAGGGACGTGAAGAACTTGATGCCCGGCATGGAGTTCAGGTACTTCGGGTCCGCCGCCACGTCGTCGCGCACCGCGATCTGGGCGTCGGCGATGTCCCACCTGACGGCGTTCTCCTTCTGCTGCAACTGCTGGATGAACTCCCAGGCGAGCGCGGCATTGTGGGACTTCTGCGGGATCGCCCACGTCCAGCCGCCGGACATCGAGACCTCGCCCGGGGACTGCCCGTGCTGGGTCGGCATGGGCGCCTGCCCGAGCGTGGTGCTCCACTCGGGCCACTTCTTGGTGCCGTTGCCGAGCCAGAGCTGGCCGAGCCAGGACCCGTCCAGATCGATGGCGAGCTTGCCCTCGGGCAGCAGCTCGGTGCCCACGGTCGTATTGATGTTGGCGTCGAGGGCGTCCGACGGGTCGGGGCCCAGCTTCTCGCCGTACACCGTGTGGACGAAGTCCAGCGCGTCCTTGAAGCCCTTGCCCCCGGTGACCCACTTCTTCGCCGCCGGGTCGTAGAGCGGATTGCCGCCGGTGCCGTACAGCAGCATCTCGAAACCCTGCATCACCGCGACCTCACCGGGTGCCTTGCCGGTGTAGACGTTCAGCGGGATGACGCCCGGGAGCTTCTTCTTGATGGTGCGGGCGGTGTCCAGCACATCCGCCCAGCTCTTCGGATGCCAGTCGGCGGGCAGCCCCGCCTTGGCGAACAGCTTCTTGTTGAACCAGAGCCCGCGGGTGTCCGTGCCGTCCGGGACGCCGTACGTCTTCCCGTCCCCGGCCTTCGCCGCCGACTTCGCGGTGTCCGCGAAATGGTCCCAGGCCGGCCACTTCGCCAGATAGCCGTCCAGCGGCCGCAGATACCCCGCCTTGATGTCGGAGTTGATCCGGAACGTGTCCTCGTAGACGAGGTCGGGCGCGGTCCTGGGGGAGCGCATCATCTGCTGCACCTTGGTCGCGTAGTCGTCGTCCGGTGCCTGGATGGGGACGAGTTCGATCTTCTTGCCGGGGTGGGCCTTCTCGAACTGCTTCTTCATGGAATCCAGGAACTGGTCCTTGAAGCGGACGTTGTTGTCCGTGTTCCGGTTGTAGGCGACCTTGACGGTGTCCGGATCGCTGCCGGACCCACTCCCGCAGGCGGTGAGGGACCCTGCGGCGAGGACGGTGGCTGCGGCGGCGAGGATGAGCGGGGCGGTGGGGCGCACGGGCACGACCTCCTCTGGCGCGAACCGCGGTCAGCGGCTGCCCGGCGAAGGTATGGCGGTCCGCAATTCAAGGTCAATGCCCGTGCATGACAACGTTGTTGGGCCGGCCGGCCGAAGGGCCCGCGCGGTCCGCTACGGCCGGCTCAGCCACCGGTACTGCAGTTCCGGCCGCCCGACCTGACCGTACTGCGGGCGGCGCACCGCCCGGCCCGTCGTCACCAGGTGTTCCAGATAGCGGCGCGCCGTGATCCGTGAGATACCGACCGCCTCACCCGCCGCGGTGGCCGTCGTCCCGTCCGCCGCCGCCCGCAGGGTGCGGGTCACCGCCTCCAGCGTCGGAGCGCTCAACCCCTTGGGGAGCGACGCCGGTTCGGGTGTACGCAGGGTGGCGAGCGCCCGGTCCACCTCGTCCTGGCCGCTCGCCTCACCCGCAGCCGCTCCCCGGAAGTCCGCGTACCGGACGAGACGGTCGCGCAGCGTGGCGAAGGTGAACGGTTTCAGCACGTACTGCACCACACCGAGCGAGACCCCCTCCCGTACGACGGCCAGGTCGCGCGCCGAGGTCACGGCGATGACGTCGGCGGTGTGCCCGGCGGCGCGCAGCGACCGCACCAGCTGCAGGCCGTGGCCGTCCGGCAGATGCAGATCGAGCAGCAGCAGATCGACCGGTGTACGGTCCAGGATCCGTACGGCCTCCGCCCTGGAGTGGGCCTTCGCCGTCACGCCGAAACCGGGCACCCGGCCCACGTACAGCTCGTGCGCGTCCGCCGCGACCGGGTCGTCCTCGACCACCAGCACCCTGATCACGCCGGGGTCACCTCCTGTCGGACCGGCAGCCGTACGACGAACTCCGGGCCCGCCGCCGTGACCGTACCCCCGCCGCGCAGGACGGTCTGCCTGACCAGGGCCAGGCCGAGGCCGCGGCCGGTGCTCTTGGTGGACCAGCCGAGCCGGAACACGTCGTCGCCGGGCGCGACACCCGGGCCGGTGTCGCGGACCCGGATCAGCAGCTCACCGTCCGCCGCGCGGACCGTCACGGTGACCCGGGCGCCTTCGCTGCCCTGCGCGGCGTCGACCGCGTTGTCGATGAGGTTGCCGAGGATCGTGACCAGGTCACGGGCGGGCAGCAGCCCGTCGTCGAGGACACTGTCGTCGGCCAGCACCAGCTCGACCCCGCGCTCATTGGCCTGCGCCGCCTTCCCGAGCAGCAGCGCGGCCAGCACCGGTTCGTCCACGGCGCCCACCACCCGGTCGGTGAGGGTCTGCGCCAGTTCCAGCTCGCCGGTCGCGAACTCGACCGCCTCCGCCGCCCGCCCCAGCTCGATCAGCGAGACGACCGTGTGCAGCCGGTTGGCCGCCTCATGGGCCTGCGCGCGCAGCGCCTGCGTGAAGCCGCGCTCCGAGTCCAGCTCGCCCGAGAGCGCCTGGAGTTCGGTGCGGTCGCGCAGGGTGACGACCGTGCCCCGGTGCTCGCCCGACGAGACCGGGCGGCTGTTGACGACCACGACCCGGTCGGCGGTCAGATGCACCTCGTCCACCCGCGGCCCCTCGGCGAGCAGCAGCCCGGTGAGCGGCGCGGGCAGCCCCAGCTCGGCGGCGCTACGCCCCACCACGTCGTCGCCGAGCCCCAGCAGCTCCCGGCCGCCGTCGTTGATGAGCGCGATCCGGCGGCCGCTGTCCAGCATCAGCAGCCCCTCCCGCACGGCGTGCAGGGTGGCCTGGTGGTAGTCGTGCATCCGGCTCAGCTCGGCCGGGTTCATCCCGTGCGTGTGGCGGCGCAGCCGCGCGTTGATGACGTACGTACCGATGCCGCCCAGCGCGAGGGCGACCCCGGCGAACCAGAGCAGCACACTCACCTGCGCCTGGAGCTCCGCGTCGATCCGGTCCACGGTGATGCCCGCGCTGACCAGCCCGGTGACCTTGCCGTGCGCGCCGCCGTCGGCCCGGACCGGGGTGACCACCCGGGCGGACGGGCCGAGCGTGCCGGTGTACGTCTCGGCGTACGTCCTGCCGTGCAGGGCCTCAGCGGTGTGGCCCAGGTAGTGCTCACCGATCCTGCCGGGGTCGGGGTGCGTCCAGCGGATCCCGTGCACATCCATGATCGTCACGAAGGCCACCCCGGTGGAGCGGCGCACCTGCTCCGCGTACGGCTGGAGCACCGCCGACGGGTCGTCCGAGACGGTCGCCCGGCGCACGGAGGGGGAGAGGGCCACGGCGGTGGCGGCGGCGGTGGCCTGGCGCCGCGCGGCCGCCCGGGCCTGGCGCTGGTCCGACACATAGCTGAACACCGCGCACCCGGCCACGATCACCGCGACCAGCACGACCTGCATCGCGAAGAGCTGGCCGGCCAGGCTGCGGGGCCGCGGGGCGCGTATGTGCATGGCCGACAGTCTGCACGCTGCGAAATGCGTGAACGAAATGCACGCAAGGGTGACCGCGGTCACAGGCTGATGGAGAGTCTCGGGGATCCACCGGGATGGTCAGGGATGTGGATCGGACGTGGACCGGGCGTGGACCGGTCATGGATCGGTCGGTGTACCGGTCCTGTACGAGGAGGCAAGCGTGGCCGCAAAGAAGCGGGACCGTACGCACTATCTGTATCTCGCGGTGATCGCCGCGGTGGTGCTCGGCATCGTGGTCGGCTTCGCCGCACCCGGGGTCGCCGTCGAACTCAAGCCGCTGGGCACCGGGTTCGTGAATCTCATCAAGATGATGATCTCGCCCATCATCTTCTGCACGATCGTGCTCGGGGTCGGCTCGGTCCGCAAGGCGGCCAAGGTCGGCGCGGTCGGCGGTCTGGCGCTGGGCTACTTCCTGGTGATGTCGACGGTGGCGCTGGCCATCGGGCTGGTCGTCGGGAACGTACTGGAGCCGGGCTCCGGGCTGCATCTGACGGAGGCGGTGCGGCACGCGGGCGCCGCACAGGCCACCGGAGCGGGGGACTCCACCGCGGACTTCCTGCTCGGCATCATCCCGACGACCATGGTCTCCGCCTTCACCGAGGGCCAGGTGCTCCAGACGCTGCTGATCGCGCTGCTCTCCGGGTTCGCGCTCCAGGCGATCGGCCCGGCGGGCCGGCCTGTGCTGCGCGGTATCGAGCACATCCAGCGGCTGGTGTTCCGTATCCTCGCCATGATCATGTGGGCCGCTCCGGTGGGCGCGTTCGGCGCGATGGCCGCGGTGGTCGGCGAGACCGGGGTGGACGCGCTGAAGTCACTGGCCGTCATCATGATCGGCTTCTATCTGACCTGTGCGCTCTTCGTCTTCGTCGTGCTCGGCGCGCTGCTGCGGCTGATCGCCGGCATGAACATCTTCATGCTGCTGAAGTATCTGGGCCGTGAGTTCCTGCTGATCCTCTCGACCTCGTCGTCGGAGTCGGCGCTGGCGCGGCTGATCGCCAAGATGGAGCACCTGGGTGTGAGCAGGCCGGTCGCCGGGATCACGGTCCCGACCGGGTACTCCTTCAACCTCGACGGCACCGCGATCTATCTGACGATGTCGGCTCTCTTCGTGGCCAACGCGATGGACAAGCCGCTGAGCGGCGGCGAGCAGATCTCGCTGCTGCTCTTCATGATCGTCGCGTCGAAGGGCGCGGCGGGCGTCACCGGCGCGGGCCTCGCCACGCTCGCCGGGGGCCTCCAGTCGCACCGCCCCGATCTGGTCGACGGGGTCGGCCTGATCGTCGGCATCGACCGCTTCATGAGTGAGGCGAGGGCGATGACGAACTTCGCCGGGAACGCCGTCGCGACGGTCCTGGTCGGCACCTGGACGAAGGAGATCGACAAGGCACGCGCCGTGGAGGTGCTCTCCGGGCGGCTGCCGTTCGACGAGGCGTCGCTGATGGACGACCGGCCGGAAGGCGCCGGGAGCGAGGGCGCCGAGGACGGCGGCGCTGCGGACGCAGAGGGGGCCGGGCCCCGGGAGCAGCAGGACGTGCCGGCGTCCAGGGACGGCGGCAAGGAGACGGCGGCCAGGGGCTGAGCCCGGAGTCTCTGGAGTCTTCGTGTCCGGCTCAGCCCGGCAGCGGCACCGCTCCCGCTGCCGGACAGCCCGTCCAGTGGTCGTCGACGACACCGACGGCCTCCAGATAGGCGTAGACGATGGTGGTGCCGACGAAGGTGAACCCGCGCCGCTTCAGATCCTTGCTGATCCGGTCGGACAGCTCGGTGCTGGTCGGCAGCGGGTCGCCCGGCCCCGGCCGGCTGACGACCGGCTTCCCGTCGGTCCACTGCCAGAGGTACGCGTCGAACGAGCCGAACTCCCGCTGGACGGCGAGGAAGGCCCGGGCGTTCTTCACCAGCGAGGCGACCTTCAGCCTGTTCCGTACGATGCCGGGGTCGCCGAGCAGCTCAGCCAGCTTGTCCTCGTCGTACGCGGCGATCCGCACCGGGTCGAACCCGTCGAGCAGCCGCCGGTAGTTGGCCCGTTTGTTGAGCACGGTCGACCAGGAGAGCCCGGCCTGGGCGCCCTCCAGGACGAGGAACTCGAAGAGGTAGCGGTCGTCGTGCGAGGGGCGGCCCCACTCCTCGTCGTGGTAGGCGGCCATCAGCTCGGAGCTGTCCGCCCAGGCGCAGCGGTGTTCGGCGTGCTTCATACGGATTCCCTGGGGTGCGGGGGCGTGGAGTTGCGCAAGGGACACGGCAGCAGCCGACCCGCTTCACATGCTGTCACCGACCACTGACAACGGGCCCGCGAGCCGACGCCGCCACCCGGCTGCCCTCCGGCACACCCCCACTGAGCCGGCACGATCCACCGCCCGCGGCCGCGCCCCCGGGCGCGCGTGCCGATCCGCCGGACAGTGCCCACACTGGAAGGAGCGGTCAGCACCCCGACGCCCGAGCACCCCTCGTACGCCCGACCCCGCGGAAGGCAAGGAAGCCCCATGACATCCACGCCCACGTCCCCCCGCGCCATGCAGGTCGCCGAGCCGGGCGGCCCCTTCACGCTCGTACACACCGACCTTCCCGAACCGGGGCCGGGCCGCGTCAGGATCGCGGTGGCGGCGTGCGGGATCTGCCACTCCGACGCGATGATCACCGGCGGAATGCTGCCCGGAGTGACGTTCCCGGTGACCACCGGCCACGAGATCGCGGGCCGCGTCGACGCGCTGGGCCCCGGCGCCGACGGCTGGCAGGCCGGGGACCGGGTCGCCGTCGGCTGGTACGGCGGCAGCTGCGGCTACTGCGGGGCCTGCCGGTCGGGCGACGCCGTCAACTGCGCCCGGCTGGAGATTCCCGGTGCCGCCTACCCGGGCGGCTACGCCGACACGGTCGTCGTTCCCGCGGTCGCGCTGGCCCGGGTCCCCGACGAACTGACCTCGGTCGAGGCCGCCCCGCTGGCCTGCGCGGGTGTCACCGTCTTCAACGCGCTGCGGCGCAGCGCGGCCGTCCCGGGCGACCTGGTCGCGGTCCTGGGCATCGGCGGCCTCGGCCACCTCGGCGTGCAGTTCGCGTCGAAGATGGGCTTCCGTACGGTGGCGATCGCCCGCGGCGCGGAGAAGGCGAAGCTCGCCTACGGCCTCGGGGCCAGGCACTACATCGACAGCACGGCGGAGAACGTCGCGGACGCGCTCCAGGAGCTGGGCGGCGCGAAGGCCGTCCTCGCCACGGTCACCAACGGCCCGGCGATGACGGCGACCTTCGACGGTCTCGGCAGGCGCGGCGAACTGATCGTGGTCGGCGCGACCCCGGACGAGATGACGTTCAGCGGGACGCAGTTCATCAACGGTACGAAGAAGGTCTACGGCCACGCATCGGGCACCGCGGTGGACACGGAGGACACCCTGCGCTTCGCCGCACAGACGGGCGTCCGCTCGTGGACCGAGGAGGCCCCACTGGAGGAGGCGGACGAGGCGTTCGCCCGCATGCTGTCGGGCTCGGCCCGCTTCCGTATGGTCCTGACCACGGGGCGCTAGTGCCGGATCAGGCCGGCACCAGTGTGATTCGTATGCCCAACGGGATCGCCCGGACAGGCGCACACCCAGGGCGACGCTCCCCCCAGGCCACCGTCAACGGCCTCTTCATGGCGGCTGGTTCCTTCGAACCGCGCAGCGGTCACCCGGAACCGGGCCCCCTCCCGAGCGCCACGTCCACCACCGCCGTCGCCCGCGCCGCCGGTACGCCCGCTGTCATCAGCAGGGTGCCGGCTGCCGCCGCTCCGCCCTCGGCGGCCGGGAGCGCGCCCTCGTTGACCGCCTCCATCAGGCCGAACAGTGCCTGCTCATGGACGTACGCCAGAGCCGCCGCGGTCAGCGGTGAGGTGAACGCGCCCTCGTCCAGGCCTCGTTGGATCAGTGCCGTGCAGATCTCGCGTACCGGGGTGAGGCGCTGTTTGATGCCTGCCATCGTGACGCTGCGCTGGGCCAGTGCGACCAGCAGGCGGTAGCGGTCGGCGATCTCCCAGACCGCGAGGGTCGCGCGGGCCAGTGCCTCGGCCGGGTCGCTGATGCCCGCGCGGCCGGTGGCGTGCGCCTCGACCACGGCGGCCGTCGCGTTGTCGACGAGGGCGGCGATCAGTGCCTCGCGGCTGGGGAAGTGGCCGTAGACCGTGCGGCGTACGACCCCGGCCGCGCGGGCGATCTGGTCCATCGAGGCGTCCGGGTCGTGCAGCAGCTCGGTGAGCGCCACATCCAGGATGCGGCGGCGGTTGGCGTCTGCTCGTCCGGAAGTCACGGGCCCCATTTTGCACCGCGCCGGGAAGCGCGCTAAATTGCACAGCAGTGTGTAATTGCACAGGCTTGTGCAAGTCGGTGTACGCACGGAGCCATGCGCCGGCAGGTGTGCGCGTGGGCGTGCGAGTAGTGGAGTGGTGGAACGTCATGAATCTCGTGGTGAGAGAGCCGGTCGCCGAGATGGCAGGGCCGTACCGGCGCCGCTGGTGGGCGCTGCTGGTCCTCTGTCTGAGTCTGCTGATCATCGTGATGGCGAACACCGCCCTGACGGTCGCGGCCCCCGACATGACACAGGATCTGGGGCTCAGCAGCGCGGACCTCCAGTGGGTCATCGACGGCTACACCGTCCCGTACGCCGCGCTGATGCTGCTGCTCGGCGCCATCGGCGACAAGTACAGCAGGCGGGGCGCGCTCGTGCTGGGGCTCGTCGTCTTCGGCGGTGGAGCGGTCGCCGGCTCGCTGGTCGGCAGTGCGACGGGCGTCATCGCGGCCCGCGCCGTCATGGGGATCGGCGCGGCGATGATCATGCCCGCCACGCTCTCGCTGCTCGCCGCGAGCTTCCCGCGCGCCGAGCGGGCCAAGGCGATCGTCCTGTGGACGGCCACCGCCGGGCTCGCCATCGCGGCCGGCCCGCTGGTCGCGGGCGCGCTGCTCCAGCACCACGGCTGGGCCTCGACGTTCCTGATCAATGTGCCGATCGCGGTGCTCGCCATCATCGGCGCCTTCGTCCTCGTACCGCCGTCCAAGGCCGGTCACCACGACCGGATCGACTATGTGGGCGGGCTGCTCTCGGTGGTGTCCGTCGGCGCCCTCGTCTACATGATCATCGAGGGGCCGCACTTCGGCTGGGGAGCCAAGGCCGTCACCGCGGCCGTCGTGGCGGGCGCCGGGTTCGTGGTCTTCGTGCTGTGGGAGCTGCGGCACCCGCGCCCGGTGCTCGACGTACGGCGCTACCTCGACCGCGGGTTCGCCGGGTCGAACCTCGCCGTCGCGCTCTTCTTCCTGGCCGTGTTCGGCGCGTTCTACTACCTGACCCAGCACCTCCAGTTCGTCCTCGGCTTCGACGCCTTCGAGACCGGCGTACGGATGCTGCCGCTGGCCGGCGCGGTCTTCGTCGGGTCCGCGCTGACCGGAGTCCTGACCCCGCGGCTCGGGATGCGTGTGACGGTCACCGCCGGCATGGTCGGCGGCACGGCGTCGCTCGCCCTGCTCGCCCGCATCGACGCGGCTTCCGGGTACGGCGAGTTCGTCCTGCCGCTCATCCTGCTCGGCCTGGCCATCGGTCTCGCGCTCTCGCCGTGCACCGACGCGATCATGGGCGCGTTCCCGGAGTCCGAACTCGGTGTCGGCGGCGCCGTCAACGACACCTCGATCGAGCTGGGCGGCTCGCTGGGCATCGCGATTCTCGGCTCTGTGCTCTCCGGTGCGTACTCCTCGCACCTCGCGGACGCGGCCGGCGGCAAGCTGCCCGCCGGTGCCCTGAGCACCGCCCAGGACTCGGTGGGCGCGGGCCTCGCCGTGGCGCGCAAGGCCGCCGCCACGGCGGGCCCCGAGCAGGGGCGCGCCCTGGCGGACGCGGTGGACGGGGCCTTCTCGCAGGCCGTCGCCCACACCAGCCTGATCGGCGCGGTGATCCTCGGGGTGGGCACGGTGCTGGTGGCCGTCCTGATCCCGGGGCGCGGTCGGCGTACGGAGCCCGGGGCGGCGCCCCAGGAGGAGCCGGTGGCCACCTCGGTCTGAGGGCCCGGCCCGCAACCCCGGTGCCCCGTACCCCCGTTCTCGCCCCCCGTGCCTCCGCGCCCCGCCCCTTCGCCTTGTGCCCTTGCCTTGACGCCGACGTCAAGGATTACCGTCGGGGCATGCGAATCGGCGAGCTGGCGGAGCGGGCCGGTACCACCACCCGTGCTCTGCGCTACTACGAGTCCCGGGAGCTGTTGCCCGCCCGGCGGGCGGTGAACGGCTACCGGACCTACGACGAGGACGATCTGCGGCTGCTCCAGCAGATCAGGACGCTCCAGGACTTCGGCTTCGACCTGGAGGAGACCAGGCCGTTCGTCGAGTGTCTGCGCGCCGGGCACCCGGCAGGGGACGTCTGCCCCGCCTCACTCGCCGTCTACCGCCGCAAGCTGTCCGAGCTGGACGCCCTGATCGGGGAGCTGCAGGGCGTCCGCGCCCGGGTGGGCGCGGAACTGGCCCGCGCGGAGGCGGAGTTGCCGGGCGGCCCCGAGCCGCGCTGCGAACTGTCCGGCGGAGCCGTGTCCGAGAACGAGTGGGAGGAACACCCGAGATGATCCACGCCGAGGGCGTCGACACCGTGACCGACGCCGATTTCGACAGCGAGGTGCTCGCGGCCGGACTGCCCGTCCTGGTCGAGTTCACCGCCGACTGGTGCGGGCCGTGCCGCCAGCTCGCACCCGTGCTCAGCGCCGTCGCGGATGAGGAGTCCGCACGCCTCAAGGTCGTCCAGCTCGACGTCGACAGCAACCCGGAGGTCATGGTCAGGTACGGCGTGCTGTCGATGCCGACCCTGATGGTCTTCCGCGACGGGGAGCCGGTGAAGTCGATGGTGGGCGCCCGCCCGAAGCGCCGGCTGCTCCAGGAGCTGGCCGACGTGCTCTGACGCGGCGCCCGGGGCGGCGCTGGTACGGGCCGGTGCTGGTACCGGCCGGTGACCGTACGGAAAAAACCGCACAAAAAATACCCCGGGCGAATTGGCGTCCGGGGTATTGCTGCGCGTACAGTGAGAGCTTCTTGTCTTTGCGCAGAGCAGAACAAGAAGAAGTCTTATAACGGCACCGTATCGCGTCAGGAGCTGCATTGTCAACCGAGGAATTGCAGAACGAGCAGCAATTCGTCTCACGGCTCTACGGGCGGCTGGACGCGCTCAGGGAGCGCGCCGAAGCCGCTGTCCAGGGCTCGTTCGCCCAGGTGGGCAAGGGGCTTCAGGCGCGGGTCGAGCGCGATGTGCTGGTCGCCGAACGGTCCGGGCTGCTCAGCGCGCTGAATTCGGTGGAATCCGGACTCTGCTTCGGCCGTATTGATTTCACCGACGGATCCCGCTACCACATCGGCCGTATCGGAATCCGCGAAGAGGCGGACGAGAACAACGAACGCATCCCGCTGGTGATCGACTGGCGGGCCGAGATCGCGCGGCCTTTCTACCTCGCCACCGGGCATTCCCCGATGGGGCTGCGCCGCCGCAGGCACCTCACCACCGAGGGCCGTACCGTCACCGCGCTGCACGACGAGATCCTGGACCTCACCGACACCGAGCGGACCGGGCACGAGGGCTCCGACGCCGACGCGGTGCTCCTCGCGGCCCTGGACTCCGCGCGCACCGGCCGGATGCACGACATCGTGCAGACCATCCAGGCCGAACAGGACGAGATCATCCGTGCCCCGCACCACGGCATCCTCGTCGTCGAGGGCGGCCCCGGCACCGGCAAGACCGCGGTCGCGCTGCACCGTGCCGCGTACCTCCTCTACGCGCACCGCGACCAGCTCGCCCGCAGGGCCGTCCTGGTCGTCGGCCCCAACCCGGCCTTCCTCGGCTACATCGGCGAGGTGCTGCCCTCGCTCGGCGAGACAGGCGTGCTGCTCGCCACACCGGGGGAGCTGTTCCCCGGCGTGACCGCCACCGGTACGGACACCCCGGCGGCCGCGGCCGTCAAGGGGCGCACCGGCATGGCGGACGCGCTGGCCGCCTTCGTGCGCGACCTCCAGCGCACGCCGGAGCCCGGCGAGCCCCTGGTCATCCCGCACGACGACGGCGATCTGCTGCTCGACTGGACCATCGCCGACGCCGCCCGTGAGCGGGCCCGCGCGACGCTGCTGCCGCACAACCTGGCCCGCCCGCACTTCGCGTTCCGGGTCATCGACGACCTGACCGCGCAGCTGGCCGACCGGCTCGGCGCCGACCCGTACGGCGGGCCCAACTTCCTGGGGCCCGACGACCTCGCGCAGATCGGCAAGGCGGTCGCCTCCAGCCCCGAAGTACACGCGGCCATCGAGGAGTTGTGGCCCACCCTGACTCCGCAGCAGGTCGTCGCCGACTACCTCACCGACCCGGTGCACCTGCCGGACGCCGACGCGGAGGCCATCCGCCGCAAGAGCGGCGACTGGACGCCCGCCGACGTCCCGCTGCTCGACGAGGCCGCCGAACTGCTCGGCGAGGACGACTCCGCGGTACGCGCCGCGGCCGAGGCCGCCCGCCAGGAACAGGTCGCTTTCGCCCAGGGCGTCCTCGATCTGTCGCTTGGCTCCGAGTCCTTCGAGTTCGAGGACGAGGAGTCCGAACTGCTCGCGGCGCACGACATCATCGACGCCGAGCGGATGGCCGAGCGCCACGAGGAGGCCGACCACCGCAGCGCCGCCGAACGCGCGGCGGCCGACCGCACCTGGGCCTTCGGCCACATCATCGTGGACGAGGCGCAGGAGCTGTCGCCCATGGTGTGGCGGCTGCTGATGCGGCGCTCGCCGACCCGCTCGATGACCCTGGTCGGCGACCCCGCGCAGACCGCGGAGCCGGGCGGCGTGGGCGACTGGGCGACGATGCTCGCCCCGTACGTCGACGACCGGTACGAGCAGGTCCGGCTCGGCATCAACTACCGCACCCCCGCCGAGATCATGGACGTCGCGGCCGCGGTCCCGGCGGCCGCCGACCCGTCCTTCCGGCCGCCGCGCTCCATCCGCTCCACCGGGGTACGCCCCTGGGTGCGGGCCACCGGTGACCTGCCGGGCGCCGTCGCCGCCGCCGTCGCGGACGAGC
>NZ_JAAGLN010000320.1 GCF_010548145.1 Streptomyces sp. SID10853
CTCTCCGCGGGCCGCCCGGACCGGGCCGCCCTGCTGCTCGCCCCCTGGCGGGAGGTGTACGGCGACGCGCTGCGGCTCGAAGCGGTCCACCACGGGCTGAGCGGCACAGGACCCGGCTCGCTCAGGCTCGCGGCCCGCACGCTCGGCTTCGCCGCCGAGCAGGGCGTACGGCCCGTGCTGACCAACGCCGTCCGCTACGCCGACCAGGGGCAGGGCCCGGTCGCCGACGTCCTCGACGCCGCCCGCAGACTGGTGCCCGTCGACCCGCGCAAGGGCCTCGACAGCGGGGAGCGCTGGCTCAAGGACGCCGGTGAGATGTTCCGTACCGCCGAGCGGATCGCCGAGGCGGCCGGCTTCCGGCGGGACACCGCGCACCGGCTGATCGACGAGACCCAGGCCCTGGCCGCCTCGTGCGCCGTCGACGCCGAGGACGACCTCGGCATGGGCACCGTCCACTTCCCCGAACCGCGGCTCGTCGGCGCCGCGCACCGCACCGCCCAGCGGGTGCTGGCCTCCCGCAGCGCCGCCGGCATGGTGCTGCGCGGCTACGACCGCAGACGCGAGTACTGGGAGCGGATGCACCACGAGCTGGACATCATCGCCTTCCACGGCCACGCCTCGTACTTCCTGACCGTCGCCCGGGTCGTGGACGACGTGAAGGAGATGGGCATCCGGGTCGCGGCCCGCGGCTCCGGTGCGGGCTCCCTGGTCAACCATCTGCTGGGCATCGCCAACGCGGACCCCGTCGAGCACGGACTGCTGATGGAGCGCTTCCTGTCCCGGCACAGGCTCGCGCTGCCCGACATCGACATCGACGTCGAGTCGGCCCGCAGGCTCGACGTCTACCGGGCGATCATCGGCCGCTTCGGCGCCGAGCGGGTCGCCGCCGTGGCCATGCCGGAGACCTACCGGGTGCGCCATGCGATACGGGACGTGGGCGCGGCCCTCTCCATGGACCCGGCGGAGACCGACAGGCTCGCGAAGGCGTTCCCGCACATCCGCGCCCGCGACGCACGTGCCGCGATGGCGGAGCTTCCCGAACTGCGCGCCGTGGCCGAGGAGTCGAAGCGGGACGGCGGGAAGTACGGACGACTGTGGGACCTGGTCGAGGGGCTCGACGCGCTGCCCCGCGGAATCGCCATGCACCCGTGCGGAGTGCTGCTCTCGGACGCGTCCCTGCTGCGGCGTACGCCGGTGATGCCGACCAGCGGTGAGGTCCCCCACAGCCTTGAGGGCGTGGGAGGTGCCCCCATCCCGATGTCCCAGTTCGACAAGGAGGACGTGGAGGACCTGGGGCTGCTCAAGCTCGATGTGCTCGGGGTGCGGATGCAGTCCGCGATGGCCCACGCCGTCGCCGAGATCGGCCGGGCCACGGGCGAACGCCTCGACCTGGACGACCCCGCGCAGGTGCCCGCCGGCGACCCCGCGACATACGGGCTCATCCGCTCCACCGAGACACTGGGCTGCTTCCAGATCGAGTCGCCCGGCCAGCGCGACCTGGTGGGGCGGCTGCAGCCCGCCACCTTCGACGATCTGGTCGTCGACATCTCGCTCTTCAGGCCAGGGCCGGTCGCCGCCGACATGGTGCGGCCCTTCATCGAAGCCCGGCACGGCCGCGCGCCGGTGAGCTATCCGCACCCCGACCTGGCGGAGGCGCTGAGCGCCACCTACGGGGTCGTCGTCTTCCACGAGCAGATCATCGAGATCCTGCGGATCATGACGGGCTGCGGCCGGGACGAGGCGGACCAGGCGCGCCGCCGGCTCTCCGACCCCGAGTGGCAGGGGCGGATCCGCGCCTGGTTCGCCGGGGCGACGGCGGAGCGGGGCTATGCGCCCGATGTCATCGCCCGCACCTGGGAGATCGTCGAGGCGTTCGGCGCGTACGGCTTCTGCAAGGCGCACGCGGTGGCCTTCGCCGTGCCGACGTACCAGTCCGCCTGGCTCAAGGCGCACCACCCCGCGGCCTTCTACGCGGGGCTGCTCACCCATGACCCCGGGATGTACCCGAAGCGGCTGCTGCTGGCGGACGCACGGCGGCGCGGGGTCCCGGTGCTGCCGCTGGATGTGAACCGGTCGGCGGTCGCCCACCGTATCGAACTGGTGTCCGGTACTTTGGGTGTCCGGCTCGCGCTGTCCGACGTCCACGGCATCAGCGAGGCCGAGGCCGGACGGATCGAGGCCGGGCAGCCGTACTCCTCACTGCTGGACTTCTGGCAGCGCGCCAGGCCGGGCAAACCGGTCGCGCAGCGGCTCGCGAAGGTCGGCGCGCTGGACGCGTTCGGCGCGAACCGCCGGGATCTGCTGCTGCACATCTCCGAGCTGCACACCGGGCCGCGCCAGGGCCGCGGCAGATCCGCACACAGCGGCCAACTCGCCCTGGGCGAAGGGCGGCAGACTGCCTCGGCCGGGCTGCCCGACCTCAGCGACACCGAGCGGCTCAGCGCCGAACTCGGCATCCTCGGCATGGACTCGTCGCGCCATCTGATGGAGGACCACTACGCCTTCCTGAAGGAACTGGGCGCACTCTCCGCCCGGCGGCTGCGCTCCGCCGAGCACGGGCAGAGCGTCCTGGTCGCCGGGGCCAAGGCCGCCACCCAGACCCCGCCGATACGCTCCGGGCGCCGGGTCGTCTTCACGACCCTGGACGACGGCACGGGCCTGGTCGACCTCGCCTTCTTCGACGACAGCCACGCCGCGTGCGCGTACACCGTCTTCCACTCCTGGCTGCTGCTGGTGCGCGGAGTGGTGCAGCGGCGCGGGCCGCGCAGCCTCAGTGTGGTCGGCTCGGCGGCCTGGAATCTGGCCGACCTGGTGGAGCTGCGGCGCACCGGCGGCCTCGATGCCGTCGCCGCCGCGCTGGCCGCGCCCGCACCGGACGGCGCCGGGGACGCGGAGCAGCCGGACAACGGCCGCCGTATCCAGCTGTCCACCGGCTACGAGATGAACCCCTGGGCGGACCTCAGGCCCGCCGGGGACCCGAACGCCACCGGGCGCAAGCTCTGGCACTCCAGCCAGGGGAGCGCGGGATGATCCTCTCCGTACGGTTCACGCCCGAGGCGCTGCCGCTCGGCCTGATCGAGGACCTCACCCCCGTCGTCCAGGCGTTCCCGCCCGACGCCGCGCTCATCGATGTGCGCGGCGCGCAGCGGTACTTCGGGCGGAGCGCCACCGAACTCGCCGCGCTGCTGCGGGTGCGGGCGCTCGCCCACCACGGCCTCGACTGCGTGATCGGGGTGGGCGCCAATCCGCTGCTGGCCCGGATGGCCGCGCGGGAGGCCCGGCCGGGAACGACCCTGGTGGCCGGCGACGCCCGGACGTTCCTCGCGGACAAACCCGCGGCCGCGCTCCAGGGGGTCGGGCCGAAGCTGGCCCTCACCCTCTGCTCGTACGGACTCGACTCCATCGGCAGGATCGCCGCCGCGCCCCTCGCCACGCTCCAGCGGATCGCCGGAGCGCGCGCCGGGCGCGAACTCCAGGAGCGGGCGCGCGGCATCGACCGTACGCGGGTCGTGCCGAACGCAGCAGCCCGCTCGGCCTCGTCCGAACGGTCCTTCCCGCGCGACGAACTGGACCGCGACCGGCAGCGCGGTGCGCTGCTCTCGCTCACCGGTGAACTGGGGGCCCGGATGCGCCGCGAAGGGCAGGTGTGCGGCTCGCTGACGCTCACCGTGCGGTACGCCGACCGGTCCACCACCGTCCGCGGCCGCACCCTGCACGAGCGGACCGCGCACTCGGCGGCGCTCACCGCCGCTGCGTACGCGATCCATGACTCGCTCGGGCTGCAGCGCGCCAGGGTGCGCGGGATCGCGCTGCGCGCCGAGGGGCTGACACCGGCCGAGCACGCCGCCCATCAGCTGATGTTCGACCCCACCGACGACAAGGCGCGCCGGATCGAGGAGGTCGCCGACCGGGCACGGGCACGGTTCGGGCCCGGGGCGATCGTGCCGGGGACGCTCGCGGCGCAGGACCGGCGACACACGCGCCGCGCGGGCCGGCCGGTGCGGCGGACCGCTGTACCGTGACCGCGAAGATCGTTCTCTGATCTTCCATCAGTTCTTTACTGACGCGTAACTTCCCCCGCTACCTTACTCGTGCGTAAGTTGGCGTCAGCAGAACACTCTTGTGGTCCGGGCCGCAGGGCGTACACCCGTCGTCACTCCCTTGAGTCGCAAGGAGATCACTCGATGATGCCCTGGAAGCGCGCGCTCGGAGCCATCCCCGCGCTGGCTCTGGCGGTCACCGCCGCCGCGGTCCCCGCCGCAACGACGGCGCAGGCCGCCGCCCCCAGCAGCGGATGGAACAACTACTCCTGCAAACCGTCGGCGGCCCACCCCCGGCCGGTCGTCCTCGTCCCCGGGACCTTGGGGAACTCGACCGACAACTGGCTGGTGCTCGCCCCGTACCTGGTCAACCGGGGGTACTGCGTCTTCTCCCTCGACTACGGACAGCTGCCGGGCGAGACACTCTTCGACGGGCTCGCCCCGATCGACCAGTCGGCCGGCCAGCTCTCCGCCTTCGTCGACAAGGTGCTCGCCGCGACCGGAACCGCGAAGGCCGACATCGTCGGCCACTCGCAGGGCGGCATGATGCCGAACTACTACATCAAGTTCCTCGGCGGGGCGGCCAAGGTGAACTCGATGACCGGCATCGCCCCCGACAACCACGGCACCACTCTCTCGGGACTCACCAAGCTGCTGCCGTACTTCCCCGGCGCCGCCGACATCCTCAAGAAGGGCGCACCGGGCCTCACCGACCAGGTGGCCGGCTCGCCGTTCATCAACAAGCTCAACTCGCTGCCCGACACGGTGCCGGGAGTGCACTACACGGTCATCGCCACCAAGTACGACGAGGTGGTCACCCCCTACAAGACACAGTTCCTCAGCGGATCCGACGTCAACAACGTACTGATCCAGGACAAGTGCGCCGCCGACCTCTCCGAACACGTCACCATCGGCCTGACCGACAAGATCGCGTACCACGAGGTCGCCAACGCCCTCGACCCCGCGCACGCCACCCCCACCACCTGCGCCTCCGCGGCCGGTTAGACGGGCCTCCCTCGCTCCCCCCCCGGGCGGGAGGGAGTGAGGGAGCACCGGGGGGCGGCCGGGTGACGGTCGGAACGGGTTGTATACGGACGCGCCGGGGCCTGCCGGCCGGGCGGCGCGTCCGCCGTACGGCCATGAACTGCCCGTACACCGCTCGGAGATACACGTGTGTTTCACCGGGCATGTGATCAGCCGGATTGCCGGTGGGAGCTGAGAGCATCGGATCCATGACGATCAACTGGGATGCCGCCGCCGACACCTTCGACGATGAGGCCGACCACGGCCTGCGTGACCCCGGGGTGCGCGACGCATGGGCGGCACGGCTGACGAGATGGCTGCCGGGGGAACGGGCCGAGGTCCTGGACGTCGGCTGCGGCACCGGCAGCCTCGCCCTGCTCGCCGCCGGGCAGGGGCACCGGGTCACCGCGGTCGACCTCTCCGCCCGGATGGCCGACCGGGCGCGGACCAAGCTGGCCGGCCAGGACGCCGAGGTGCTGGTGGGCGACGCGGCGCAGCCGCCCGTCGGCGAGCGCACCTTCGACGTGGTGCTGGCCCGCCATGTGGTGTGGCTGCTCCCCGACTTCGAGGCGGCGCTCAAGCACTGGTGCTCACTGCTCAACCCCGGCGGCCGACTGGTACTGGTGGAGGGCGTCTGGGGCGGCGTGGGTCTCTCCGCGGGCCAGCTGATGGCGGCCCTCGACCCGCTCACCGAGTCCGTACACCACGAACTGCTCTCGGCCGACCCCGCACTCTGGGGCAAGGAGGTCGACGACGAACGGTACGTCCTGGTGGCGCTGACCTGACGGGGAGCCAGCCGAGGGGCGGGGCCGGGCCAGCCGCCTCTCCTTTTCGGGCGGGTGGCGCCGGGGCGGTGGACGGCCGTGGGGGAGAATCGAAGGGTGACTCTGAAGATCGCCATTGATACGGATGCCGCCACCGCCCCCTACGAGCAGTTGCGGGCCCAGATCGCCGGGCAGGCGCGGTCGGGGAAGCTTCCTGCCGGGTACCGGCTGCCGACCGTGCGGGGGCTGGCCGAGGAGCTCGGTCTCGCCGCGAACACGGTCGCAAAGTCGTACCGGGCGTTGGAGGCGGACGGGGTGATCGAGACGCGTGGACGCAACGGCACCTTCGTGGCGGCCGCCGGTGACGCGGCGGAACGGGAGGCCGCGGAGGCGGCGCTGGCCTTCGCCGAGCGCGCTCTCCGGCTCGGTCTCGCTCCGGACGCCGCTCGCACCGCGGTCGATGACGCGCTGAGGGCGGTCTACGGGAAGTAGGCCCGGGCAGCCGGCGAGTCCGGCAGTGGCAGGCCCCGTGGCTGGGCGGTGCGCGGAGGGGCGCGGCCCGTGCCG
>NZ_JAAGLN010000321.1 GCF_010548145.1 Streptomyces sp. SID10853
CAGGAGGAGCACGAGCGGCTCGTACGCCTGCTGGCGCGCGGGCGTTCCGTCCGGCTGACCGGCGCGGCGGGCTCCGGCCGTACCTCGCTGCTCGACGCCGTGGCCCGGGACTGCGCGGGCTTCGCCCCCGACGGGGTCGTACGGCTCTCCGGATACCACCGCACCCCCGCCGACCTCCTGTACGGGCTCTTCGCCGCCGTCCACCGCGCCCCCCTGCACCGGCCCGACAGGTCCGAGCTGCTCACCCTGGTGCGCGGGATCGGCGCGATCGTCGTCCTGGACGACCTGGAGTTCGGCGGAGCCGCCCTGGAGGAGCTGCTCGACGCCACCCCCGAGTGCGCCTTCCTGCTCTCCGCCACCCCCGACGTGGCCGCCCCGCTCCCCGAGTCCCTCCTGGAGGAGGTCTTCCTCGGCGGTCTCGGGCGCAGCGCATCGCTCGACCTCCTGGAGCGCGCCGTGGAGCGGCCGCTCACCGAGGAGGAGGCCAACTGGGCGGGCGACCTGTGGTTCGAGTCCGAGGGGCTGCCGCTGCGCTTCGTCCAGGCGGGCGCACTGCTGCGCCGGCGCGACCTGCCGCGTACGGCCCCGGGCGCGTACCCCGGCACCGACGACCTTCCGACAACCGGGCCCGTGGACACCGGCGGCCCGGCCGGTGACACCCCCGGCGTACCGCTGCCCACCCTCGGCCAGGGCGCGGCGCCCGCGCAGCTGCTCGCCGAGGGGCTGAGCGAATCGGCGCGGGCCACGCTGGCCTTCGCCGTCGCCCTCGGCGGCGAGGTGCCGCACCAGGCCCATCTGCCCGCCCTGGTCGGTGACACCCATGCCGACACGGCGGTGGGGGAGCTGGCCGGGTCCGGGCTGCTCTCCCCGGCCGGTTCGCACTACCGGCTGGCCGCCGGGGTGGTCCAGCAGCTGGAGGTCGGGGGGTACGCCGACGACTCCACCGGTCATGCGCTGACCGCCGCCCAGCACTACGCGTGGTGGGCCGGGCACCCCTCGGTGGCACCCGAGCGGGCCACCGCCGAAGCGGACGCCGTCCTCGCCGCGATGACCGCACTCGTACCGGGCACGGAGGCCGGACACCCCAGCGCCGCCGTGCTGCTGGCCCGCAGCGCCGCTCCCGCCTTCGCGGCCGGACTGCACTGGAACGCCTGGGAGCGCGCCCTGCGGACCGGCCAGGAGGCCGCCAGGCTCTCCGGCGAGGTCGCCGAAGAGGCGTACTTCCACCACGAGTTGGGCGTACTGGCGCTCTGCACCGGCAATCCGGACCGGGCCCTGGCCGAACTGGAGGCGTCGATAGCGCTGCGCGGCGCGCTGGCCGACAAGGCGGGCACGGTCGCGGGGCGCAGGGCCCTCGCGCTCATCGCCGACCGCTCGGGAGCCGCGTCACTCGGCGGCTACGTGCCCGGCGCTCCGGGCGACACCCCGCCGCAGGGGGCCGGGACCGTGACGCCCGCGTACGAGACCACGCCCCCGCCGCCCGTCGGCACGGGCGCGGCAGGCGCCGTCGTCTCGCTCTCCCCGGTGCCGCCCGACGACCACATCACCCTGGCCACCCCGCAGGTGACCCCGGCGAGCGCCGCTCCGCAGAGCCGGCGCCGTACGGTATTCGGCGGCGCCCGGCGCAATCTGGTCGCGGCCGGAGCCGGTGTGCTGCTCGCCGGAGTGCTGGGCACCGTGGTGACCCTCGGCGCGACGGGCGACAGCGACTCAGGACCCGGCGACACCGGTCCTGGCCGCTCGGTCAACGACAACAGCGGCAAGGACGGGATGAGCGCGGACGAGCCCACGCTGTCCACACCTGGTACATCGGACGGCTCGACCGGCAGCGGTGCCACCGGCCCCGCCACGTCCTCCGGCCCGAGCGCCACCGACAGCGGCCGGCCCACCGGGAGCAGCACACCGTCGGACGGGGCGTCGTCACCGGGCGACAAGCCCTCGTCACCGTCGGACAAACCGTCCGGCTCCGGGAAGCCCCCCACGCAGCCCTCGCACACGCCGCCGACCAAGCCCTCGCACTCACCGCCCAGCAGCCCGTCCACGCCGCCGAGCGACCCGCCCGGCAGCCCGAGCCCCAGCCCGTCGGACTCCACGCCCGACGACCCGCCGCCGGCGGACTCGCCCTCGTCCACGCAGAGCGTCATGCGGCCCTCCACGGCCTCCAGCGGGCCCGTGGACAGCAGGAGTCCGGCCACGCCTCCCGCGGACGCGTCCGCGTCCCCATCGAGCGCCTCGGGCCCCGCGGCGGACTGACCGCGCCTCCAGCAGAAGCCCCGGCGGACGCGCTGTCCGCCGGGGCTTCTGCTGTGCCGTGCCCGTTCCTAGAAGAGCCGCAGCTTGTCGTCCTCGATGCCGCGCATCGCGTCGTAGTCGAGCACCACACACTCGATCCCGCGGTCCGTGGCCAGCACCCGTGCCTGCGGCTTGATCTCCTGCGCCGCGAACACGCCCTTCACCGGGGCCAGATGGGGATCCCGGTTCAGCAGTTCCAGATAGCGGGTGAGCTGCTCCACACCGTCGATGTCGCCGCGCCGCTTCAGCTCGACGGCCACGGTCCCGCCGTCCGCGTCCCGGCAGAGGATGTCCACCGGGCCGATCGCCGTCATGTATTCACGCCGAATCAGGGTGTGGCCCTCACCGAGTGTTTCGATCCGGTCGGCGAGGAGTTCCTGGAGGTGGGCCTCCACACCGTCCTTGATGAGCCCCGGGTCGACACCCAGCTCGTGCGAGGAGTCGTGGAGGACCTCCTCCATCGTGATGATGAGCTTCTCGCCCGCCTTGTTCACGACCGTCCACTGACCGGTGTCGTCCCCTGTCCCCTCCTTCAGAGTGCAGGGCGGAGACATCCAGTTGAGGGGCTTGTACGCCCTGTCGTCCGCATGAATCGAGACGCTTCCGTCGGCCTTGACCAGAATCAGGCGCGGAGCGGACGGGAGATGGGCGGTGAGGCGGCCCGCATAGTCGACGGAGCAGCGGGCGATGACGAGACGCATGGTCGGCAACGCTACTCGACATCGCGGCTTGTACGCGATTCGCCCTGAACAACCCCGTTCGTTATTGGCCGGTTGTGTGCCCATTCTCCTGGTGCGGGCGCCTGCGCACGCATACCGTGGAAGCAGGAGGTTGTCGCGCGTGTACTCTGCGTCGCGATTCTCCCGTCCCTGCCCGTAAGGCCCCGGTCCCTCCGGGGTCGCGAGAGGAGAACCCATGTCGCTCGACGTCTCACCGGCCCTACTCGAACAGGCCGAGCGAGGCGAGGTCGATGAAGCCGACTTCATCGACTGCGTCCGGACCTCCCTGCCCTACGCATGGGAGATGATCAGCTCTCTGGCGGTCCAGCTGAAGGTCGACGGCGGCGAGTTCGCCGACAACCAGACGCCTCCCCCCAATGAGCAGGCGCGCGGCCAGCTGCTGCGCGCACTCGCGAGTGACGCGATACGAGGAGCGCTGCAGCGGCATTTCGGAGTGCGCCTGGCATTCCAGAACTGCCACCGTGTGGCGGTCTTCCCGCTGGATCCCTCGGTCGATGAGCGGCTCGGCCGTTTCACCTCGATCAGGGGCCAGCTGCTGAACCAGTCTCCGGAACTCAGGGACTGCTGACGCGCCGGGCTGCCGCTCCGCACCGCTGGAGGTGTCTTGGCTGCTGGAGCGGCAGCGTCCGGTTCCACCGATCAGTGCGACAGCCGGATCAGCGCAACCGCCGGATCAGTGCAACCGCGGGAGGACTTCGGCTCCGATCAGCCGGAGGTTCTCCTCGGTGGCCGCTACATCGCCCGAACCCTCCACCAGCATCGCGAACCGTGTGATGCCGGTCCTCTCCGCCGTGGCCGCGAGCCGGTCGGCAGCCAGACGGGGAGGGCCCACGGGGTGGATCCCGCAGAGCATCTCCGTGTACGCGACCGGGTCCCGCATCGCACGGTGCCTGCCGTCGACGGTCACATGGGCGTCAAGTCCCTGTTTGAGCCACCCCGGCATCGCCTTCACCAGAGTCTCCACCGCGTCGGCCTCGCGGTCCGCGATCTGCGCCACTCCGGCCGCCACATGCCCGGGATCGGCCACGGTGTCGGGCGCAATTCCCGCCGCACGCGCGTGCGTTCGCCACAGGGCGACCATTTCGGCCTTCTCCGTGTCGTCCGAGTGCATCCCGAGCAGCATCGGCAGTCCGCGCCCCGCGGCCAGCCGCACACTGGACGGCGAGGTGCACGCCACGACGACCTCGGGGCCCGGCACTTCACCGCACCGCAGCTCCTGCGGCCTTGGTACGACCGGGACTTCACGGAAGCGGAAGCGCTCACCGTCCGCAGCCACCCGGGACTCGCGCAGCCACCGCAGCAGCAGGTCGAGGGACTCCGGGAAGCCGCTCTCGTACGCGCCGAGCCCCGCGCCGAAGACCTCCAGGTCCACCCAGGGCCCGCCGCGCCCCACACCGAGGCTGAACCGTCCGCCCGATGTGATGTGCAGCAGCGCCGCCTGCTCGCCCAGCGCGACCGGGTGCACGGTCGGCAGCACACTCACCGCCGTACCGACCCGGATCCGACGGGTGCGGCCCAGCATCATCGCGGCCAGCGTCACCGCCGACGGGCACACCCCGTACGGGACGAAGTGGTGCTCGGCCAGCCAGACCGCGTCGAGCCCGGACTCCTCAGCGACCTCGGCCGACCGCACCGCGCGGTGCAGCGCCTCTTCCTGCCCCTGCCCCGGGAACTGGGCTGCCAGTACAAATGCCCCAACACGCATCGCCTTCTGCCTCCTTGCGGCCGACGCGACTCTCCCCTTACTGGCAACAACGCCTGACACGTGCCAAAGGCACGGCCCATCGAGAAGGTGTTGTGATTTTCCGGTAAGCCCGACTTGTGCATGGGGGCGGGTGAAGGAGCGGGGGCTCCGGGGCTTTCACGTTCTCACGGTGAGCGGTACGGATGTGGCGTTCCGCTGCCCGTAGGCTGGACCGAGCGAGAAACTGTCCGGTCTGCCCCGTGAGGTGTTACGTGTCCCCGCGCCGCAACCGTCCCCGTGGGGGCGAGAAGCCGAGCGAGCCCGTCGGCGGAGGCGGGGGACCCGACCGCTTCGGCCTCCAGGCCACCGAGTCCTGGCAGGGTGAGGAGTGGTCGGTCCGTATGGTCAGCGGGGCGAGCGCGCAGGGCAAGCGCTACCGCTGCCCCGGCTGCGACCAGGAGATCCCCTCGGGGGTGCCGCATGTGGTGGCCTGGCCCGAGTACGGCGGGGTCGACGACCGCAGGCACTGGCACAAAGCCTGCTGGAACGCGAAGGACCGCCGCACCTCCCGGGTGCAGCGGTCCCGTAACGCGCCGCGCTACTGACCGGCCGTGCGCGGGCCGCCCCGCACCGGCCGCCCCGCACCGGCCGGCCCGGCTCCGGCGCCGCGGTGTCAGATGTCGCGCTGTCGGACGCCGCGCTGTCAGACGTCGCGGTTGCTGAGTACGGCGAGCGCGCCCGCGTACACCACCGCTGTCACCCCGAGCAGGATCCACAGCGGCTGCCAGCCGGACGGGCCCGTGCTGGAGACGGAGGTGCTGTAGAAGGCGCTGAGCTGGTTGGGGATCGAGTACTCGAAGAGCTTGTCGCGCAGGCCGGACAGTGACCGCGCGAACATGAACAGCGCCAGCACCAGCGGCAGCAGCACCACCCCGAGCATGACCGTGATCGCGCCGGCCGAGTGCCTGATCAGCGAGCCGACGGCCAGCGACAGCAGCCCCAGCAGAGCGACGTAGAGGCTGACGCCGAACGTCGCGCGGATCCACTGCCCGCCGTCCGGCGCCCCGGCACCGGTGCCCTTGAGCATGGCGTACTGGAACATCGCGACCAGCGAGGTCGTCACCAGCAGGATCACGAACGCCAGCAGGAAGAAGACGATCGCCTTCGCCGTGAGCACCCGGGCCCGGCTGGGGCAGGCGGTCAGGGTCGTGCGGATCATGCCGGTGCCGTACTCGGAGGCCACCGTCAGCACGCCGAGCGTGACGACGCACATGGAGCCGAGCAGCACACCGAAGAAGCCCATGCTCAGCACCGGGGTGCCGTTCATGGTGGAGCCGGACGACCTGATCGCGACCGTCGACAGCAGGCCGATGCCGAAGACCAGCACGATCAGCACGCCGAGCGTCCACACCGTGGAGCGGACCGACTTGATCTTCGTCCACTCCGAAGCGATGGCATGCCCGATGTGCGCGTCGGTCACCGGGATCGGGGAGACGTAGTACGGCGTCTGCGGGGGCCGGGGCGGCTGCTGCTGCGGCGGCTGGAACGGCGCGGGTGCGGGGATCGTCATCGGGGGTCCTCCGGGGCGTGAGCGGGCGCGGGGGCGGCGGCCTGCGGCGCTGTGGGGCCGGCGGCGG
>NZ_JAAGLN010000322.1 GCF_010548145.1 Streptomyces sp. SID10853
CCGGGTCAGTGGTCGTGGACGGTGTGCGCCCGCTCGATCCGCTGCCAGGACTTCGGCGCCACGGGCCGCGCGTCCGGGTGCGCGATCCGGGCCTGCCGCGCCGCACCCGCGGCCGGCTTGGACGGGGTGAACAGCCAGGTGTCGAAGAAGGCCGCGAGCGGCTTCCCGGAGACCTGCTCGGCGTACTTCTCGAAGTCGGCCACCGAGGCGTTGCCGTAGGCGTGCTCGGCGGGCCACCCCTTGAGGATCTTGAAGAACGCGGTGTCACCGACCTTGTCGCGCAGCGCCTGGATGGCGAGCGCGCCCCGGTCGTAGACGGCGTCGTCGAACTGGTTCGCCGCGCCCGGGTCGCCGGGCTTCACCGTCCAGAAGGCGTCGTCGGCGGGGTGTGAGGCGTACACGTAGTCCGCCAGCTCCTGCGCGGTCCCGTCGCCCTGGCTCTCCGACCAGAGCCACTCGGCGTAGGAGGCGAAGCCCTCGTTGATCCAGATGTCCTTCCAGCCCTTGAGCGACACGTCGTCGCCGTACCACTGGTGCGCCAGCTCATGGACGACCACCGAGACATTGGCGCCGTTCGCGAACTGCTTGGGGCTGTAGAACGGCCGGGTCTGGGTCTCCAGCGCGTACCCGGTGTCGGTGTTCGGCACATAGCCGCCGAGCGCGTTGAAGGGGTAGGGGCCGAAGTAGCCGCTCAGCCAGTCCGCGACCTCACCGGTCCGCTCCACGCTGGCGCGCGCCGCGCCCGCGTTGTCGCCCAGGTCCTTGCTGTACGCGTTGGTGATCGGCACGCCGGCCTCGGTGGTGCCGGTGGTGATGTCGAACTTGCCGACCGCGAGCGTGGTCAGATAGGTGGCCTGCGGCTTGTCGGACCGCCAGTTGTACGTGGTCCGGCCCAGCTGCGAACGCTGCGCCTTGAGCACGCCGTTGCTGATCGCCTGGGTCCCGTCGGGCACCGAGACCGACACGTCGTACGTGGCCTTGTCGAGCGGGTGGTCATTGCTCGGGAACCACCACCAGGCCGACTCGGGCTCGTCCGCGGCGACCGCCCCGTCCGGGGTGCGGTGCCAGGTGGAGAAGCCGTACGCCGACTTGGTCGACGGCACCCCGCTGTAGCGGACCACGATGGTGACGGCGGAGCCCTTGGCCAGGCCCTTGGCCGGGGTCACCACCAGCTCGTGCTGGCCCGATGTGGCGAAGGACGCCTTGGCGCCGTTGACGCGTACCTCGCTCACATCGAGCAGGAAGTCCAGATCGAACCGGGAGAGGTCCTGGGTCGCGGTGGCCAGGATCGTCGCGGTGCCGTCCAGCCGGTCGGTCGACGGCTGGTACTTCAGCTTGAGGTCGTAGTGCGAGACGTCGTATCCGCCATTGCCGTACGCGGGGTAGTACGGGTCGCCGATGCCCGGAGCCCCGGGCGTGAAGCCGGCCGCCGACGCCGGGATCGCCAGCAGAAGGGAGGCGGCCGCGAGCACGCTCGGGACGATGAGTCTGCGGTGCACTGAAGCTCCAAGTCGTGGGGGTCGTCGTTGTGTTCGACCCTATTCAGCCCAGCCGCCCCTGGTCATGTCCACGGTCACAGCTGTCACAGGATCGCCATTCGGCCGACATAGACCCTGCCGCACCACCCGGGCCCGTGCCGCCCGCCCCGCCGGAGCACGGGCCGCCTGGTCCTGAGCGCGCTCCGCACCCCGATTAGGATCGGTCCCCTCATGACTGCAACCCTTGTCGCCAAAGACCTCGCCGCGGGCCACGGTGACCGCTCGCTCTTCTCCGGCCTCGACCTCGTCGTCGCTCCGGGTGATGTGATCGGTCTCGTCGGTGTGAACGGCGCGGGCAAATCGACCCTGCTGCGCCTCCTCGCCGGGCTCGACACCCCCGAGGAGGGCGAGCTGAGGCTCTCCCCGCCCACCGCCACCGTCGGCCACCTGCCGCAGGAGCCGGAGCGCCGCGAGCACGAGACCGTACGCGAGTTCCTCGCCCGCCGTACGGGGGTGGCCGCCGCGCAGAGCGCCATGGACGAGGCCACTCAGGGCCTGGTCGACGGGGTCGCGGGCGCCGACGACGCGTACTCCACGACGCTGGAGCGCTGGCTCGACCTCGGCGGGGCCGACCTCGACGAGCGTGCCGAGGAGGTAGCGGCCTCACTGGGTCTCACCGTGGGCCTCGACCAGCCGATGACCTCGCTCTCCGGTGGCCAGGCGGCCCGCGCGGGGCTCGCCTCGCTGCTGCTTTCCCGGTACGACGTGTTCCTGCTCGACGAGCCGACCAACGACCTCGACCTGGACGGCCTGGACCGGCTGGAGCGCTTCGTGGGCGGGCTGCGCGCGGGCACCGTCGTCATCAGCCACGACCGCGAGTTCCTGACCCGTACGGTGACCAAGGTCCTCGAACTCGACCTCGCCCAGCAGCAGATCACCCTCTACGGCGGCGGGTACGCGGGATATCTGGAGGAACGGGAGACCGCCCGCAGGCATGCCAGGGAGGAGTACGACGAGTTCGCCGACAAGAGGGCGGCGCTCGAGGGCCGGGCCCAGATGCAGCGCGGCTGGATGGACAAGGGCGTCAAGAACGCCCGCCGCAAGGCGTCCGACAACGACAAGATCGGCCGTAAGTTCCGCAGCGAGGCCAGCGAGAAGCAGGCGGCCAAGGCCCGGCAGACGCAGCGCATGATCGAGCGCCTCGATGTCGTGGACGAGCCCCGCAAGGAGTGGGAGCTGCGTATGGAGATCGCGGCCGCGCCGCGCTCCGGCTCCGTGGTGGCCACGCTCCGGGACGCGACCGTCGTCCGCGGGGAGTTCACCTTCGGCCCCGCGCACCTCCAGATCGACTGGGCGGACCGGGTCGCCATCACCGGAGCCAACGGTGCGGGCAAGTCCACCCTGCTCGGTGCGGTGCTGGGCCGCGTCCCGCTCGACACCGGGCACGCGGCGCTCGGTCCGGGCGTCGTGGTCGGTGAGGTCGACCAGGCCCGCGGCCTCTTCTACGGTACGGAGACGCTGCTGGCCGCCTTCTGCGCGGCGGTCCCCGACACCGAGCCCGCCGAAGTCCGTACGCTCCTCGCCAAGTTCGGCCTGAAAGCGGCGCATGTCCTGCGCCCGGCGACGACCCTTTCGCCGGGTGAGCGGACCAGGGCCGCTCTCGCGCTCCTCCAGGGCAGGGGCGTCAACCTCCTGGTGCTGGACGAGCCCACGAACCATCTGGACCTGGAGGCCATCGAGCAGCTGGAGTCGGCGCTCGACTCGTACGAGGGGACCCTGCTGCTGGTCACCCACGACCGCCGGATGCTGGACGCGGTCCGTACGACGCGCCGTATCGAGGTGGCCGACGGCAAGGTCACCGAGGTCTGAACCGGCCACGCACCTCGACCTCGTACGCCCTCAAGCACATTTGCTCATGCGCATCCGCTGACGCGCATGTGCCCGTGCACAGCGCCGGGCGGGCCAGGACAGGCCCGCCCGGCGCTGCGCGTCACATCATCCGGCGGCGGGAAACCACCGGTTCAGCCGCGGCCCTTGCCCTGTCCCGGGTCGGTGAGCCCGGCCCGGCGCAGCGCGTCGGCCATGGCGCTGTTGACCGGCGCCGGAGCGGACGAAGCCCGGCCGCCACCGCCACCGCGCCTGCCCCCGCCGCCCTGCCGCTGCTGCGGAGGTCGGCCGCCCTGGCCGTTCTGCGGCCGCTTGCCGCGGTCCTGCCGCTCCTTGCCGCCGCCCGGCTTGGCCCCGGCCTCGTCGTCGAGCCGCAGGGACAGCGAGATCCGCTTGCGCGGGATGTCGACGTCCATCACCTTCACCTTGACGATGTCGCCCGGCTTCACCACATCACGCGGGTCCTTGACGAACGTCCTGGAGAGCGCGGACACATGCACCAGGCCGTCCTGGTGCACCCCGATGTCCACGAACGCGCCGAACGCCGCGACATTGGTGACCACACCCTCCAGGACCATCCCGGCCGTCAGATCGCCCAGCTTCTCGACGCCCTCCTTGAAGGTGGCCGTCCTGAAAGCGGGCCGCGGGTCGCGTCCCGGCTTCTCCAGCTCCCGCAGGATGTCCGTCACCGTGGGCAGCCCGAAGGTGTCGTTCACGAACTCCGCCGGGTCCAGTGAGCGCAGCAGCGCCGCGTTCCCCACGAGGGGCCCGCCGCCCGCCTTCTTGGCCATCGTCCGCACCACCGGGTACGCCTCCGGGTGCACGCTCGACGCGTCCAGCGGGTCGTCGCCGTCCCGGATGCGCAGGAAGCCCGCGCACTGCTCGTACGCCTTGGGGCCCAGCCGCGCGACGTCCTTGAGCGCCTTGCGCGAGGTGAAGGGCCCGTTGGCGTCACGGTGGGCCACGATGTTCTCGGCGAGCCCGGAACCGATCCCGGAGACGCGGGAGAGCAGCGGGGCCGACGCCGTGTTGACGTCCACGCCGACGCCGTTCACACAGTCCTCGACGACCGCGTCCAGCGACCGGGAGAGCTTCACCTCGGAGAGGTCGTGCTGATACTGCCCGACCCCGATCGACTTGGGGTCGATCTTGACCAGTTCGGCCAGCGGATCCTGGAGCCTGCGGGCGATCGACACGGCGCCCCGGAGCGTCACATCCATGTCGGGCAGCTCCTGCGAGGCGAAGGCGGACGCCGAGTAGACGGACGCGCCGGCCTCCGAGACCATCACCTTGGTGAGCTTCAACTCGGGGTGCTTCGCGCACAGTTCACCGGCGAGCTTGTCGGTCTCGCGTGACGCGGTGCCGTTGCCGATCGCGATCAGGTCGACCGCGTGCTCCTTCGCCAGCCGCGCCAGCTTGGCCAGCGCCTCGTCCCACCGGTTCGCCGGGACGTGCGGGTGGATCACATCCGTGGCCACGACCTTGCCGGTCGCGTCGACGACGGCGACCTTCACACCCGTACGGAACCCGGGGTCGAGGCCGAGCGTGGCGCGGGTCCCGGCCGGCGCGGCCAGCAGCAGGTCGCGCAGGTTCGACGCGAAGACCTTGACCGCTTCGTCCTCGGCGGCCGTCCGCAGCCGCAGCCGCAGGTCGATCCCCAGATGGACCAGAATGCGGGTGCGCCAGGACCAGCGCACCGTCTCGGCGAGCCACTTGTCGCCCGGCCTGCCGCGGTCGGCCACCCCGAAGCGCCGGGCGATCATCGACTCGTACGCGGTGGGACCCGCGGCCTCCGACGGCTCCTCCGGCTCCAGGACCAGGTCGAGCACGTCCTCCTTCTCGCCCCTGAGCATCGCCAGAACCCGGTGCGAGGGCAGCGCGGTGAACGGCTCGGCGAACTCGAAGTAGTCGGCGAACTTGGCGCCCTGCTCCTCCTTGCCCTCCCTGACCTTCGCCGTCAGCCGGCCGCGGGTCCACATCCGCTCGCGCAGCTCACCGATGAGGTCGGCGTCCTCCCCGAACCGCTCGGTGAGGATGGCACGGGCGCCTTCCAGCGCGGCGGCCGGATCGGCGACGCCCTTGTCCGCGTCGGCGAACGCCGCCGCTGCGGTCAGCGGCTCCACCGACGGGTCGGCCAGCAGCCCGTCGGCGAGCGGCCCGAGACCGGCCTCCCGGGCGATCTGCGCCTTGGTCCTGCGCTTCGGCTTGAAGGGCAGATAGATGTCCTCCAGCCGCGCTTTCGTCTCGGCGGCCCTGATCCGCGCCTCCAGCGCGTCATCGAGCTTGCCCTGCTCCCGTACGGACTCCAGGACGGCCGTCCGCCGCTCCTCCAGCTCCCGCAGATAACGCAGCCGCTCCTCCAGCGCGCGCAGCTGCGCGTCGTCGAGCATCTCGGTCGCTTCCTTGCGGTAGCGCGCGATGAACGGCACGGTCGAGCCGCCGTCGAGCAGCTCGACAGCGGCCTTCACCTGCCCTTCCCTGACGCCGAGCTCCTCCGCGATCCTGCTTTCGATGGAAACTGGGGTGGTCGTGGTCACGATCCCGTACCGCCTTCTCGCTGAGCTTGCCGCATTCTTCCGGAGCAGCCTCCGGACCCCGCCCGGTGAACGGACCGCCGGTGGGGGCCGGACCGCCGTGCGGGGAAACAGTGCATCAGCATTGTGGCAGGCGGCGCCGACAGAGTGGGGAGCACGCCCGCACGCGCCGACCGGCCCGGTACCGCGGGCCGGGCCGGTTCGGGCAGGTCAGCTGAGGCCGGAGGGGAACGCGCCGGCGGCCGCAGCGGTGGCGAGGAAGCCGCGCGCCAGCTCGGTGAGGCGCTCCACGCCGTCGGCGCCCAGGTGTTCGTACGGTGCGAGGTCGAGGCGGTCGGTGTCCGACTCGACGGCCTCGCGCAGCCGGGTGCCCGCGTCGGTG
>NZ_JAAGLN010000323.1 GCF_010548145.1 Streptomyces sp. SID10853
TGGCGTTGACTTTTGGCACGCTGTTGAGTTCTCAAGGAACGGACGCTTCCTTTGTACTCACCCTCTCGGGCTTTCCTCCGGGCTTTTCCCTCCGGTCTTGCGTTTCCGACTCTATCAGACTCTTTCGTGTCCGATTCCCGGCCGGCGGGCCGCTTTCCAGTTCCACGCTTTCGCGTTTCCCTTTCGGCGTGTCCACTACGTTAGCCGATTTCCTCAGAGGCTCATAATCGGGCCCTTGTATTCGAATTTGGGCACGCCAAAATTCGAACCCGTTGAGGGAGATCGAAGGTAGTGGTTGGCCGCTTCGGGCTGCTCAGGTTCGGTCCGATGGGCCGTTCCGATAGCAGTGCCCGTGTCAAGCGGCTCGGACTACATTAGGTGTCCCGACCGGCCGAGTCAAGCCCGCTTCCTGCGCGGAACATGCGCCCGGTACGGGCTGACCGTGGGATCGCTGTCGATCCAGAAACGCCACGGCTGGTGCGCCCCCTCCCCGCCAACTCCCGTGCGGGGGCCGCTGCGTACCAGGTCGGCGTCGGGCGGGGTGCCCGTGAGGATAGCGAGGACGGTGTCGTCGGCCGCGCACACGTCGGCGCCGTTGAGCGAGCGGTCGACGTCAAGACCGGTCGCGAGGCGGGCCGGGCCCTTCGCCAGTTCCCTGTCGTGGCGGGCCGCGGGGCGGCGTCCACGTACCAGCTCGGCGCCCGCCGTCACCTCTCCCGCTCGGAGCAGCACTCCGCTCGCGCTGCCCTCGGGGCCGCAGACCAGGTTCATGCAGTGCCACATGCCGTAGGTGAAGTAGACGTACACATGGCCGGGCGGACCGAACATGACCTCGTTGCGGGGCGTCCTCCCCCGGTAGGCGTGCGAACCCGGGTCGGCTTCCCCCGCGTACGCCTCCACTTCGGTGAGGCGCAGCTCCATCGGGCCGTCCGGTGTGCGGCGGACCAGGGTGCGGCCCAGCAGGTCCGGGGCCACCTCCAGTACGGAGCGCTCGAAGAAGTGGCGTGGCAGGGGCGTACGGTCCGGACTGGCGCTCATGGCTGACGAGCGTAACGGGGAACGGCCGGCGGGCGCCGCGCGAGCCCGCGTATGCATGGGGGTGCAAGATCAAAAAGGATCGATGAGCAGAGAATCGACGAGCAGAGAGGAGCGCAGTGGGCATGGGGTTCAGGAGACTGCTCGCGAGCTTGGGGGCCGGCGGTGCTTCGGTGGAGACGGAGCTGTCCGAGCCGAACGTCGTACCGGGCGGTGTGGTCCAGGGGCGGGTGAGGATCCAGGGCGGCGCGGTCGACCAGCGGATCGAGGGGCTCTCCGTGGGGCTCCAGGGGCGGGTGGAGATCGAGAGCGGCGACCACGAGGTCAAGCAGGACATCGAGTTCACCCAGCTGCGGCTGGGCGGGGATCTGGCGATCGCCGCGGGCGCCCTGCATGTGGTGCCCTTCGGGCTCGAAATACCCTGGGAGACCCCGATCACGAACATCGCTGGGCGGCCGCTGCCCGGTATGCATATCGGGGTGACGACGGAGCTGGAGATCGCGCGGGCGCTGGACTCGGGCGACCTGGATCCCATCCAGGTGCATCCGCTCCCTGCCCAGCAGGCCGTTCTCGATGCCTTCGGAGAGCTCGGCTTCCGCTTCGTGAGCGCGGATCTGGAGCGCGGCCACATCCGCGGCACGCGCCAGCTGCTCCCCTTCTACCAGGAGATCGAGTTCTGCCCGCCGGAGCAGTACCGGGGTCTCAACCAGGTCGAGCTGACCTTTGTCACGGACGACCGTGAGATGGACGTGATACTCGAAATGGACAAGAAGCCGGGCCTCTTCAGCGAGGGCAGCGACTCGTACCGGGCGTTCCAGGTGGGTCTGCACGATTTCCGGGACACCGACTGGACGGGATACCTCCATCAGTGGCTGGCCGATGTGGGGGGGCAGACGGAACTGGCTCTAGTGTCGGATGCGGAACTGACAGCTGATGCAGGAGGTGCCGTCGTGACCGGGCTCAGTAAGCCGCCGCTCCCCCATGACTTTCATCCGCCGGTGCCCTCGTTCACGGTGGTGAGCGAGGACATCGCGCCGGGGTCGGTATTGAAGGACGCTCAGGTGTACGCGGCGGGGAACACCTCGCCGCAGCTGCGGTGGGAGGGTTTCCCGCCGGAGACCAGGAGTTTCGCCGTGACCTGCTTCGATCCCGACGCGCCCACGGGCAGCGGGTTCTGGCACTGGTCGCTGTTCGACATCCCGGCCTCGGTGACCGGGCTTCCGGCGGGCGCGGGCAGTGGTGCGTTCAATGGGCTGCCGCCGGGCGCGGTCCAGGCCCGTAACGACTACGGTGCGAAGGAGTTCGGGGGCGCCGCGCCGCCGGCCGGTGAGAACCACCGCTATGTCTTCACCGTGTACGCGGTGGACACCCCGCAGCTCGGGATCGACTCGGACACGCCGCCCGCCGCGGTCGGCTTCAATCTGCGTTTCCATACGCTGGCACGCGCCCAGCTCATCGCCGAGTACGCGGCTCCCGCCGAAAGCTGAAGCCCGCGCGTCTGTTTGCCCTGCCCCGGTCTTGGAGAGATCAGGGCAGGGCCTTTTTTATTGCGTTGTCCATCGTGGCGTGCCCGGCCAGAGTTGATCCCAGCCCCACCCGGGGGTGGGCCGGCACACGGAGGTGGGCACCATGCGGGACACATTGGTACTGAACGCCAGCTTCGAGCCGCTGTCGACGGTGACGCTCAACCGCGCGGTGGTCCTGGTGCTCCAGGACAAGGCCGTGGTCGAGCAGGCCCACCCCGGGCTGCGGGTGCGTGCGGCCGCTGTCGAGCTGCCCGTACCCCGCGTGATCAGGCTCTGCAGATATGTCCGGGTGCCGTTCCGAAGACAGGCACCGTGGTCGAGGCGGGGGGTGCTGGTCCGCGACCAGCACCGGTGCGCGTACTGCGGACGGCGGGCGACCACCGTCGACCACGTGGTGCCGCGTGCCCAGGGCGGTCAGGACACCTGGCTCAATACGGTCGCCTCCTGCGCCGAGGACAATCACCGTAAAGCGGCCCGTACGCCGGAGCAGGCCGGGATGCCGCTGCTGCGGAGGCCGTTCGTGCCGACGCCGGCCGACGCGATGATGCTGGCGCTCGGGGCCGGTGACCGTCGGGCGCTGCCGGACTGGCTCCCGCTGACCGCGTGACTCCCGGCCCGCCGCAGACCGCGTCAGCCCGCCCCTGGAGTCCGGAGGCGGGCTGATTGTCGTGGTGCCGGCTTGTCCGCGGCGGTGGTTACTCGGAGGGGCGCCTGGCGGCCGGGGGTGCCGGCGACTCCTTGCCGGTGTTGAAGCCGGGGACGTTCTCACCGAGGTTCCCGAAGGCTCCGCTGAGTCCCTTGAGTGCGTCGCCGATCTCGCTCGGCACGATCCAGAGCTTGTTGGCGTCGCCCTCGGCGATCTTCGGGAGCATCTGGAGGTACTGGTAGGCGAGCAGCTTCTGGTCCGCGTCGCCCGCGTGGATCGACTCGAAGACCGTACGGATGGCCTGTGCCTCGCCCTCCGCGCGCAGCGCCGACGCCTTGGCCTCACCTTCGGCCCGGAGGATGGCCGACTGCTTCTCGCCCTCGGCGCGCAGGATCTCGGACTGCCGGACACCTTCGGCCTGGAGGATCGCGGCGCGCTTGTCCCGGTCGGCGCGCATCTGCTTCTCCATCGAGTCCTGGATGGAGGTGGGCGGCTCGATGGCCTTCAGCTCGACACGGTTGACGCGGATCCCCCACTTGCCGGTGGCTTCGTCGAGGACGCCGCGCAGCGCCGCGTTGATCTCCTCACGGGAGGTCAGGGTCCGCTCCAGGTCCATGCCGCCGATGATGTTGCGGAGGGTGGTGACGGTGAGCTGCTCGATCGCCTGGATGTAGCTGGCCACTTCGTAGGTCGCGGCGCGGGCGTCGGTCACCTGGTAGTAGATGACGGTGTCGATGTTGACGACCAGGTTGTCCTGGGTGATCACCGGCTGCGGCGGGAAGGGAACGACCTGTTCCCTGAGGTCGATCCGGTTGCGGATCGAGTCGATGAACGGAACGACGATGTTCAGCCCGGCGTTGAGCGTGCGTGTGTAGCGGCCGAACCGTTCGACGATGGCTGCGCTGGCCTGTGGGATCACCTGGATCGTTTTGATCAGGGCGATGAAGACCAGCACCACCAGAATGATCAGAACGATGATGACGGATGGCATCGTGCTCCCCGTGCCCTTCGATTGCCGGCAGTTCCCGATGATCGATCTTCGCAGACCCCGGTCTGCCGTGTGTGAGGTTCTGTCACAGGACGACCGCTGTCGCTCCGTCGATCTCCACGACGTCCACCTGCTGACCTGGCTGATAACTGCTGTCGCCGTCGAGGGCCCGCGCCGACCAGACCTCTCCGGCGAGCTTGATACGGCCTCCGCTGCCGTCGACCCGTTCCAGGACGACGGCCTGACGGCCCTTCAACGCATCGATTCCGGTGGCCAGTTCGGGCCGCTGGGACCGGTGCCGGTTCGCGATGGGGCGTACGACGGCGATGAGCGCGACGGACACGATCACGAAGACGAGGACCTGGAGCACCGGTCCGGCGCCGAGCCCGGCGGCGGCCGATGCGGCGACCGCTCCCACGGCCAGCATCCCGAATTCGGGCATGGCGGTGATGACGAGCGGGATTCCCAGCCCCGCGGCCCCGATCAGCCACCACACCCATGCCTCGATGTCCACGGGGTCATGGTAGGGCTGCGGTCCCCTCCGGGGACAGGGCGCAAGGGGTGCGGAACCGGTCAGCCGAGCGGGAGGCCCTGCGCGGTCCAGCGGTTGCCGCGCTGTTCGACGACGAGCGGCAGCCCGAAGCAGAGCGAGAGGTTGCGGGAACTCAGCTCGGTCTCCATCGGACCGGCGGCGAGCACCTTGCCCTGACGGATCATCAGGACGTGGGTGAAGCCCGGGGCGATCTCCTCGACATGGTGGGTCACCATCACCATCGAGGGGGCGTACGGGTCCTTGGCCAGCCGGCCGAGACGGCGTACGAGGTCCTCGCGGCCGCCGAGGTCGAGGCCGGCGGCGGGCTCGTCGAGCAGCAGCAGTTCGGGGTCGGTCATCATCGCGCGGGCGATGAGGGTGCGCTTGCGCTCGCCCTCGGAGAGGGTCCCGAACTTGCGGTCGAGGAACTCGGTCATGCCCAGGCGGTCGAGGAAGGCGCGGGCGCGCTGCTCGTCGACCTCCTCGTAGTCCTCGTGCCAGGTGGCCGTCATGCCGTAGGCCGCGGTGAGGACGACCTGGAGGACGGTCTGCCGCTTGGGCATCTTCTCGGCCATGGCGGCGCCCGCCATACCGATGCGCGGGCGCAGCTCGAAGACGTCGGTGCCGGGCTTGCCGAGCTGCTCGCCGAGGATCGACGCGGTGCCGGTGGTCGGGAAGAGGTAGCTGGACGCGATGTTGAGGAGGGTGGTCTTGCCGGCGCCGTTGGGGCCGAGAATCACCCAGCGCTCCCCTTCTTTCACCGCCCAGGAGACGTCGTCCACCAGAGCACGTCCGTCGCGGACCACCGATACGTCCAGCAGCTCCAGTACATCGCTCATGAGCGCGTTGTCTCCCCATGCAGTCTCGGTTCGCGCGTGCGCCTGTGGGCGCAGCTCCCTAAGGGAAAACCTACGCCACCTGAGAAGTTCACCGGCGTCTAGGGCCATTCCCTACGCTGGGTCCATGTTCACGGAACCACGCTCAGGACGACTGGCCGCATGGGGAAATGCCCTGTTGGCCGGAATTGTATCGCCGGATGACGCTGCACTCGCCATCGTCGGCGGGGACGCGGTGCACCGGGTGGAGGGGCTGCCGGGCGAGGAGGGGCCGGTCGGGCTCACGCTGGCGCTGGGACGGCTGCGGGCACTCGGTGTGACCGGTTTTCGGGTGGCGATGCCCACAGCGGGGCATCCGCTGGGCCTCAGTGGACCGCCGGAGTTCAACACGCGGGCGCTGGAGGCGGAGGAGGCGGTCACCGCCTTCGGGGTGTCGCTGGGGCTGGTGCCCGAGCTGTACGAGGCGGGCCCGGAGGGCGATCTGCACCGTGAGGTGGTCTGGCACTGCCTGCCGGTCCGTGAGGCACCGCCGGCCGACGTGCCTTCGCTCGGCGAGGCGGAACGGGAGCTGGCGGAGGCGCTGCGGGAGGCGACGGCGGTGCTGTCGGGGCTCGATGTGGCGGGTGGCGGGCCGGCCGCCGAGGCGGCGATCGACGCGTACCGGGCCCGGGCCGAAGCGGGGCCGGGCGAGCTGCTGGC
>NZ_JAAGLN010000324.1 GCF_010548145.1 Streptomyces sp. SID10853
TGTGGCGCTGCTGCTGCACACCACGGGCCAGGACCTGGACGAACTGCTGGACCGGCCGGTCCCCGGCGCGGCCAGGCGGGAGGCGACCGGGCAGAATGGGCCGGGGCCCGGCCGGTCCCGGGCGGAGGCCGCCGCAACCGGCGCCGACGACAGGGAGAGCGTCCGATGAGTGCGTGCTGCGGACCCGCGCGGGAAACGGCCCCGGTCGGGGCGGCTTCCGTGTCCGCTCCCCCGGCGGACTTCGCCGTCCCCGAGCGCCGTCCCGCCGATGTCCTGCGCGGCATGGTGTCCGTCCCGGCCGGGCCGTTCCTGATGGGCGGCGACGAATCCGACGCGTTCCCCGACGACGGCGAGGGGCCCGTCAGGGAGGTGACCGTCGGCGCTTTCCATATCGACGCGGCATGCGTCACCAACGGCAGCTTCGCCGCCTTCGTGAAGGCCACCGGATACCGCACCGAGGCCGAACTCATCGGCTGGTCCTATGTGTTCGCCTCCTTCATACCCCCGCAGGCACGCCACGCGGTCCTGCCGGGCACTGTCCCGGGGGCACCCTGGTGGCGGGGGGTGACCGGCGCGTACTGGCGTGCCCCCGAGGGCCCCGGCTCATCGGTCGGGGACCGCCGGGGCCACCCGGTGGTCCATATGTCCTGGAACGACGCGAACGCCTACGCCCGCTGGGCGGGCAAACGGCTGCCCACCGAGGCCGAGTGGGAGAAGGCCGCCCGTGGCGGCCTGGCCGGAGCCCGCTATCCGTGGGGCGACGAACTGACACCCCGGGGCAGGCACCGCTGCAACATCTGGCAGGGCGACTTCCCCGTACGCGACCCCCGCGCGAGCGGCCCGGGCGGCACCGCCCCGGCCACCGCGTACGCGCCCAACGGCTATGGGCTGTACAACACTTCGGGCAATGTCTGGGAGTGGTGCGCCGACCGTTACAGCGCCGACTGGCACAGCCCCGACCGCCCGGAGACCCGTACCGACCCGACGGGGCCGCCCACCGGGGAGAACCGGGTGCTGCGCGGTGGTTCGTACCTCTGCCACCGTTCGTACTGCAACCGCTACCGGGTGGCGGCCCGCACCTCGAACACACCCGACAGCACGACGGGGCACGGCGGCTTCCGCTGCGCGCTCTGAGCTTGGTGCTGGTCCAGGCGTGCGGTCAGGACAGTGGGCAGGAGGCCGAGGCACCTGTCACCTCGCCAGGCCGGGGGGCGCAGCACCCGCCGCGGACGACGTACGATCAGGCTCCTCCGTGCCGGAAGGCGGTCCATTCATGCGCGTGCCGAGCCTGCTCGCGGTTTTCGCCCACCCGGACGACGAGTCGTTGTCGGCGGGCGGAGTACTCGCCCGCCACGCGGCAGCGGGTGCGCGTACCGCAGTCGTCACGGCGACCTGGGCCGCGGACACACCGCGGGCTGCGGAGTTGGCGGAGGCACTGCGGATCCTCGGAGCCGGGGGGCCGCGGATGCTCGGCTATGCCGATGCGCGAGTGCCTCAGTCCGCCCCTGGGCGCATGCGTTTCTGCGATGTGCCGCTCGATGAAGCGGTGCGGCGGCTCGTGGCGCATATCCGTGAATTCCGCCCGGACATCATGGTCACCCATGACGCCTACGGAGGGCTGCCCGGTCACCCGGACCACGTGCACACCCACCGGGTGACCGTGATCGCTGCCCAAGCGTCCGGCCTTGGGCAGCTCTATCCGGATGCCGGTGCCCCATGGCAGCCGCGTGCCCTTTATCTGGCCACGCACCCACGATCGGCCGTGCCGGCGCTGCGAGAGGTGATCGGTACGCGCAAGACGGCGTACAGCGTTCCGGACGAACAGGTCACCGCGGCTGTCGATGTGGGCCCGTGGCTGGAGCAGAAGATCGCCGCCGTACTGGCACATCGCTCCGAGGTCGAGCGAGGTGCCCTGCCGGGGGTGATCGCCGGCCTTCAACCGGACGCACGGGAGCGACTGTTCGCTACCGAGTGGTACATCCGGCACACGCCCACCGCTGCGGCATCCGCTCAGACGGAACTGACCATCTGACCGGCAGCCCGGGCCACCCTGCCGCGGCCCGCCCGGTCCGGGTACGCCCCCGGTGTGTCAGGCCGCCCTGCGCTCCTCGCGGGCCGCGATGGGGACGTCGAGGGTGCGGGCGAGGCCGACGACCCCTTCGTCGAGGCGCTGCAGATGGCGCAGCACACGGAAGGTGACCGTGCCCGAGCGCAGGACCTCCGATGAACTGCTCTCCAGCATGGCGGCGATGCTGGCGCCCGATTCGACCTCCCCGTCGGCGTTCTCGTCGGCCAGCCGTGCGGCGATCACGTCGATGTTGTGCGCGATCCGCACCCCGGACCGCTCGAGCCGGGGGTCGGCCGCGATGGTCTTGCTGTACGGCACCAGTTCGGCCGTCGCGGCGAGCGAACGCGCGTGGTACGCGCAGGTCTCCAGCACCGCCACCAGATAGCGGGCGGTCTGCCGCCGTACCCGCAGCGGGGTGATCGGGTGCGTCAGCGGCTGAGTGGAGCGGCGCAGGTCGTCCAGGGCGGTGTCCAGATCCCGGGCCAGGTCCAGGAGGTCGGCCGGCGGGCCGCCACTGAGCTGGGACACCGCCGCCGACGCGACGTCGCGCAGCCGGGCCAGCACCGTGCCGAGCTCCTCGTCGGTACGGCGGTCGGTGTGCACGGGAAGCACCAGCACGGCCGCGATGACACCGCAGGCGGCGCCCAGTGCCGTCTCCTCGATCCGCAGCACCAGCACGGAGAGGCTGTAGGTGTTGAGGAGGGTGTAGAGCAGGCCCAGCATCGCGGTGACGAAGAAGGACATCAGCGCGTACGACAGGGGCGCGGTGAAGAACATCCCGAAGATGAAGAGCAGGACCAGGGCGAACGCGGTCCAGGTGTGGTTGCCGACCAGCCCGGCGAGACCCACACCGGCGACGACGCCGAAGACCGTACCGAGCAGCCTCCGGTAGCCCTTGACGAGGATCTCGCCGGTGGACGCGGTGTTGAGGAAGACCACCCAGCAGGTGAGTACCGCCCAGTACCAGCGCTGGCTGGACAGGAACTCGCCGCCGACGATGGCCAGCGTCGAGCCGACCGACACCTGGAACGCCGTCCGTGTGGTACGCCGCTGGAGCCCGGTGCGGTCCTCCTCGGTCTCCTCGGCGCGGGCGATGGCCACGTCCTCGGCCTCGAACTCCTCGCGGGAGCGGGTCGTCTCCGGGGTGTCGTCCGACTCGTCCTGCGGTCCGTCCAGCGCCAGGCGCAGCCCGAGCACGGAGCGCGCGGCCTCACCGAGTCCGCGGAACACGTCCTGTACGGCGAGCGAGGCCCGCGGCAGGTTCTCCTCGTCCCGGTAGCCGAGCAGCCTGTTGCGCAGATGGGCCAGGGCCGTGCCGCGCTCGTCGGGCGCCAGCCGGGTCACCACCAGATGCAGCGCGTTCAGGTCCCGGCGCAGCAGGGCGGTGATCTCTTCCGTCCCGCCGATGCCCGGGGCTTCGTCGCCGGGCTGCGCGGCGCCCGCGGCGGCCGGGAACGGTGCGTTCGGCAGATGCAGGGTGAGGGTGTCCGCGCGTTCCGCGCTGCGGGCGTTGAGCAGCAGCATCCCCAGGCGCTCGGCGGCGATCTCCGCGTCCGCGATCCTGCGCTGGACCAGCGCAGCCGACGCGGTGTCCCGGGTGCCCGACTCCAGCTGCCCCTGGATCATCAGCGCGGTCTGGTGCAGCCGTGCGGTGCGCGTGCGCAGATCGTCGAGGATCTTGTCGAGCTGTGCCGGGGTGGCGTCCAGCAGCTCTGTCTGGGTGGCCACCAGCTGGGCGAGCCGCGCCCTGAACGCTTCACGCAGCCGGCCGAGGGTCCGCTCGGGAGTCTCAGGTACGACGGCGAACCGTACGACGGCGCTGCTCGCGAAGGCGACGGTCAGGGTCAGATACAGCTGGGGCAGGGCCGCGACCGTGGCGTGCACGAACAGCGAGACGAAGTAGACCTGGAAGCCGATCAGGCCGAGCGCGGTGCCCCGGTCGCCGAAGCGCCGTGAGTAGACGGCGGCGAAGATCAGCAGGACGAAGAAGGCGTCACCGGCGATGATGCGGCTGTTGAGCAGCGCCCCCAGGGACATCGAGGTGAGCGCGACGGGCAGGCCGAGGCCGAGCGTGATGGCCTGACCGCGTACGTCCTTCTCCCTGATCGCGAAGGTGGAGACCATGGCCGCCATCGCCCCGGCGACCAGGAGCGGGACGGGTGTGTGGATCAGCGAGAGCACGATGAGCGCGAGCCCGATCGACGCGACGGTCCGCAGCCCCGCCATCAGTCGCAGGAATCCCGGGTCGGATGCCGCGTAGCGGTCCCATGTTCCGGTTGTTCCGGTCCGTGTCCGCCGTGTTGCTGCCATCTCGCTGCCGTACTCCCCTGTTCTCCGGCCCTGGCCCGGTTACGCCCCCCAGCATCGCACGGCCTGGTTCTCCGGGATCCGGCCAGGTCAGGGGCTGCTGGGATCGGGCAGCCCGGATCCGCCCCCGGTGCCCGGGCGTTCCCTGAGATGGCCGGCGCCGGAGCGGACCGCCCACCCGAAGACCGCCAGCGAGACGGCGGCCACCGCCACCGAGTCGTACGGGGCCGGCAGCCGCCCCGATCCGCCGAAGGTGCCCAGCCAGGACAGCAGGGTCAGCGCGGCCAGGTAACAGACCAGCCAGGCTCCGTACCGCAGCTCGTCGCGCGGTGAGGGCCCGTCGGCGCCGCGCCGCAGCACCAGGAACAGCGGAACGCCGGCGAGGACCAGCGGCAGCGCGAGCCGCAGGTCGTGCCAGCCCGACCAGAAGACGAACTCACCGGCCACCATGAAACTGACCGGCGCGATCCAGCGCACCCCTGGCACCTGGCCGTCCGCCCGTGGCACTCCCCGCTCGCGGTCGTGCGCCCGGAACACCGCGACGGCGACCGCCGATGCCGCGTAGATGAGCAGATACATGTCGCCCATGACGCTGACGATGTCCTGCCAGCCGCCGAACGGCAGCATGAAGACGATGATGACGGCGAGATTGAGCAGCAGCGCCCGGTGCGCCATGCCGGAGCGTGGGTCGATCCGCATGAAGAAGCGGGGCAGCAGGCCGTTCTTGGCCAGCGCGTAGGTGTGGCGGGCGTCGATGGCCACTCCGACGTACGCCGAGCCGCCCGGTGAGAGCACCGCGTCCGCGTAGAGCAGGGTCGCGAGCCAGTGCAGATTGAGTACGAGGGCGAGCTGGCCGAACGGCGACTCGAAGTTGACGCCGTGCCAGCCGTGGCCGAGCAGGGAGTCCGGGACGGTGAAGAGGAACGCCAGCTGGAGTGCGAGGTAGACCAGGACGGCGAGTCCGATCCCGGTGAGCACGGCGGCGGGTACGGTCCTGCGCGGGTTGCGGGCCTCACCGGAGAAGTCGAGGGGCGCCTGGAAACCGTTGACGGAGTAGACGATGCCGCCGCCCGCGAGCGCGGTGAGGCAGGCCGCGTAGCCGTACGGTGCGAAGCCTCCGTGGTCGGTGAGGCGGCCGGAGTGGGTGCCCGAGAGGAAGAGGGCGATCACGGTGACGACGGGGATGACGACCTTGAGCAGGGACACCAGGTTGTTCAGCCGTGCGAACACACGCACCGCGAACCAGTTGAGCGCGGTCAGCAGCACGCTCAGCGCGGCGGCCACGCCGAGGCCGGTCGCGGTGAGTCTGCCTCCGGAGTAGAGACCGGGCAGATAGTGCGCGGCGTACTGCATGATGGCGCTGATCTCCGCCGCCGTGCCGCCGACCGACAGCAGGACGGACCAGCCGATCACGGTCCCGACCAGCCGCCCGCTGGCGTACAGCGGCCAGCGTACGGTTCCGCCGCCCTCCGGGCGCGTCGCCCCGAGTTCCACCATCACCAGCGCGACCAGGGCGCACAGCACACCTGCGGCGATCCAGGACAGCAGGGCGGCCGGGCCCGCCGTCTGGGCGGCGTAGAGGGCGGCGAACAGCCAGCCGGAACCGAGGATGTTGGAGAACCCGATGGCCGTCAGGCCCCAGAACCCGAGGTCCTTGCGGAGGCGGTGTTCCTGGGCGAGTGCGGCGGGGAGGGGATGTGTCTCCGGTGGCTGGTTCTGCGGCACGTGACACGTCTCCTCGCCTGCTGCGTGACCTACGGGTGCCCAGCGTGCCACGCGGGGGCGCGGCCACGGCCGCAGTCGGGCCCTGCCGCACGGTGCGGCAGGCGCGGCCGGGCAGTCAGCGGGCCGGGGCGGTCG
>NZ_JAAGLN010000325.1 GCF_010548145.1 Streptomyces sp. SID10853
CGACCTCGGCGTCGTCCCACGGCATCCCGGCGCGTGCGAAGGCGGCGGCGACGGACGACACGGCGGGGACGACCTCGACCTCCAGGCCGTACTCCGGTGCGCGCAGGGTGCGGACGACCCCGTGGAAGCCGGGGTCGCCGTCGGCGAGCACCACGGCGCTGCCGCGGTGGCCGGCGATCCGGCGGGCGGCGAGGCTCACGCTGCCGAGCCGGATCCGCTCCGCGCCGGTCGGCACTTCGGGGAGTACGAGGTGGTGGGCGGCCCCGGCCACCAGCGTGGCCGCGGAGAGAGCGGACCTGGCGGCTGCGGTCAGGGGCGAGCCGTCCCAGCCGATCACCGTGACCCGGTCGGCCATCGTCGTCAGTCTCCTGGTGTTGTCGCGCGGCGGGGTGCAGGCGTTCTGCGGGTGTCCTGGCGGCCGTTCCGTCCGGGTGGACACGCGGCGGGGGCGGTCCGGGGCCGCGGGGCGGAACAGCGAGCACCCGCGAGGTTACCCGCTGCGGCCGGTGGCCGACGAGCCGGTCAGCTCCAGTCGTTGAAGGTGCCGTACCCGTTGGCATCGGCCAGCTGGTCGGCGACCCCTTCCAGGTCCTCGGGGAGCAGGCTCCAGACGATGAGGTCGGTGCGGATGTCGGTCCAGCCGCCGTCCGTACCGTTCTCGGTACGGGTGCGCGCTATCCAGGCGTTGCGCAGCACGCCCTCGCTGATGCAGCCGATCTTCTGCGCGACCTGCTGCGCGGCGGTGTTGTCGGCCGGGGTGCGCAGTTCGATGCGCTCGAACCGCAGGTCGCGGAAGAGCCACTGTGCGACGGCGAGCACCGCCTCGGTGGCGTATCCCTCACCGCGTGCCCAGGGGGCGGTGATGTAGCGGACTTCGGTGGCCATGGTGCGCCAGTCGGTGGCGCGCAGATGGACCGTGCCGACCAGCCGGTGGGTGAGGAACTCGGTGACGGCGAGGACGATCCCGCGCCCCGCGGTGCGCTCGGCCGGGGCGATCCTGCGGACCCAGCGCTCACCGTCGATGTGCTGGTAGGGGTGGGGCGCCGAGGTCCAGGCGGTGACCGCTTCGTCGTTCATCATGTCGGCCAGGGGCGGGATGTCCGCCTCCTCGAAGGGGCGCAGCACCAGCCGGTCCGTGCTGATGGAGATGTCCGGGAAGGTGGTCGTCATGCGCTGCTCCATGGCCAGGGACCGACGTAAAGCCACAGCATGCAGCATGGGGACCGGGCGCCGCATGGCCGGGTGGCCGCGGGAGGCCCCGCGTACCACGTGAGGGTACGCGGGGCCTCCGGCGGGCGGGCACGGTCGGGTGTCAGGGCTTGACGGACCCGAACGCGGGGATGACCGCACCCTTGTACTTGTCGTCGATGTACTTCTTCACCTGCGGGGAGTTGAGGAGCTTCGCGAGCTTCTCGACGCGCGGGTCCTTCTCGCTGCCCTTCTTGACGACGAGGAGGTTGGCGTACGGGTTGCCTGCCGCCTTCTCCAGGACGAGGGCGTCCTTGGCGGGGGTGAGCTTGGCGTCGATCGCGTAGTTGCCGTTGATGACGGCGGCGTCGACGTCGTCCAGGGCGCGGGGCAGCGTGGCCGCCTCCAGCTCCTTGAACTTCAGGCCCTTGCTGTCCTTGATGTCGGAGAGCGTGGCCTCGCTGCCCACCCCGCTCTTGAGGGTGATCAGCCCGTTGTCGGCGAGCAGCTTGAGCGCGCGGCCTTCATTGGTGGTGTCGTTGGGGACGGCGACGGTCTGCCCGGACTTGACGGACTTGAGGTCCTTGTCCTTCTTGGAGTACAGACCGAGCGGCTCCAGATGCACGCTGACGACGGGGACCAGGTCGGTGTGGTTCTTCTTGTTGAAGTCGTCCAGGTACGGCTTGTGCTGGAAGAAGTTGGCGTCGACCTGGCCGGTCTGGGTGGCCTTGTTGGGCAGGACGTAGTCCGTGAACTCCTTGACCTGGAGCTTGAGCCCGGCCTTGGCCGCCAGATGCGTCTTCACGTAGTTGAGGATGTCGGCGTGCGGGACGGGCGACGCGGCGACGACCAGCGGCTTGCTGGTGTCGGCCTTCGCTCCCTCGGGCTTGCTCGAAGGGTCGGACGAGGTGCCGCAGGCGGTGAGGCCGATGGCCAGGGCGGCGACGGCTGCTGCGGACGCGGATATCTTGCGGGAGTTACGCACGAAAAGTGCCTCTTTCCAGTGGTGCGGGATGTCGCCCGGACAAGGAGTGCGGGCTGTGAGCGGGTGGGACGTGGTGTGCGGAGGTGCCCCCGGCTATGCGGAGGTACGCCCCCGGCGCGCCAGCAGCCGGACGACGCCGTCGCCGATCAGCTGGATGACGGTGACGATCACGACCAGCACAATCACGGTCGCGATCATGAAGCTGTTCTCGAAGCGCTGGTATCCGTAGGTGATGGCCTTGGAGCCCAGCCCCTCACCGCCGACGGCTCCGGCCATCGCCGAGTACCCGATGAGCACGATGACGGTGGTGGTGACGGCGGAGACCAGGGACGGCAGCGCCTGCGGCAGCAGCACCTTCCTCACGATGGCCGGCACGCTGCCGCCCATCGCCTGGACGGCCTCGACCAGTCCGTGGTCGACCTCGCGGACGGCCGTTTCGACGAGCCGGGCGAAGAAGGGGATGGCGCCGATCGCGAGCGGGACGATCATCGCGGTCGGGCCGATGAAGGTGCCGACGACGAAGGTGGTGAAGGGGATCAGCGCGATCAGCAGGATGATGAAGGGCAGCGAGCGCCCGATGTTCACGATCGCGCCGACGACCTTGTTCAGCGGGCGGTTCTGGAGCAGCCCGCCCTTGTCGGTGAGGACCAGGAGCACCCCGAGCGGCAGTCCGGCCAGGACCGTGACGAGGGTGGCCCACAGCACCATGTAGAGGGTGTCGGTGGTGCCCTGGGAGAGCAGCGGCTGCATCTCGGACCAGTTCACTTGGCGTCCTCCTTGGCCGGTACGGGGTGCTCGGCGTCTGCGACTTCGGTGTCCGCCACTTCGGTGTCTGCCACTTCGGTGTCCGCCACTTCGATCTGGAGGCCCTGCTCGCGGAGGAATCCGATCGGTACGACGTTCTCGTCGAAGGGGCCGGGCAGTTCGATGCGCATCCGGCCGATCTGGTGGCCGCCGACGGTGTCCATCGCGGCGCCCAGGATCGATATGTCGATGTTGTACGTGCGGGAGAGCTGGGAGATCACCGGGCGGCCCGCGCTGTCCCCGTGGAAGGTGATGTCGATGACCGTACGGTCGGTGCCCGGCAGCGGGCCGCCCACCGGGAACAGTTCGCGGGCGAGTTCGGAGCCGGGCGTCGCGAGGAGTTCGCCGACGGTTCCCGATTCGACGACCCTGCCGCTCCTCATCAGCGCGGCCGAGTCGCAGACGGTCTTGACGACGTCCATCTCGTGCGTGATGAGCAGCACGGTGAGACCGAGCTGCTGGTTGAGGTCGCGCAGCAGGTGCAGGATCGACCGGGTGGTCTCCGGGTCGAGTGCGGAGGTCGCCTCGTCGGAGAGCAGCACCTTGGGGTCGCCGGCCAGGGCGCGGGCGATGCCGACGCGCTGCTTCTGGCCGCCGGAGAGCTGTGCGGGGTAGGACTTGGCACGGTCGGCGAGACCGACGAGGTCGAGCAGTTCGAGCGCCTTGCGGGTGCGGTCCCGGCCGGTGACGCCGAGGATCTCCAGCGGCAGTTCGACGTTGTCCCGCACGGTGCGCGACGACAGCAGGTTGAAGTGCTGGAAGACCATACCGATGCGGCTGCGGGCGGCGCGCAGCTCCCGGCTCGCGCGGTTGCCGCGGCCGGCGAGCGCGGTGAGGTCGGTGCCGTCCACGGTCACGGTGCCGGACGTGGGGCGTTCGAGGAGGTTGACGCAGCGGATGAGCGAGGACTTGCCGGCGCCGCTCTGGCCGATGACGCCGAACACCTCGCCCTCGCGGACGTGCAGATCGACGCCGTCCAGGGCGGTGACCTCACGGCCGCGCGAGGCATAGACCTTCGTCAGGCCGGTGGTGGTGATCACAGAATTTCCGTCACTGTCGAGTGCGCGGCGCGGTGTCCGCCGGCACGGGGCATTCGTCTGGAAGCGCGGCACGGCCGTCATGGTGGAGACCGGAAGGCTTACGTGCGCGTGGCCGGCCGGCTGCCCTTCCCGCGGGGGTGCGGGGGCGGACGGCCCGGCTCTCGGTCCCGCTTCGGGGCGCGGGCAGGGACCCTCAGAAGGCGCGCATTCGACACATACAACGAGCACCGGGCGTGCTGATCGCCTCGGTCGCAAGGGTGCGGCTGCTCGTCGTGGTCATGCGGCAAGTAAAGCAGAAGTGAGAACGCCCCGAGCACGCTTGTCCGTATAACGGACGGCCGTGGACACACTCCGGGGTGGCAGACCATCACCCGCGAACCGGCTCCGACCTGCGGCGACGCCATACGGAACGGAGTGCGGGCGGGCCCGGCGCACCGGTGGCGGGCGGTCCGCGCTGTGGCCAAGGCCACGACCTTGATCGCGGCCGGGCGCCGGGGCCGCGCGCGGCGGGCCGTCCGCGCCGTAATACCCTCGGCTCCATGCTTGTCGCCCTGACGGTCGCGGTCACTGTGGCCGCGCTCGCCCTCGCCGCCTGGTGCGGTTACGCCGCTTACCGGGACCAGCCCACGAAGGACTGGCACTTCATCGGGATGGCCGTCGTCTCGGTCCTCGCCCTGGCGCAGCTGGTGATCGGCATCGTGCAGCTGGCCCGCGGCGAACGGCCCGAGCAGGGCAAGGCGATCTTCATCGCGTATCTGATCGGCGCCTTCGCCGCTGTGCCCGCCGCCGGGTTCCTCTCGCTGACCGAGCGGACCCGCTGGGGATCGGTGACGGTCGCCGCGGGCGCGGTGGTGCTGGCCGTGCTGGAAGTCCGGCTCTACGACATCTGGGGAAACTGACGATGACCACAGCTGAGGAGAAGCCCCGGTACGAGCTGGGCACCGGTCCCGGCCGGGTACTCGTCTGGTTCTACGGGGTGTTCACGGTCGCGGCGGCCTCCCGCTCCGTCGTCCAGATGATCATGGACTTCGGGAAGGCGCCACTGGCCTACTCGCTCTCGGCCCTGGCCGCCCTGGTGTACGGCTTCATCACGTACTCGCTGGTGCGCGGGGGCGAGAAGGCCCGCCGGGCGGCGCTGGTGTGCTGCGCCGCCGAGCTGGTCTTCGTCCTCGTCGTCGGCACCTGGACGCTGGCGTCGCCCGGCTCCTTCCCGGACGCCACGGTCTGGTCGGACTACGGGATGGGCTACCTCTTCATCCCGGTGATCCTGCCGGTGCTCGGCATGCTCTGGCTGCGCAGGGCCGCCAGGAACTGACGGCCCCGCGCGACGCCGCCCGACGCCTCAGGCGCTCTTCACGTACGAACGCGTCCCGGCTTCCTTCTCCAGGGTCACCACCGTGACCGTGCCGCCCGCCCGGTCGGTGGAGACCGGTACGTACCCATGGCTGCGGTACAGCCGCAGATTGCCCTCGCTCCGGTGGCCGGTGAACAGCTGGAAGCGCCTGGCGGCCGGATCTGCGGCGAACTTGGCCTCGATGGCGGTGAGCAGCCGGCCGCCGATGCCGTGCCGCTGCATCCTGGGGTGCACGATCAGTTTGGCTATCCGGGCCGTGCCCGAAGCGTCCACCCCGCCGCGTACCGATGCGACCACCTCGTCGCCCAGGCGTGCCACCAGCCCGTGGCCTCCGGCGAGTTCGGCCCGGAGCGCGTCGAGCGTCTGCGTGAGCGGCTCGATGGAGTAGTCACCGTAGAGCTCGGCCTCGCTCTGGTAACACAGGTACTGGAGTTTCAGAATCTGCTCGGCGTCCTGCGCGGTCGCCGCTGAGATGGTCACGCTCATGCCCATGTGCGCATGCCTCCCGCTCACCTGTTCACCGGATGTCTAACGCTCCTTTCCCCACCGGCCCCCGGCTGCAACCTCCGCCGTCAGGATTCTCCGCAGACATCCCAGACATCGGGAACGAACCGGCCCCAGGCTCCCCTGTGACATACCCAACTCCCCCGCGATCTCCCGGTAGGTGGGGTCGGCGGGCGAGAGCAGCGCGGTGAGCAGCCGGGGACAGCGCCCGGGTGTGCGGCTCACCGCGGCGCGCACCGCACGGCGCCGTTCGGCCGCGAGCACGG
>NZ_JAAGLN010000326.1 GCF_010548145.1 Streptomyces sp. SID10853
GTCGGGCCCGGTGCACACGATGCTGGCTCACGCCCGGGCGCACGGGTCGCGGTACGGCGAATCGGTCGCCGCGCACCTCGACGCCTTCGGCGACACGGCCACGGCCGCGCGGCGCCTCAATGTGCACCCCAACACCCTGCGCTACCGGCTGCGCCGGGCCGGGGAGCTGTTCGGTGTGGACCTCGCCGACCCGGCCGTACGGCTGCTGGCCGACGTCGGACTGCGCCTCGGCCGCCTCACCGGGTGAGCCGTATGCGGCCGCGCCGTACGATCCATGATCGTTTACCTGTGGGCCAGGACAGGTGAACCGGCCAGGCATGGTCGCGGATGACGAAGACATGCCGGGCTCCCTGCACCGAAGCTGGGCACAACGTCCCGCGGCCCGAACGAGCGCGGTGCACGAGCGATCTCTCACGTAGGAGTGTTTCAGGTGACTTCCGGTCCGGCCCCCCAGCGCCAGCGCGCCCGCGAGGCGGCGCTCGCCCGCGCCGTCGACGAGGGCCTCCTCGGCCCCGGCTCGCCCCTGGTCGGGCTCCTCGACGTCGACGGCGTGCTGGCCGCGGTGGAGGCACTGCACCAGGCGTTCGACGGCCCGGCCACCGTGCACCACACGTTCGCGGCCAAGGCGTGCGGTCTTGTGCCGGTGCTGCGGCTGCTCGCCGAGGCAGGTATGGGCTGCGAAGTGGCCTCGCCCGGCGAGCTGGAACAGGCACTGGCGGCCGGCTTCACCACCGACCGGCTGGTCTTCGACAGCCCGGCGAAGACGGTCGGTGAGCTGGAGTTCGCGCTGGCCCACGGCATCGCGATCAACCTGGATAACTTCCAGGAGCTGGAGCGCGTCGACCGGCTGCTGGCCGGGCGCGAGCCGTCAGGCCCCATCGGGCTGCGGGTGAACCCCCAGGTCGGCGCCGGCGCCATCGGGGCCATGAGCACCGCGACCGCGACCTCCAAATTCGGGGTCGCGCTGCGCGACCCGGGAGCCGTCGACGCGGTGATCGACGCCTTCACCCGGCACCCCTGGCTCAACCGCCTGCACGCGCACGTCGGCTCCCAGGGCTGCCCGCTGCCGCTCATCGCCCAGGGCATCCGTGCCGCGTACGACCTCGCGGAGCGCATCAACACCCGGCTCGGCCACGCCCGGATCACCGGCCTCGACATCGGCGGCGGCCTGCCCGTCAACTTCGACAGCGAGGACGACAGCCCCAGCTACGCCGACTACGTCGCCGAACTGCGCGGCGCCGTCCCCGGGCTCTTCGACGGCCGCTACACCCTCGTCACCGAGTTCGGCCGCTCGCTGCTCGCGAAGAGCGGCACCATCGGATCGGTCGTCGAGTACACCAAGTCGGCCGGCGGCAGGCGGATCGCGGTCACCCACGCCGGAGCCCAGGTGGCCACCCGTACCGTCTTCATGCCGGACGCCTGGCCCCTGCGCGTCGGCGTGTTCGACGCCGCCGGCCGCCCCAAGCAGGGCCCGCTCCAGGTCGTGGACATCGCCGGACCGTGCTGCTTCGCCGGTGACCTGACCGCGACCGCCCGTGAGCTCCCGGCGATCGAGCCGGGGGACGTGGTGACGCTGTACGACACCGGGGCGTACTACTTCTCGTCGCATTTCTCGTACAACTCCCTGCCCAGACCCGCGGTGTTCGGCTACCGCACCGACTCCGCTGGGCAGGTGCGCCTGGCGACGGTCCGTGAGGCGCAGAGCGTGCGCGAAGTCGTCGAGGAGAGCGGGCTCTCCCATGCGGACGCCCTCGTGGCGCTGGGTGCGGACGGCCCGGACAGCCCGGACAGCGCGGAGCACGGAACGAAGAAGGAGGTGGAGCAGTGACGCACGTCCTCATATCCGCCGACATGGAGGGGGCGACGGGCACCGTCTCCCCGGCGGACGTCACAGCGGGAACACCGCGCTACGAACGCTTCCGCCGGCTGCTCACGCAGGACGTCAACGCCGCGGTCGCCGGGTTCGCCGAGGCGGGCGCGGACGAGATCGTCGTCAACGACGCGCACTGCGGCATGGACAACGTACTCATCGAGGAACTCGACCCGCGCGCCGTCCTGATCACCGGCCGCCACAAGCCGCTCGGCATGCTGGAGGGGCTGGCGGAGGGTGTCGACGCGGTGGCGTTCGTCGGATACCACACCGGTGCGGGGGACCAGGGCGTCCTCGCGCACACCTACCTCTCGCACAGCATCCTCGGTGTCCGCATCGACGGAGAGCCGGTCGGTGAGGGCGGGTTCAACGCCCTGGTCGCCGCCGAGGCCGGGGTCCCCGTCGTCCTCGTCACCGGCGACGACATCACCTGCCGGGAAGCCGCCGGGTACGCCCCCGGCTGCCGGACCGTCACCGTGAAGAAGGCCATCTCGCGGCACGCGGCCGTCTGCCGCACCCCGGCCGTCACGTCCGCCGACATCCGGCGTACGGCAGCGGCGGCCCTCTCGGCGCCCCCGCCGCACGCCGCCCCGCGCCCCGCACCGCACGTGCTGGAGGTGGACGTGGACAGCCCGCACCTCGCGGACCGCGCGAGCGCGCTGTCCGGGGCCGGACTGTCCGGCCCAAGGACGGTCCGTATGGAGACCCCCGACGCCGTGACGGCGCTGCGCCGCTTCCGGGCGCTCAGCTGGGTGATCGGCGGCGGTCGCGAAAGCGACTGGACCTGACACCGCCACCGTCCCCCCGCGTGGATTCCCCCGCCCCTGTACGTCGTCTACGTCGTCGTCCATGACTGGAGCTGCCATGACCTCCTCCGCACCGCAGAGCAATCCGCAGAGAAAGCCGCCGACAGAACAGCCGACAGAACGGCGAGGCAAGGCGCCCGCCCCGCAGCCGGAACTCAACCGCTCGCTGCGCAACCGCCATATGTCGATGATCGCGATCGGCGGTGCGATCGGTGCCGGACTGTTCGTCGGCAGCGGTTCGGTGATCAAGACCGCGGGGCCCGCCGCGATCGTCTCCTACTGCCTGGCCGGCGCGCTGGTGCTGTGCACCATGCGGATGCTCGGCGAGATGGTCGTGGCGAAGCCGTCGTCGGGGTCCTTCGCCGACTACGCCCGCACCGCCATCGGGCCGTGGGCGGGCTTCACCATCGGCTGGCTGTACTGGTACTACTACGTCATCATCGTGGCCGTGGAGGCCGTCGCGGGCGCGGCGATCCTGCACGAGTGGATGGGGCTGCCGCTCTGGGTGCTGGCCATGGGCCTGATGATCCTGATGACCGCGACGAACCTGTTCTCCGTGAAGTCGTTCGGCGAGTTCGAGTTCTGGTTCTCCTCCGTCAAGGTCGCCGCGATCGTGGCCTTCCTGATCGTCGGCGGACTCTATGTCTTCGGCGGCTGGCCGGGCTCGTCCTTCGACTTCTCCAACCTGACCGCCCACGGAGGCTTCGCACCCAACGGCATCACCGCGGTCTTCTCCGCGATCGTCGTGGTCATCTTCGCGTTCGGCGGAGCCGAGATCGTCACCATCGCCGCCGCCGAGAGCAAGGAGCCCGAACGTTCGGTGGCCCGCGCCACCACCGGGATCATCTGGCGGATCATTCTCTTCTACGTCGGCTCCATCGTCCTGGTCGTCACCCTCGTGCCGTGGGACAGCGCCAAGGTGCTGACCAGCCCGTATGTCGCCGCATGGAAGAGCATCGGGCTGCCGGGCGCGGGCGTCGTGATGGACATCGTGATCCTCACGGCCGTGCTGAGCGTGCTCAACTCCTCGGTCTACGTCTCCTCGCGGATGCTGCGGGCGCTCGCCACCCACGGGGACGCCCCCACCTGGCTGGTGGCGACGAACAAGCGCCAGGTCCCGGTCCGGGCGATCCTGGCCGGCACCGCGGTCGGCTGGATCTCGGTGCTGCTGGCCTATCTGTCCCCGGACACCGTCTTCACCTACCTGGTGAACTCGTCCGGCGCGATCGCCATCTTCATGTACCTCATGATCGGCGCGTCCCAGCTGCGTATGCGGCGGAGGCTGGAGCGCGAGGAGCCCGAGCGGCTGACCCTGCGCATGTGGCTCTTCCCGTATCTCACCTGGGTGGTGATGGCCGGCTTCGCCGCCGTGCTGGTGGCCATGGCCGTCATCGGCGACCAGCGCACCCAGCTGCTCACCAGCCTCGGCAGTCTGGCCGTCGTGCTCGTCGCGTACGCGGTGCGCAGGGTGCGCGGCAGCGGCCCGGTGCGCGCCGATGACACCCCGCGGCCGGACGCGGTGCCCACCCGCTGAACCGCCCTACGCCGAACAGCCCCGTCCCTGCCGAGGCCGGACCGGCCGCGCGCCGGCCGGCCGGTCAGCCCAGGTGCACGGGCAGGGAGTCGACACCGAACACGGCGGAGTACTTGCGGAACGCCAGCTCCTCGGCCGGTACGGCCAGCGACATGGCCGGGAAACGGCGCAGCAGCGCCGGGTAGGCGGCGCACAGTTCCATCCGGGCGAGTTCGGCGCCGATGCAGCGGTGGATGCCGTGGCCGAAGGCGATGTGCGAGGAGGGGCGGGCCGGGTCGAACGTATCCATCCGCGGGCCGATGGAGGCGTCGCGGTCGGCGCCGCTGAGGGAGCACAGCACCACATCACCGGCGGATATCCGGGTCCCCGCTATCTCCATGTCCTCGCGGGCGAAGCGCGGGAAGGCGACCTGGACCACGGTGAGATAGCGCAGCAGCTCCTCCACACAGGGGCCCACGGCCTTGTCGTCGTCGCGGAGGGCCGTGAAGTGGTCCGGGTTCTGGAGGAGGACCAGGGTGCCCAGGGCGAGCATGCTGGCGGTGGTCTCCAGGCCGCCCGTCAGCACACCGTCGGCGAGACCGGTCAGCTCCTCGTCGTCGATGGCGTCGCCGTGCTGCTTGATCAGCATGCCGAGCAGGCCGTCGCCCGGGTTCTCCCGCTGCTTCTTGACGATGTCCCGGAGGTAGGAGAGGGACTCGGATATCGCGCCGAACGAGGCGCCGGCCCCGGCGAAGAGGTCGAACCGGGTGGTGCCGAGACGCTGGAAGTCCTCCCGGTCCTCGTACGGGACACCGAGGAGTTCGCAGATGACGAGCGAGGGGATCGGCAGCGCGAACGTCTGGACGAGGTCGACGGGGCCGGGAGTCCGTGCCATCTCGTCGAGCCGGTCGTCCACGATCTCGTGGATGCGCGGCGTGAGCCTGGCGAGCCGGCGCATGGTGAACTCCGGTGTGAGCAGACGGCGCAGCCGGGTGTGGACCGGCGGGTCGGAGAAGCCGAGGCCGCCCGGGTGCTGGCCCTCGGTGACGCCGGCGTTGCCGATCAGATTGGTGAAGTCGTTGCTGAAGCCCTTGGTGCGGCCCAGGACCGCCTTGGCCTCCTCGTAGCCGGTGACCAGCCAGACGTTCATACCGAGCGGCACCGACAGCTTGCTGACCGGTTCCCTCTCCCGCAGTTCACCGAGATCGGGCACCGGATCGAGGCCGGTACGCCGCAGCGGCATAAGGGTCGAATCGGGGAGCAGCGCCGCGTTCGAAAGGTCGAATCCCTTCTTGCGGATGTTCGCCAGATAGCGGCGGCCCAGCCATGTCGTCATGCGTGAACGGATATTCGTCATGCGCGCAATACTGCCCCGACCATATGCGGAGCTGTTCCGCAGCCCCGACGCCCGCGACAGCGGCATAATTTTCGGCCGCGCGTGCGAACCCTCATACCAGAGCGGGACGCTCGGCGCGCAAGTTCGGCAACTAGACGTCAAGTGCCACGGCGTGGCGACTACTGTGAGTGGCTGCTGATCAACAGGGAGACGCGTCAGGTGAGTTGCCTTCCCTGTCGGTGAGCCCTGGTATCCCACGTACCGAGGACGCTGATGTCTCAACTGCGCGCACCCGAAGCGCGGAACGACCGGCCGGAAGGCGGACGGCACGGCCGGACGGGCAACCGCCCACCCCGGCCTGGTCCCTCCCCGGCTCCGTCCGTCCGCCGCTCGCGGTCCGTACCGCCGACGCCCGAGGCCCGTATACGGCCCCAACTGCTGCGTACCGCCATCCTTCCCACCGTCGTCGCCGCGCTCAGCGGCACCGCGGCCGTGGTCTTCACCATCCACTCCGCCGGGGTCCACCCCTCGGCGTCGCTGCGGGGCGTACTGGCCGGATGCGCCGCGCTCGCGGCAGCCGCCATGGCCGCAGCGGCGCTGGGCGCCGACCGGGTCACCAGGACGGTGCTCGACCGGTGCAACGCGCTGCGCCGCT
>NZ_JAAGLN010000327.1 GCF_010548145.1 Streptomyces sp. SID10853
GTCGCCGGCCGCGACCGGCCGGGCACCGTCTACCCGAAGCAGGAGTCCGGCGGCGGGCGCACCCTCGCGGTCGCCGGTGAGGAGACCCGGCGGGCGGCGGTGGAGGCCCTGCGCGCCTGCCACCCCGGCGGCGGCACCGCGATCGGCAGCTGGCTGGGGCGTGCCGGTGAGCTCTTCGCCGGACTCCCGGGCGGCGGCGCGGACTTCGTACGTCACGCCCTGCTGCTCACGGACGGCAGGAACGAACCGGGCTACGAGTCGAGGGAGGAGCTGACGGCCCGAATCGCGGACTGCGCCGGGCAGTTCACCTGCGACGCGATCGGTATCGGTGACGGCTGGGACACCGACGAACTGCTTCTGATCACCAGCGCGCTGAACGGCACGGCGCACGCCTTCGAGGAAACCGGCGCAGCGGGTCCACCCGGCCCGCCCGGCCCGGCTGGTCCACCCGCTCCACCCGCTCCACCCGGTCCGGCGGCTCCGGACGATCCGGCCGGCCCGCTCCCCGGCAGACTGCGCGACCTCACCAGACAGGCGGCAGCGCGCGACCTCACCGGACTGCGGCTGCGCCTCTACCGCAGCGACAACGCCGAACTGCGCTCCTTCGGCCAGGTCCACCCCACACGGCGCACTCTGCGGCCGGTCGAGGAGACCGCGTACCTGCGGGAGTACGCGACCGAACCCTGGGGCGACGAGACCCGCTCGTACCTGCTCTCGCTCAGCGCCCGCCACACCCTTGAGGCGGAGGGCACGGAGCTGATGCTCACCGAGGTGGAGCTGGTACGCGACGGCGCCGGCCGGCCGCCTGCCGGACTGCCGCCGTCCCGGCCGGTGGTGGTCCGCTGGTCGGGCGACCACGGGCTGTACAGCAGGGTGCACCCCGATGTCGGCCACTTTCTGCACCAGGAGGATCTGGTCCGGTGCTTCGATGAGGGCTGCGCCGCGCTGCGGGCCGGTGACACCGAGGCCGCCCGCCGGGCGCTCGGCCGCGCCTGGCAGCTCGCGGTGGAGGTCGGCGACGGCGCGATGCGGGAGCACCTGGAGAAGCTGGTCGAGCCCGGCGCAGACGGTGAGGTGGAACTGCACGCCCGCATCCGGCGGTTCGACATCGAGACGGCCCGGATCCGCACCAGCTACACGACGAGCCACCGGTGAGGGACACGGACCGGGTGTTCCCGGCGCTCGGAGTGCTCGGGGTGCTCGGCGTGCTCCGCCGGGTGCTCGCGGCGCTCCGCAGGCTGCTCTGCCTGGCGCCCGTACCGGCGGGACAGAGCCCCGCCTTCCTCCGCGACCGGCTGATGGTGCTGCCGCTGCTCACGGTGGTCGCGTTCGGAGCGCTGTCGACGGCGTACGGGGAGGTGCACGGCGACTCGTCCCGGATCGCCGACCGCACGGGCCCCGCCCTGGTGGAGCTGACCCGGGCCGAAATCGCCCTGGACCAGGCGCAGAAGGAAGCCGATGCGGTCCTCCAGGGGCCGGAACTGATCGGACTCGGCCAGACCTATCCGACCCTGATCACCAGGGCCACCCAGAACCTCAACGAGGCCGCCCAGTCGCCCGCGCTCAGCGCCTCCCAGCGCCAGGGCCTCCAGGTGGTGTCGGGCCTGGTGGTCGACTACAACGGCTACATCGGCACCGCCGACCGCAACAGGGACGACCCCACGCTCAAGAAGGCGTACCTCTCGTACGCGCTCAGCATGCTCTGCGAGACGACGGGCGGCGGGAGCGGTGCGGGCGGCGGCGGTGGCTCAGGCGGCGCGGATGTGGGCGGGACGGACGGAGCGGAGGGTGCGGGCGCCCCGGCGCGCTGCGCCGACCGGACCGTACGCACGGTCCACGGCTATGAGGCCACCACCATCCAGGACCGCATCGGCTCGCTGGAGCGGAGTCTGCGCGCGGATCTCGACCAGGAGGCGGGGTGGGGCACAGCGCCCGTGGTGCTCGCAGCCGTCGCCTGCGCCGCGTATGTCCTGCTGGCGGTCGGGCTGTTCCGCACGCTCAGCTTCCTGACGACCAGGTTCCGGCTGCTGAGCCTGCCGCTGGCGGCCACCGTGCTGCCGCTGCTCGCGGTGCCCGTGCTGGTACTGGGCACCGTGCAGGTGCAGCACGGCCAGGCGACCGTCCGGCGGATCGCGGACGGCGAGCTGGCCCGGGTGTCCGCCACCGCACCTGCCGTCCAGCCGGCACCGGCCGCGGGAACGGCGGCCGCGCCGGGCTCGGTCGACGCCCTGCAGCAGCGCGTCGACCGGGCCATGCGCGGGGCGCACAGCGCGGGCTGGGCGTCGGTGACGGGGTTCATCCTGCCCGCCGGCCTGCTCGGCGCCGCCGTCACCGGCTGGGCGCTCCTGGCCTACCGGCACGACTACGTACGGGTTCCGCGGCGGGAGGACTTCCAGTGAGGGGGGAAGAGAGGGGGAAGAGGCCAACGAGGGCGACGCGGCCCGGAGCCGGTCTGCGCCTGCTGCTGGCAGGCACGCTGGTCGTGCTCGCCGCGGCGCTGGCCGGCGGCTGCTCCGGCGGCGGCAAGCGGACGGTCGTGGTCCTCGGGCCGTGGACGGGGAACGAGGCGGCCGCGTTCACCAGGACACTCGACCTGCTGGACGACGGCACCCCGTACAACTACAGCTACCAGGGCACCAGTTCGCTGCGGGAGACGCTGGTAGCGCAGCTGGAGGCGGACGCGCCGCCGGACGTGGCCATCCTCAACAGCCAGGGCGAGCTCCAGGAGTACGCGCGCGAGGGTGCGCTGACCCCGCTGACCGGAGACCTGGCGAGCAGGGCGTACCCGCCATGGGCCCCCGAGCTGGTCGTCAACGGCAGCAGGCACACCTACTGGGTCCCGCTCAAGGTCGACATCAAGAGCCTGGTGTGGACGAGGACGGCCCAGCCGGTCAGGCCGCACAGCTGGTGCCTGGGCATGAGCGCACAGGCCACCACGGGCTGGCCGGGCACCGACTGGATCGAGGACATCCTGCTGCACCGCTCCGGCCCGCAGAAGTACGAGCAGTGGGCCACCGGCGCGCTGCCGTGGACCAGCCGGGAGGTACGGGACGCGTGGACCACCTGGGCCTCGCTGATGGCCGGGCAGGACACCAGGAGCGCGCTCGACATCCCGTACACCGGAGAAGGCGGCAAGGGGCTGCTCAACTCCGGCACCTGCACGGAGGAGCACGCGGGGACCTTCATCCGCTATCTGTACGGCCCGGACATCACCTTCAAGCCGTCGGCCGACACCATTCCCGGACTCGGCGGCCACAAGGACGCGTACGAGGTGTCGGGCGACATGGCCGCGGTGTTCCGCGACAGCCCGGCGGCGATGAGACTGCTGAGCAGACTGGCCGGACCCGAGGGGCGCAAGATCTGGCTGGCACAGGCCGCACCGCAGCTGAAACCGCACTTCCCCAGCGCGTCTGACCCGCAGCCCACCGACCCGCTCGGCCGCAAGGCGGCGACTCTCCTCACCGGAGGAACGCGCGAGGCGCCGACGCACGAGCTGTGCTTCGACGCCTCGGACACCATGCCGCCCACGCTGCGCGACGCGTTCCAGCACGCGGTGCTGAAATTCCTCAGCACACCGGACAGCGCCACCCAGAACCGCCTGCTGGCGCAGCTGGAACAGGAACGCAGCAGACTGGCGGGCGCGCCCGCACTGCCGGAGGTGTGCGGCAGTCCGGCGGCCTAGCCCCCTGGACCCGGGCAGGGACGGCGGTGGAACCTAGGCGATCTTCTGCTTCACCTGGGCCAGCGACGGGTTGGTCAGGGTCGAGCCGTCGGGGAAGAGGACCGTGGGGACGGTCTGGTTGCCGCCGTTCGCCTTCTCCACGAAGGCCGCGGAATCGGCGTCGTGCTCGATGTTCACCTCGGTGTACGCGATGCCCTCGCGGTCCATCTGGCCCTTCAGCCGGCGGCAGTAGCCGCACCACGTGGTGCTGTACATCGTCACAGTGCCCGGCATGTCTCTCGCGCTCCTCTGCTGCTGCGTCGCCCGCAGCCTTCTGTACTGCTTCGTCCGACTGCTTCGTCCGAAACATTCCGTTCGATACGTTCGTTCACATGCATTCGGTATGTTCGATGCATAGGCGTTCCCTGGGGACGGCCCCGGGAAGTCACATGGCGTAGAACGTACGAGACCCGGCGGCCATTCCCCCCAGCAGCCCCCGCAGTAAGTACGACTGCGACCTGGTCCCTGTGGACAACCGATCGGCGGCTCCCGCGGGACCTGGCAGCATGGCGGGGTGACAGCAGCAACGCACGCCTCTCTCTTCCCGCAGGTTCCGGACTCCGCGGACGCGGTGCTCGACGGGCTCGACCCCGAGCAGCGCGAAGTCGCGACCGCCCTGCACGGTCCGGTGTGTGTGCTGGCCGGAGCGGGCACGGGCAAGACCCGCGCGATCACGCACCGCATCGCGTACGGGGTGCGCGCAGGCATCCTGCAGCCCTCCACGGTGCTCGCCGTCACCTTCACCAACCGCGCGGCCGGCGAGATGCGCGGCCGGCTGCGCCAGCTCGGCGCGGGCGGCGTCCAGGCGCGTACGTTCCACTCGGCGGCCCTGCGCCAGCTCCAGTTCTTCTGGCCCAAGGCGGTCGGCGGCGAGGTGCCCCGGCTCGTCGAGCGCAAGGTCCAGCTGGTCGCGGAGGCCGCCGGCCGCTGCGGTGTCCGGCTCGACCGCAACGAGCTGCGGGACGTGACGGGTGAGATCGAGTGGTCCAAGGTCACCCAGACCGTGCCGGCCGACTATCCGGCGGCCATCGCGAAGTCGGCCCGCGAGGCGCCCCGCGGCCCGGCCGAGATCTCCCAGATCTACGCGATGTACGAGCAGCTCAAGCGGGACCGCGGGGTGATCGACTTCGAGGACGTGCTGCTGCTGACCGTCGGCATCCTCCAGGACCGGCACGACATCGCCGACCGGATCCGCAGCCAGTACCAGCACTTCGTGGTCGACGAGTACCAGGACGTCAGCCCGCTCCAGCAGCGGCTCCTCGACCTGTGGGTGGGGGACAGGGAGGACCTCTGCGTCGTGGGCGACGCCAGCCAGACCATCTACTCCTTCACCGGCGCCACCCCCGACCACCTGCTCAACTTCCGGGTCCGCCACCCGCAGGCCACGGTGGTGAAGCTGGTCAGGGACTACCGCTCGACCCCCCAGGTCGTCCACCTGGCCAACGGGCTGCTGGCGCAGGCCCGCGGCCGCGCCGCCGAACACCGCCTGGAGCTGGTCTCGCAGCGCTCGCCGGGACCCGACCCCGTCTACAAGGAGTACGGCGACGAGCCCACCGAGGCCGAGGGGACCGCCCGCCGGATCCGGGACCTGATCGCGGCGGGTGTCCCCGCCTCCGAGATCGCCGTGCTGTACCGGATCAACGCCCAGTCCGAGGTCTACGAACAGGCGCTGGCCGACGCGGGGGTGCCGTACCAGCTGCGCGGAGCCGAGCGGTTCTTCGAACGGCCCGAGGTGCGCGAGGCGGGCGTCGCGCTGCGCGGCGCCGCCAGGGCCGGCGGCAACGACCCGCTCCTCGACGACGCGGTGGACCTGCCGTCCCAGGTGCGGGCGGTGCTCGGCACCAAGGGGTGGCGGGCGGAGCCCCCCGCGGGATCCGGGGCGGTCCGGGACCGGTGGGAGTCGCTGGCCGCGCTGGTGCGCCTGGCCGAGGACTTCGCCGGGGCCAGGGCGGGGGCGACCCTCTCGGACCTGGTCGCGGAGCTGGACGAGCGGGCGGCCGCGCAGCACGCCCCGACCATCCAGGGCGTCACGCTGGCCTCGCTGCACTCGGCGAAGGGCCTGGAGTGGGACGCGGTGTTCCTGGTGGGGCTGACCGAGGGAATGATGCCGATCACCTACGCCAAGACGGAGGAGCAGGTCGAGGAGGAGCGTCGGCTGCTCTATGTGGGGGTCACCAGGGCCCGGCTCCACCTCACGCTCTCCTGGGCGCTGTCCAGGTCGCCCGGCGGCAGGGCCTCCCGCCGCGCGAGCCGCTTCCTCAGCGGACTGCGACCGGGCTCGGCGGCCGCCGGGACGCGCGGCGCCGCCGGGGGCG
>NZ_JAAGLN010000328.1 GCF_010548145.1 Streptomyces sp. SID10853
AGGGCCCTTCCGGTGCCGCAGCCCGCGTCGAGCACGGCGTCGCCGGGGCGCAGCCCCATGTCCGCGACGGCGGCGGCATAGGCGGGCCCGTCGTCCGGGAACCGAGCGTCCCAGCCGGCGGCCCGGGCGCCGAAGAACTCCTGGACGTGTGTGTGGTCATCGGTCATGAGGAGATGATGCCCCTCCCGGTGGTGCCGGGTGGGTGGGATACGGGTGCGGGCTCCGCGGCCGCCCGTATCCCTCGCCCGTGTCCCTCTGTCGCCCGCCATCGAATACCATGAGTAACAGCAAATGGGGGCATATCGGTCCATCGAGTACATCCTGATCGGCCGACCGGGGCGGGATGCCTCCGGAAACGGAGGAGGACCAGAGATGGCTACGAGCCATACCGTGCGCGCTCCCCGGACCCGCTTCGTGCTGGACGAACATCTGCCGGTCGACCACAGACTGAGCCGCGTCTACCGGTTCGGGGCCGGTCTGATGGGCCTCGCTCTGGTGGTCTTCGGGGTACTCGGCGTGATCGACAAGATCGGGTTCTTCAGCACCGGCGGAGACATGGTCGCCGGACTGAACACCAACGGCGCGCTGAGCGTCCTGTCGATCGTGATCGGCATGATCCTGCTCGCGGGCTCTGTCATCGGCGGGAACATCGCGTCGACGCTCAACATGGTCATCGGCGTGGCCTTCATCATCAGCGGCTTCGTCAACCTCGCCCTGATCGGCACCAGCTCCAACTTCCTGGCATTTCACATGCAGAACGTTCTGTTCAGCTTTGTGGTCGGACTCCTGCTGATGACCTTCGGGATGTACGGCAGAGTGTCCGGCGGTCTGCCGCACGACAACCCGTACTGGCGCGCACGGCAGGAGAGGCGGGAGCGGCGCGCACGGCAGGCCGCCGCCCGCTGACCAGCCCGCGAGCCACACGTGACACGCCTGCCGTGGTGCGCATGCCTGCCCGTGGGTTCACACGCCTGCCCGTGGGTGCGCGTGTCAGCCGCCGGTGGCGCCGAGGCCGGCCAGCTGCCTGGCCAGCGTCTCCGTCGACTGGAACGTCGCGCCCAGCAGCGCGACATGCTTCCAGTGGAGCGTCCCGTCGGGGGCGATGAGGAACACGGCGCGGCGCAGGCCGATCCCCGGGGCCGCGATGCCCAGGGCGCGTGCCACGGACCGGTCGGTGTCGGCGAGCAGCGGCATACGGAGGCCGTACTTCCTGGCGAACTCCTCATGGCTGTCCACGCTCTGCGGACTGATCGCCCAGACCTCGGCGCCGCAGTCGGTGAACGTCTCCAGGCCGCTGGAGTACGAACAGAGCTGCTTGGTGCAGACGCTGGTGTCGTCGCCGGGGTAGAACGCGAGGACCAGCGGATGCCCGCGCTGCTCGCTCAGTACGAAATCCCGTCGCTCGAAGACGTCGTTGCTCAGGACTCCGCCGGGGAGCGAGAAGTCCGCAACGGCTTGGCCGGGCGTGGGTGTTGATGCCATCAGTTCACTCCAGGAGAAGTACGGGTACCGCCGAGTATGCCGACCCGGCCGGGGCTGGGACGCCGCGGGTGCAGGTGCCGGGAGGCGGCGAGGGCCGGTGCCCGGGGCGCCGCGAGGTGTGTCACTCCGCCGTGACGACGACCGAGTGCCAGCCACTCGCACCGTTCGGAATCGTGTCGGTCCGTTTCGACGTCTGTGTCGCGCCGGTGCGGTCGGTCGCCCGGACGGTCAGGGTGTGGCTGCCCGACGCGGTGGGCTTCCAGGGGAAGGACCACTGGCGCCAGGTGTCGGTGGTGGCCTGTGACGCGAGGTGGGCGCTGTTCCACGGCCCGTCGTCGATACGGACCTCGACCCGCTCGACACCGCGGTGCTGGGCCCACGCCACCCCGGCGATCATCACGGTGTTCCCGGTCTTCGGGCGGGCGAAGGGCTTGGGTGTATCGATGCGCGACTCGGTCTTGATGGGGCCGAGCCTGGACCAGTCCCGCTTCACCCAGTACGGGTCGTAGTCGTCGAACGTGGTGAGTTCGATGTCCTGGATCCACTTGCAGGCCGACACGTATCCGTACAGCCCCGGGACGAGCATCCGCACCGGGAAACCGTGCTCGAACGGCAGCGGCCGGCCGTTCATGCCGACCACGAGCATCGCGTCACGGCCGTCCATGACGTCCTCGACGGGGCTCCCGATCGTCATGCCGTCCACCGAGCGCGCCACCAGCTGATCGGCGGGTCCGCCCTTGGACGGCGGCTTCACACCGGCCTCAGCGAGCAGATCGGCCAGGCGTACGCCGATCCAGCGGGCGGTGCCGACGTACGGTCCGCCGACCTCGTTCGACACACAGGTCAGCGTGATGGTGCGCTCGATCAGATCCCGGTGCAGCAGGTTCTTGAAGTCCACGGTGAGGGGGCGGGTGACGCCCTTGCCGTGGATGCTCAGCTTCCAGCTGTTGGCATCGACCTTGGGGACGACGAGGGCGGTGTCCACCCGGTAGAAGTCCGCGTTGGGGGTGACGAACGGGCTCGCGCCGGGGACCCGCAGCTGGGCGCCCTTGGGAATGGGGGCGGCGGGGGAGGCGGGCCTGGGCAGCGTGACGCTGTTGCGGGATGCCACGGCGTTGCCCCCGCTGGCGTTGTTGAGCGATCTGCCCAGCGCTCCTGCGCCCGTGGACACAGCGGCGGCGGCGGTCGCGGCGATGACGAAACCGCGCCTGTCCCAGCCTCGCTCACCCTCGGGACCGGTCATCTCGTGGACGGCCCCGGCGGGACTCGGGTGTGCGGTCTCGGGCTCGTCGGGCTCCGTGTTCTTGGTGTTGTGGGCGGGCTCGTCGGTCTCGTCGGGCTCGGTGGTGGGGCCTGTTCCGGCTGCGCCGATGGTCCGGCCGGTATGGGCAGTCCCGGTGACCGGAGCCGCCGGGGCGAGACGCCCGACCAGCCAGTACAGCAGGCATGCCGCGACGACGGCGCCGACGATGGACGGCAGGGCATCGGGGAAACCGGTGGTGTCGGGGCGGCTGGTCGCCGCCACGCTGCCGATGACGCCGAAGACCAGGACCCCGGCCGCGCCGATCCGCCGATGGCGCAGTGCCAGCGCCCCGAGAACGGCGGCGAGGAGGGTGAGGACGGCGAGGATGCCGAGCTGGAGGACCAGCTTGTCGTTGGTGCCGAAGTGGCGGATCGCCCAGTCCTTGAGCGCCGGGGGAGTGCGGTCGATGGCCGCGGAACCCACTGCCACGACCGGCCCCGACTCGGGGCGGACGGCAGCCGAGACCAGTTCGGCGACCGCCAGAGCCGCATAACCTGAGAGCAGCCCGCACAGCGCCGCCAGCGGCATGCGGATCCATTTGCTGGGATTTTTGGTCACGGTCTGTTCTTCGGAACCGACCGGCCGCCGGATTGGTCAGGGCGATGGCCGAGCGATCGCTGCGGCATTCGGCTGACCTGCGGCACCCGGGACCAATCCCGGGCCCTCCCACCACCGAATGAACGGTGAATGGCTGCCGGCTCCCCGCCGGTCCGGAGACCGGGAGGGTGCGGTGCCAGTGGATGACGCGCATACGGCGATCGGTGCTTATGCGCTGCACGCACTCGCCGACGACGAACGGGCGATGTTCCTGGCGCACTGCGCGGAGTGCCCGGCGTGCTCACAGGAGTCGGACGAACTGGCCGCGACCGCGGCGCGGCTCGGCAGCGCGCTGCGGACCGGTGTGCCCGCCGGGCTGAAGGAGCGAGTACTGAACGATATTGCAGGTGTACGGCAGGAGGCGCCCGGACGGTTCACGGCGGGTCTGGCACGCTGGCGTGCGCGGGCGCGCAGGCCGGGCGCCTGCTAATCCGCCACGTCGGCCTGTGCGAGGACCTTCTCGATCCGCACCCGCACGAGCATTTCGCCCGGTACGCCGTTGCGCTCGGCGAATTCAGCCGCGCGCCCCTCGCCCATGTAACGGGCGCCGATCCGGCCGGCCCAGTGCCCAACCTCGGCCAGGTCCTCGCTCAGCGTCGCGTGCCCCTGGAGCACGACGAACGCGAACGGCGGGCGGTCGTCGTCCACGCACAGGGCCACGCGTCCGTCACGGGCCAGATTCCGGCCTTTGACGGTGGTCCTGCCCGTGTTGAACACCAGGTCCTGGCCGTCCAGGACGAACCAGATCGGGGCGATGTGCGGGCTCCCGTCGGCGCGTACGGTCGAGAGCTTGCCGGTACGAGTGGAGTGCGAGACGAATGCCCGCCACTGTTCTTCGGTCATCTGCTGGGCCATGCCCACATCATCAGCCGTGCACGGCCACGTCGCGATCCGAAACCCGGCCGGAACCGAGTCGGAAGTCGGACCCGGGCCGAGGTCGCACCGGAACCGAGTCGGAAGTCGAACCCGAGCCGGGGTCGCACCCGGACCCGAGCCGAGGTCGCACCCGAACCCGAGTCGAGGTCGCACCCGAACCCGAGTCGAGGTCGCACCCGAACCCGAGCCGAACCTGAGCCGAATCCGAACCGAACCGGTCCGGAACGCGTCTCCTTGCCCGGAGCGCGGCTGTGGTGAAGGCTGGCCGCAGTTCGAGGGACCGGGGAACGGAATCAAGGGGGAGGGCCGGGACATGGCGCTGAGCAAGGGACTCGACTGGCTGCTGGACGACCTGACGGACCGGGTGGAGCACGTTCGGTACGCGATGGTGCTGTCCAACGACGGGCTGGTCACCGGGGTGAGCAAGGAACTGGTGCGGGAGGACGCGGAGCATCTGGCCGCGGTCGCCTCAGGTCTGCACAGCCTCGCCAAAGGGTCGGGACGGCACTTCCGCGCGGGCGGCGTCCGTCAGACGATGGTCGAGTTCGACGAGGGAATCCTCTTCGTCACCGCGGCGGGGGAGGGCAGCTGTCTCGCCGTACTGGGCACGGCCGAGGCGGACATGGGGCAGATAGCGTACGAGATGACCCTGCTCGTCAACCGGGTCGGTGAACACCTGGCGGTCGCCGCCAGGCAGCCCGACGACCCCACGTCCGCGACGTGGTGACACCCCGTCCATGACCCGGTGGCACCCGTCTTCGACTGCCTGATGGCACCTCGCTGACCTGCGCAGTCCGTCCGGCGCACGGAGTTATCCACAGGGCGGTCCGGTGCTGGGCCCCTCCCGGCTACTCTGATTACAGAGAGTATTCGTTCGTCACGGGGGAGGATGTCATGGCTGTTACCGAAGCAGATCGCGGACGCGAGACGGCCGCGGTGGGAGGCGCCGGGAGGTCGCTGACTTTCGGCCAGGCCGCTCAGGAACTTGACCTGAAGCGGGGGGAGTTCGAGCTGGCCGTGCAGCTCGGCCTGGTCGGGGTCACGGCGGATGCGGTCGGCGCTCGGCGGCGGATCGCCAGGGAGGAGGTCGACCGGCTGAGGGCCGTGGAGGGGTTTCCGGACATCTTGCGGGGGCGGGTGAGGGCGGTGGGGACGGCCGCGGCAGCCGAACTCATCGGCATCAGCCGGGCCCGGTTCACCAGGCTGGCGCGGGCCGGCTGCTTCACGCCCGTGTCGTTCCATCTGAACCGCTATCGCGCCGTGGTCTGGATGTATCTCGCCGCGGATGTCGAGAAGTTCGCGGAGGACCAGCCCGCGCTGCTCACGGGTCGTACCCCGGAACCGCTGCGCGGCAGGCTGGGTGCGGGGGAGGACTGGCGTGCGCGGAACTGGCGGGGGCGCAGGCAGGCGCTGTTGCTGCGGCGGGCGGACGGGGCCTGGGCCCGCGCCGCCGTGCTGGCCGGCGCACTCGATCCGGTGCAGCTCGCGGAGGTGGTGGACGATCCGTACGAGCGCGCGTATCTGAACAGGCTCCGGCCGGACCCGGTGGCTGTGCGCCCGGACTCCCCGGCTGCGCGGGAGGTGGCGGAGCGGCTGCTGGCGCCGGACGATCCCGACGAGATCCTCTGGTGCAGGACGAGTCTGATTCTGGCGCTGGAGGAAGCCCGCGCGAGCCGGGAGGCCCCGCGGCCCGGCGATGACGTCCGCCCGGTTGCTGCGGGGGCTCGGCCGGTGGCTGGGCCGGCGAGTGGTGCGCCGACCGGGGCGGCCAGGCCGGAAGGGGG
>NZ_JAAGLN010000329.1 GCF_010548145.1 Streptomyces sp. SID10853
CCGCCGAGCGCGTGGGCACGGAGGCGCAGGAGGCGCTCGCCGCCGCCCAGGAGGAGGCCAACAGGCGCCGCAGGGAGGCCGATGAGACCCTCTCGTCGGCCCGCGCCGAGGCCGAGCAGGAGCGGGTCCAGGCCCGCGGCCAGAGCGAGGAGCTGCTGGCGTCCGCGCGCAAGCGGGTGGAGGAGGCGCAGGCCGAGGCCGCCCGGCTGGTCGAGGAGGCGGACCGCAGGGCCGGCGAGCTGGTGTCGGCGGCCGAGCAGACCGCCCAGCAGGTACGGGACTCCGTGGCCGGGCTCCAGGACCAGGCCGAGCAGGAGATCACCGGGCTGCGCTCGGCGGCGGAGCACGCGGCCGAGCGGACCAGGACCGAGGCGCAGGAGGAGGCGGACCGGGTCCGCTCCGACGCGCACGCCGAGCGGGAGCGCGCCTCCGAGGACGCGAGCCGCATCCGGAGCATCGCCCAGGAGGAGGCGGAGGCCGCCAAGTCGCTGGCGGAGCGCACCGTTTCGGAGGCGATCGCCGAGTCGGACAAGCTGCGCTCGGACACCGCGGAGCACGCCCAGCGGATGCGGACCGAGGCGTCCGACGCGGTGGCGTCGGCCGAGCAGGACGCGGCCCGCGCCAGGGCGGACGCCCGCGAGGACGCCAACCGCATCAGGTCGGACGCCGCCGGCCAGGCGGACGCGCTGATCTCGGAGGCTTCCGGCGAGTCGGAGCGGATGCGGGCCGAGGCGGCCGAGACGGTCGGCTCCGCCCAGCAGGCCGCCGAGCGGATCAGGGTGGAGGCCGAGCGGGTCAGGGCCGAGGCCGCCGCCGCTGCCGAACAGCTGCGCGCCGAGGCCCAGTCGGAGTCCGACCGGGTGCTGGACGAGGCCCGCGAGGTGGCGTCCAAGCGCCGCGCGGACGCGGCGGAACAGGCCGACCAGCTGATGTCGAAGGCCCAGGAGGAGGCGCTGCGCACCGCCACCGAGGCCGAGGCGCAGGCCGACACGATGGTCGGAGCGGCCCGCCAGGAGGCCGACCGGATCACCGCCGACGCGACCGTCGAGGGCAACAGCCTGGTGGAGCGGTCCCGTACGGACGCCGACGAACTGCTCGTCGGCGCACGCCGGGACGCGACCGCCATAAGGGAGCGGTCCGAGGAGCTGCGGGACCGGGTGACGGCGGAGATCGAGGAGTTGCACGAGCGGGCCCGCCGGGAGACCGCCGAGCAGCTGAAGTCCGCGGGGGAACGCGTCGACAAGCTGCTGAAGGCGGCCGCCGACCAGCAGGCCGAGGCCGAGGAGAAGGCCAAGGAGCTGGTGGCCGACGCCGAGTCGGAGGCGGCCAGTGTGCGGATCGCTGCCGTCAAGCGGGCCGAGGCCCTCCTGAAGGAGGCCGAGCAGAAGAAGGCCGGCCTGATACAGGAGGCCGAGCAGCTCAAGGCGGACGCCGTGGCCGAGTCGGACCACCTCATCGAGGAAGCCACCCACGAACACGATGTACTGATGCGCCGTCGGGCGGACATCCAGGCCGAGATCTCCCGTGTCCAGGACGTGCTGGAGGCGTTGGAATCCTTCGAGGCGCCGACCGGGGGCGGCAAGGCGGCAGACGGCGTCAAGGCCGGTGCGGCAGCAGGAGGAACTCGTTCGAGTGGCAAGCCATCTGATGGCTAGCCACTCAAAAGGCTGGACATTCTCCAGATCAAACGGGCATCCGCTCGATGACACGCCGCTTCGGCCCCTAGGATTCCCTCTATCACCTCACCGGTCTCATTCGACAGGAACCCCATGAGCGACACTTCCTCCCCATTCGGCTTCGAGCTCGTGCGGCGTGGTTACGACCGCGGTCAGGTGGATGACCGCATTACCAAGCTCGTCGCCGACCGTGACAGCGCTCTGGCACGGATCACCTCTCTGGAAAAGCGCATCGAGGAACTCCACCTCGAGACGCAGAACGCGCAGGCCCAGGTCAACGACGCGGAGCCGTCGTACGCGGGTCTCGGCGCGCGCGTCGAGAAGATCCTCCGGCTCGCCGAGGAGGAGGCGAAGGACCTCCGTGAGGAGGCCCGCCGCGCGTCCGAACAGCACCGTGAGCTGGCCGAGTCGGCCGCCCAGCAGGTCCGCAACGACGCCGAGTCCTTCGCCGCCGAGCGCAAGGCCAAGGCCGAGGACGAGGGCGTCCGGATCGTCGAGAAGGCCAAGGGCGAGGCGTCCACGCTGCGTTCCGAGGCTCAGAAGGACGCGCAGTCCAAGCGTGAGGAGGCCGACGCGCTCTTCGAGGAGACCCGCGCCAAGGCCGCCCAGGCCGCCGCGGACTTCGAGACGAACCTGGCCAAGCGCCGCGAGCAGTCGGAGCGCGACCTGGCCTCGCGTCAGGCCAAGGCCGAGAAGCGTCTGGCCGAGATCGAGCACCGCGCCGAGCAGCTCCGTCTGGAGGCGGAGAAGCTGCGTACGGACGCCGAGCGCCGCGCCCGTCAGACGGTGGAGACGGCTCAGCGCCAGGCCGAGGACATCGTGGCCGACGCGAACGCCAAGGCCGACCGGATCCGCAGCGAATCGGAGCGCGAGCTGGCGGCGCTCACCAACCGCCGCGACTCGATCAACGCGCAGCTGACCAACGTCCGCGAGATGCTGGCCACGCTGACCGGTGCCGCGGTCGCCGCCGCCGGTACCCCGGCCGACGAGGAGCCGGCCTCCCGCGGAGTCCCGGCTCAGCAGACCCGCTGAGCCAGGGACCCGTTGAGCTACGGGCCCGCTGAGCCAGGGACCCGTCGGTCCACGGCCCGCTGACCTGACGGTCTGCTGATACGTCGCCTCTCCCCCGGGGCTGCGTCTCCGTACGTCCGCGGTCCCGCGTACCGCACAGGCAAGCCCCCCGTCATTCCGGTGGCGGGGGGCTTGCTGTGCGCCTAGCCTGGCCACCGAGCTGCCCTCAGGATTCCGCGGCCCGGCCGGGGGCAGGGGGAAGGCCAGGCGAATACCCGAAACGACGAGGCGGAACGCAGTGATCGAGCTCTCGGGGCTGACCAAACGTTATGGCGAGAAGACGGCCGTCGACCAGTTGACCTTCAGTGTGCGGCCGGGCATCGTCACCGGCTTCCTGGGGCCCAACGGCGCCGGCAAGTCCACCACGATGCGGATGGTCCTCGGCCTGGACAACCCCACGGGGGGAGACGTAAGGATCGACGGCAAGCACTACGCGGACCTGAAGAACCCGCTGCGGCACATCGGCGCGCTGCTCGACGCCAAGACCATGCACGGCGGACGCACCGCCTACAACCATCTGCTCTGCCTCGCCCAGAGCAACGGCATCCCGGCGTCCCGGGTCGGCCAGGTCCTGGAGACCGTCGGCCTCTCCGCGGTGGCCAAGAAGCGCGCGAAGGGCTTCTCGCTCGGCATGGGGCAGCGGCTCGGCATCGCGGGGGCGCTGCTCGGCGACCCGGAGATCCTGATGTTCGACGAGCCGGTCAACGGTCTGGACCCGGAGGGCATCCACTGGATCCGCAACCTGATGAAGTCGCTCGCCGGGCAGGGCCGCACCATCTTCGTCTCCTCGCACCTGATGAGCGAGATGGCCCTCACCGCCGACCATCTGGTGGTCATCGGGCAGGGGCGGCTGATGGCCGACACCAGCATGGCCCAGTTCATCGCGGAGAACTCGCGGTCGTACGTGCGGCTGCGCTCCCCGCAGCAGGAGCAGCTCTTCGACGTCCTGCACGAGGCCGGGTACAAGCCGGTCTCGGCAGGCGACGGCACGCTCGAAGTGGACGGCACGGCCGCGGCCGACATCGGCGAACTCGCCGCCCGGCACCAGCTCGTCCTCCATGAGCTCAGTCCTCAGCAGGCTTCACTCGAAGAGGCGTTCATGCAGCTCACCGCGGAGTCGGTGGAGTACCACGCACACGACGGCAGCAACGGCCCGCCACCGGGATCACCTCAGCAGGGCGGGCAGCCCGGGTGGGGTCAGAACCCGCAGCAGCAGCCCCGCTGGGGCCAGAACCCGCAGAGGGGGGCCTGACCATGGCGGCCGCCCAGGTGATGAAGTCGGAGTGGACCAAGATCCGCTCGGTGCAGTCCACCGTCTGGACACTGGCGAGCGCGCTGGTGGTGACGGTGGCATTCGGGGCGCTGTTCAGCGCCCTCTCGAACTCGCAGTTCAGCAATATGAGCCGCTCGGACCAGCTCACCTTCGACCCGACGTCGGTGAGTTTCGCGGGGATCGTGCTCGGTCAGCTCGCGCTGATCGTCTTCGGGGTGCTGGTGGTGTCGAACGAGTACAGCACCGGGATGATCCGGATGTCGCTGGCGGCCGTGCCGCAGCGCGCCACCTTCTACTTCAGCAAGATCGTGGTGGCCACGGTCCTGGCGTTCGTCATCGGTGTGGTGACGAGCTTCGCGACGTACTTCCTCGGCCAGGCGCTGCTCGGCAGCCACCGTTCCCACATCGGTGACCCCGGTGTGCTGCGGGCGGTCATCGGCGCCGCGCTGTACATGACACTGATCACGATGTTCTCGATGGGGGTCGCCTCGCTGCTGCGCAGTCCGATGCTGTCGCTGGGCATCCTGATGCCGTTCTTCTTCCTGATCTCCAACATCCTGGGGAGCGTCTCCGCCACCAAGAAGGTCGGCGAGTACCTTCCCGACCAGGCCGGGAGCAAGATCACCCAGGTGGTGTCGAACAGCAATGACGCCCCGTACGGGCCCTGGGGCGGGCTGGGCATCATGGCCCTGTGGGTGGTGGCGGCGGTGCTCGCGGGTTACGTCCTGCTGAAGAAGCGCGACGCCTGACGGCCGTTCACGGCACCGGTGGCCGGTTACCGCCGGTCGGCGCGACTTGGCCGGAACCGTCAAGGGCTGGATATCCTCCTCACTCATACGGGGGTGTTCGGCCGCGCGCGGCCAGGCCCCGACGACACGAAAAACGTCGATGGGGCTGGAGAATGATCGAGGCAGTCGGCCTGACGAAGCGCTACGGCGCCAAGACGGCCGTGTACAACCTTTCCTTCCAGGTACGGCCCGGCATGGTGACCGGCTTCCTGGGGCCCAACGGCTCCGGGAAGTCGACCACCATGCGCATGATCCTCGGCCTCGACCAGCCGACCTCCGGCCATGTCACGGTCGGCGGCCACCCCTTCCGCAAGCTGCCCAACGCTCCCCGCCAGGTCGGCGCGCTGCTCGACGCCAAGGCGGTGCACGGCGGCCGCAGCGCGCGCAGCCATCTCCTGTCGCTGGCGCAGCTCTCCGGTATCCCGGCCTCCCGGGTCGACGAGGTGCTGGGGGTCGTCGGCCTCCAGGACGTGGCCCGCAGGCGCTCCAAGGGCTTCTCGCTCGGTATGGGGCAGCGCCTGGGCATCGCCGCCGCGCTGCTGGGCGACCCGCAGGTGCTGCTCTTCGACGAGCCGGTCAACGGCCTCGACCCGGAGGGCATCCTCTGGGTCCGCAATCTGATGAAGTCCCTTGCCGCGGAAGGCCGTACCGTCTTCGTCTCGTCGCATCTGATGAGCGAGATGGCCCTCACCGCCGACCATCTGATCGTGATCGGCCGCGGCCAGCTGCTCTCGGACATGAGCGTCAAGGACTTCATCTCGCACAACTCGGCGGACTTCGCGCGGGTCCGCACCCCCGATGTGCCGCAGCGCGAGAAGCTGACGGCCGCGCTCACCGAGGCCGGCGGGCAGGTCATGCCGGAGCTGGACGGTGCGCTGCGGGTGACGGGGCTGCCGCTGGCACGGATCAGTGACCTCGCGCACGACGCGGACGTACGGCTGTGGGAGCTCTCCCCGCACCAGGCTTCGCTGGAGGAGGCGTACATGCGGATGACGCAGGGCGCCGTCGACTACCGCTCCACGGCCGACCAGCTGTCCGGCTTCGAGCAGCCCGGTCACCCGCTGCCGGCGCCGCCCGAGCTGCCGCAGCAGGACTGGTACGCCCCGCCGCCGCCCGGACAGAACCCGTACGCCGCTCCCCCGGCCGCCGCGCCCGCGCCGCCCGCCGCC
>NZ_JAAGLN010000032.1 GCF_010548145.1 Streptomyces sp. SID10853
GCCGCGGTCGCCGCTGCCCGGTCGGCGGCCCCGCGCGGCGCCCGCGTCACGATGGACCGTGCGGGGGAGCTGTGGCGGGTCCGGGTGGAAGCGCCGACGCCGGGGCCCGGCGCCCTCAGCCTGACGCTCAAGGCGGAAGCGGCCGCGCTCGACGAGTCCCGGGTGAGCGGCCCGGGCATCCCCGGCAATCCTGACGAGCCCGGCGGCCCCGGTGACGCCACTGGCTCCGTCAGGGCTGCCGGGAGCAGGGGCTCAGCCAACGCCGGCAGGACGAAGGGCGGAACGCGCGCACTGTCGGAGAAGGCGGAGGTACGGACATGAGCATGAGGAGGTTCGGACGGTATCGGAACGACCGCGGCTCGGCGACGGTGTGGGTGGCCATGGCGATGGCCTCCCTCTGCGTGATCTTCGCGGCCCTGCTTGCGATGGGGCAGGGTGTGGCGGCCCGTCACCGGGCTGGTGGGGCGGCCGACCTGGCGGCCTTGGCAGCCGCCGACCGCGCGCTGCAGGGGCAGAGCACCGCGTGTGCTGCGGCGGTGAGGGTGGCCGGAGCGCAGGGGGCCAGGGTGGTGCGGTGCGCGGTGAGGGACGGGATCGCCGACCTGACGGCGGAGGCGCGGTTCGGGCCTTATGCACCGAGGGTCAGAGCCCGGGCCGGCCCCCCGGACGATCTCTCGTCCCGGAGCGGTCGCCCGCCTCGCCCGCCCGCGCTGTCTCCACCGTCTCCACTGCTTCCGCCGCCTCCGAAGGATTCGCCCGATCGGGTGAATCGGGTGAATCAGTGGCAGGAGCTTCGCGGAGGAGTTCCGTGAGGAGGCGTACGGCGCCTCGTTTGTGCAGGGGGTCGTTGCCGTTGCCGCATTTCGGGGACTGGATGCAGGAGGGGCAGCCCGCTTCGCACTCGCAGGATGCGATGGCTTCCCGGGTCGCGGTGAGCCATTCACGGGCCGTGTGGAAGGCCCGTTCGGCGAAGCCCGCCCCGCCGGGGTGGCCGTCGTACACGAAGACCGTCGGCAGCAGGGTGTCCGGGTGCAGGGGGATGGAGACGCCCCCGATGTCCCAGCGGTCGCAGGTGGCGAAGAGCGGCAGCATGCCGATGGAGGCGTGTTCTGCGGCGTGCAGGGCGCCCGCGAGCTGTTCCGGGTTGATGCGGGCGGCATCGAGCTGGTCCTCGGTGACCGTCCACCACACGGCCCGGGTGCGCAGGGTGCGGGGTGGCAGGTCGAGCTTGGTCTCACCGAGCACTTCCCCGGTGATGAGCCTGCGGCGCAGGAAGGAGACCACCTGGTTGGTGACCTCGACGGACCCGTAGCAGAGCCGCCCGGTGCCCCAGGGGATTTCGGTGTCGGTCTCCAGGACGGCGATGGCGGTGGTGTCCCGTGCGGTGGTCGAGTACGGCGGCCCGGCCTCCTCGACGAGGGCGGCGGAATCCTCCAGGTCCAGGTGCTTCACCACGTAGGTGCGTCCTTGGTGGAGGTGCACGGCGCCGTCGTGGACGGTGGTGTGGGAGGAGGCTTCGTCGACCGTGCCGAGGAGCCGGCCGGTGCCCGCCTCGACGATCTGGACGGGGCGGCCGCCCTCGCCGCGGATGTCGGTGAGGTCCGCGGCCCGCTCCCGCCGGGTCCAGTACCAGGACTTTCCCCGGCGGCGCAGCAGTTTCGCGGTCTCCAGCTGCGGCATCAGTCCGGCGGCCGCCGGACCGAAGAGGTCCAGATCGGAGGCTGTGAGCGGTAGTTCCGCCGCGGCCGCGCACAGATGGGGGGCGAGGACGTACGGGTTGTCCGGGTCCAGGACGGTGGACTCCACCGGCTGCTGGAAGAGAGCTTCCGGGTGGTGGACGAGGTAGGTGTCCAGCGGATCGTCACGGGCCACCAGGACGGCGAGAGCGCCGCCGCCCGAGCGGCCCGCCCGCCCCGCCTGCTGCCAGAGGGACGCCCGGGTGCCCGGGTAGCCGGCGATGACGACGGCGTCCAGCCCCGAGACGTCGATGCCGAGTTCCAGGGCGGTGGTGGCGGCGAGGCCGAGCAGTTCGCCGGAGTGCAGGGCGGCTTCGATGGCGCGGCGTTCCTCGGGGAGGTAGCCGCCCCGGTAGGCGGCGACCCTGGAGACCAGCGAGCGGTCGACCTGGGCCAGACGTTCCTGGGCGATGACGGAGATCAGCTCCGCGCCGCGCCGGGACCGTACGAAGGCGACCGAGCGGACACCCTGCACGGTCAGATCGGTGAGGAGGTCGGCTGTCTCGGCAGTGGCGGTACGCCGTACGGGAGCGCCCTGCTCGCCGTGGAGTTCGGTGAGCGGCGGCTCCCACAGGGCGAAGACCAGTTCGCCGCGGGGAGAGGCGTCGTCGGCCACCTCGTGCACGGGGAGGCCGGTGAGACGGCGCGCGGTCACAGCCGGCTGCGCCGCGGTGGCGGATGCCAGGAGGAAGACGGGGTCGGAGCCGTAGCGGGCGCAGAGGCGGCGCAGCCGGCGCACCACTTGCGCCACATGCGAGCCGAAGACGCCCCGGTAGGTGTGGCACTCGTCGATGACCACGTACCGCAGTGCGCGCAGGAAGGAGGCCCAGCGCGGGTGGGAGGGCAGGATCCCGCGGTGCAGCATGTCCGGATTGGTGAGGACGTAGTTGCCGAACTGACGTACCCATTCGCGCTCTTCGACGGGCGTGTCACCGTCGTAGACGGCCGGTCTGATGCCATGGCCCAGTGGCGCGGCCAGCTCCCGGAAGGAGCGCCGCTGGTCGGCGGCGAGGGCCTTGGTGGGGGCGAGGTAGAGGGCGGTGGCGCCCCGGCCGTTGGGCGCCTCCGAGCCGTCCAGGAGGGCCGAGAGGACCGGTGCGAGGTACGCGAGCGACTTGCCCGAGGCCGTACCCGTGGCGATGATCACAGATTCGCCGTCGAGCGCATGTTCGGCGGCTGTGGCCTGATGGGCCCATGGATGTTCGATGCCCAGTGCCTGAATGGACGCAATCACTTCGGGCCGGATGCGATCGGGCCAGACGGCATGGCGCCCCGCTCGCGGGGGCAGGTGCTCCGTATGAGTGATGCGCGAAGCCCGGTTCTGCCCTGCGGAGAGACGGTCGAGTATCTGCCGCGGACCGGGTCGTGCACCCGTGTCCCCGGTGGGTTGTCCGGAGCGTTGATTCTTGGCCATCGGTACCGAGTGTGTCACCGGCATGACGGACAATGGGCTGAAGGCGTCGTGCATGCCTGCTGGTAAGTGATTGAATGCCATCGCGGCTGGCGATCCGTTCCCTGGCTCCGCCGGGGAGACCACGTGGGGCGGCCGCTCGATAGCAAGGTGCTGGAGGATCCGTGGACCTGTCCCTGTCGACTCGCAATGTGTCCGGGCCTGGTGGCGACCGTACGGTCGTCGAGGTCGGTGGCGAGATTGATGTATATACCGCGCCCAAGCTGCGCGAGCAGTTGGTCGAGTTGGTGAACGACGGCAGTTACCACCTGGTCGTCGACATGGAGGGCGTGGACTTCCTCGACTCCACCGGACTCGGCGTGCTCGTAGGCGGCCTGAAGCGCGTGCGTGCCCATGAGGGCTCGCTGCGCCTGGTCTGCAACCAGGAGCGCATTCTCAAGATCTTCCGTATCACCGGTCTGACCAAGGTGTTTCCGATCCACACCACGGTCGATGAAGCCGTCGCGGCAACCGACTGACGGCTCCGGAGGAAGAACGCAGGGGTACCGGGCTCCCAGCCCGGTCCCCCCGAGAAGCACGCCCGTACGTCTGAGGGGGACCGCATGGCCACCGTTGAACTCCGTTTCAGCGCCCAGCCCGAACATGTGAGGACGGCTCGCCTGGTGGCGGCCGCCGTGGCACGCCGGGCCGGGGTCGATGAGGCCGTGCTGGACGAAGTGAGACTCGCGGTCGGCGAGGCGTGTTCCCGTGCGGTGGGTCTCCACCGCGGCAATGGCATCTCGGCGCCCGTCCGCGTCGTACTGATCGAGGAGGAGAAGTCTTTCTCCATCGAAGTCGGGGACGAGGTGCCGAGTACGGGCGGTGCGGCCTCCGCGGATTCCGGGGCGTCCGACGCTCCGGCCGTGGGGGGCGCCGACCCGTCCCTGGACGGCTCCGCGGACGGTGAGGACGAGATGGGCCTCGCGGTCATCAGTGGTCTGGTCGACGATGTGGAGGTCACTTCCGGCGAGGCCGGCGGAGTCATCCGTATGACGTGGCCGACGGCATCGGCGGCCGAGCTGCCCTGACCGCCCTGATCGCCCCGACCGGACTGCCGTCCCCTTTACCGGCCCTGCTCAGCAGGGCCTTTTTTGTTTTCCTTGATCCCTGAGTTGTATTGCGTGCCGCAACGCGCATCCCATTGAATGCCTCTGCCCCATTACTTTCTCTTTGTGCTCCGGAGCAGGTTTATTCAGACGGGGATCAATTCCGTTTACCGCGCCCTGTTTTGATCAGGATCCGCTCCCTACAATCCGTCCACATCTTGAGCTCTGAGCATCAAGGAGGACGAATGGCGGGGCTCCTCAACCCACAGCAGTCCGAACACTCCACATCCCTCGCGGCCGCGGCCCTCACCGACGGCAACCGGATCATCGTGATCGTCATCGCCGTGGTGGCGCTGGCGGCCCTGCTCGTCGCCCAGCTGCTGGTACGTCAGGTGCTGGCCGCCGGCGAGGGCACCGATTCGATGAAAGAGATCGCGGCAGCGGTGCAGGAAGGCGCGAATGCCTATCTGGGCAGGCAGTTGCGCACACTGGGCGTCTTTGCCGTCGTCGTGTTCTTCCTGCTCTTCCTGCTCCCGGCCGACGACTGGTCCCAGCGCGCGGGGCGTTCCGTCTTCTTCCTGGTCGGTGCGCTTTTCTCGGCGATCACCGGATACATCGGCATGCGGCTCGCCGTAAGAGCGAATGTGCGCGTGGCGGCAGCGGCCCGGGAAGCGACTCCGGGGGAGGGTGAGCCGGAAAAGGATCTCACCGCTGTCTCGCACAAGGCAATGAAGATCGCTTTCCGTACGGGCGGCGTGGTCGGCATGTTCACCGTGGGCCTCGGCCTGCTCGGTGCCTCCTGCGTCGTGCTCGTCTACGCGGCCGACGCGCCCAAGGTGCTGGAGGGCTTCGGGCTCGGCGCCGCACTGATCGCCATGTTCATGAGGGTCGGCGGCGGTATCTTCACCAAGGCCGCCGATGTCGGTGCCGACCTGGTCGGCAAGGTGGAGCAGGGCATTCCGGAGGACGACCCGCGCAACGCCGCGACCATCGCGGACAACGTGGGTGACAACGTCGGCGACTGCGCGGGTATGGCCGCCGACCTCTTCGAGTCCTACGCCGTCACGCTCGTCGCCGCCCTCATCCTCGGTAAGGCCGCCTTCGGGAATTCCGGCCTCGCCTTCCCCCTGATCGTCCCGGCGATCGGCGTGGTCACCGCGATGATCGGAATCTTCGCGGTCGCCCCGCGGCGCTCCGACCGCAGCGGGATGTCCGCGATCAACCGCGGCTTCTTCATCTCCGCCGTGATCTCCCTGGTCCTGGTGGCCGCGGCGGTCTACACCTATCTGCCCGGTTCGTACGGCGACCTGCACGGCGTCACCGACGCGACCATCCGGGCGCACAGCGGCGATCCGAGGACCCTCGCCCTGGTGGCGGTCGCCATCGGTATCGTCCTGGCCGCGCTCATCCAGCAGCTGACCGGCTACTTCACCGAGACCAGCCGCCGCCCGGTCAGGGACATCGGCAAGTCGTCACTCACCGGCGCCGCGACCGTGGTGCTCGCGGGGGTCGCCATCGGGCTGGAGTCCGCTGTCTACACCGCGCTGCTCATCGGGCTCGGGGTGTACGGGGCGTTCCTGCTCGGCGGTACGTCGATCATGCTCGCCCTCTTCGCGGTGGCTCTGGCAGGAACGGGCCTGCTCACCACCGTCGGTGTCATCGTCGCGATGGACACCTTCGGCCCGGTCTCCGACAACGCGCAGGGCATCGCCGAGATGTCCGGCGACGTCGAAGGCGCGGGCGCCCAGGTGCTCACCGACCTGGACGCGGTCGGCAACACCACCAAGGCCATCACCAAGGGCATCGCCATCGCGACGGCGGTGCTCGCGGCCTCGGCGCTCTTCGGTTCCTACCGCGACGCCCTCGCCACGGCCGTCGACGACGTACACGCCAAGGCGGGTGAACTCGGCCTGAGCATGGACATCTCCCAGCCCAACAACCTGGTGGGCCTGATGTTCGGCGCCGCGGTCGTCTTCCTCTTCTCGGGGCTCGCCGTCAACGCGGTCTCACGCTCGGCCGGGTCCGTGGTCTACGAGGTCAGGCGGCAGTTCCGCGAGCACCCCGGGATCATGGACTACAGCGAGAAGCCCGAGTACGGCCGGGTGGTCGACATCTGCACCAAGGACGCCCTGCGCGAGCTGACCACGCCGGGCCTGCTCGCGGTGATGGCGCCCATCGCGGTCGGTTTCACCCTCGGCGTCGGGGCGCTCGGCTCGTTCCTCGCGGGCGCGATCGGGGCCGGCACCCTGATGGCCGTCTTCCTGGCCAACTCCGGTGGCGCGTGGGACAACGCCAAGAAACTCGTCGAGGACGGCCACCACGGCGGCAAGGGCAGCGACGCCCATGCGGCGACCGTCATCGGCGACACGGTCGGCGACCCGTTCAAGGACACGGCGGGCCCGGCGATCAACCCGCTGCTCAAGGTGATGAACCTGGTGGCGCTGCTGATCGCGCCCGCGGTGGTGAGGTTCAGCTACGGGGACAACGCCAGTGCTCCGGTGCGGGCCGTGGTGGCGGCGGTCGCCATCGTGGTCATCGTCGGCGCGGTGTACGTGTCGAAGCGGCGGGGCGTCTCCGTGGGCGGAGCGGAGGAAGAAGCCGGCGAGACGGCGGGCCCTGCGGTGGCCGCCCAGGACAGCCCCTAGCTGTGGGGAGCGCGGGCTGTACCGATCAGGGGCGCCCGACAGCCCCGGTGCAGCTCCTGTGCGGCGCCGGTAATGGCCCATCAGGCGGGGGGCGGTCAGGCCGTGCTGACGGCATGTCCGCCCCTCGCTGTATGCCGGTGCATGGTCCTGCTCCCGTGAGCCTTGTCTCTCCCGCCCCGTTTTGGTGCAAATGGCTTTAATGCGGTCAAAAACGGGCGCACGACACGCGAATGTCGCCCACTTGGCGTGTATGTTCCGGGGCCGAGAGCCTTGGAAGGGACCAATCCGGTGAACAAGAAGCTTGCTGCCGCACTGTCCGGCGGTGCGGTACTGGTACTGGCGTTGTCGGGCTGCGGTGACAGCAGCAGTGACAAGACGAACGACTGGGCCAAGTCGCTCTGCGGCGACATCGGGCCCCAGCTGACGAAGATCAACAAGGCCAACCAGCAGATCACCGCCGTGGCGGCGGACGGCAAGCCCGCGGACATCCAGAAGGCCGACTCGGCCGCGTTCCAGGACCTGTCCTCGGCCGACGCGGCCATCGCCGCCGGGCTCAAGAAGGCCGGGCCGCCGCCCGGTGACGACGGCAAGAAGATCCAGCAGGACGCCATCACCGAGCTGAACGCCAACTCGAAGGCGTACGCCGGCCTGAAGAAGCAGGTCGACGCGTTGAACGTCAAGGACCAGCAGAAGTTCTCCGACGGCCTCAAGAGCATCGGCGAGAACATGAAGAAGATCGACGAGACCGCCTACAAGAAGCTCTTCTCCGGCGACACGGGCAAGGCGCTGCTCAACCAGGACGCGTGCAAGGTCGCGACGTCCTCGCCGTCCCCCACCGTCGCGCCCTCCAAGGCGTAGCGCGGCGGAGCCCGGCCGACCGGCCGGCGACCGCTGATGGCTGACACCCCGACCGCGGCCGGGGTGTCAGCCATCAGCGGTTTTCCGCTGTCCGCCGCGCTCGGTGCGGGCGTTGTCAGTGGGAGCAGCCACAATGGAGCGGTGAGTACGACCAGTCTTCCCGCGCCCGACCACTCGCCCCTGATCCGTGAGGCGCTGCTCGCCGCCGCGTTCACCGCGGACGGCCTGCTCGACCTGCTCGGCGCGCCCGCGTACGCCGCGCTGGCCCGCAGCGAGACGGTGCCCGCGCTGCGCGCCACGCGTGGCCGGACACCGCTGGAGACGCTGGTGCGGCTCTTCCTGCTCCAGCAGACCGTCCCCGCCGAGCAGGCCGCGGCCGCACTGCCGTTGGAGGAGTGCGTCACGGACGGCTGGGTGGTGCGCGCGGACGACGGCGTACGGGCGACGGTGGACGTCAGGCCGTACGGAGGCCCGGAGGGGCAGGACTGGTTCATCGTCTCGGACCCGGGGTGCGGGGTCGGTGGCGCCGGTGGCATCGGCAGCCATGACGAAGGCGTGGTGCTGGGGGTCGGCGGGGCGTCCACCACGCTCGCCGGGATCACCGTTCGTACGCCTGTCGGGCGGGCGCTCGACCTCGGTACCGGATCAGGCATCCAGGCGCTGCACGCCGCGCAGCACGCGACTGCTGTGACGGCCACCGACCTCAACCCGCGGGCGCTCGCCTTCACCCGTCTCACCCTCGCGCTGTCCGGTGCCCCCGCGGCGGACCTCCGCGACGGTTCGCTCTTCGAGCCGGTGGCGGGCGAGGCGTACGACCTGATCGTGTCCAACCCGCCGTTCGTCATCTCGCCCGGAGCCCGGCTGACCTACCGGGACGGCGGGATGGGCGGGGACGATCTCTGCCGCTCGCTCGTGTCGGAGGCCGGTGCCCATCTGAACACGGGGGGATACGCCCAGTTCCTGGCCAACTGGCAGCATGTGGAAGGCGAGGAGTGGCAGGACCGGCTTCGCTCCTGGGTGCCGCGCGGCTGCGACGCGTGGATCGTGCAGCGCGAGGTGCAGGACATCACGCAGTACGCGGAGCTGTGGCTGCGCGACAGCGGCGACCACCGCGCGGACCCCGACGCCTACGCCGAGCGGTACGAGGCGTGGCTCGACGAGTTCGACGCCCGGCGGACCAAGGCGGTCGGCTTCGGCTGGATCACGCTGCACAAGTCGGGGTCCGACCGTCCGTCGATCGTGGTGGAGGAGTGGCCGCACCCGGTCGAGCAGCCGCTCGGCGAGACCGTACGGGCGCACTTCGAGCGCAGGGACTATCTGCGCGACCACGACGACGCGGCCCTCCTCGCCGGGTACTTCAGGCTCGCGCCCGAGGTGGTGCAGGAGCAGGTCGGCATGCCGGGCGCCGAGGACCCCGAACATGTGATCCTCCGGCAGAACCGCGGTATGCGCAGGGCGACCAAGGTCGACACGGTGGGGGCGGGCTTCGCCGGCGTGTGTGACGGGACGCTCTCCGCCGGGCAGATCCTGGACGCCATCGCCCAGTTGCTCGGTGAGGACCCGGTGGTGCTCAGGGACCGCACCCCGCAGTCCATCAGGCTGCTGGTCGAGGAGGGCTTCCTCGACCCGGTGGGCCCGCCGGCCGCGGCCGTCTGACCGCCGGTCGCCTGCATCTGTCCGAGAACCGCCGGTCCGCCTGCGGGCGTCCGCGAACCACCGGTCCCTCAGCGAACCACCGGTCCGTCCGAGAACCACCGGTCCCTCCGCGAACCACCAGTCCGTCAGAGAAGCGCCGGTCCGGCCGAGGTCCGAAGGTCCGCCGGAAGCCCGGCCGGCCGGCCGGAGCGGCCCGGCGTCGGGCCGCGGCCGTCGCCCGGCCGCCGTCCCGCCCACTGGCCGGTCGCCCGCGCCCGCCGTTCACCCGTCGTTCGCGCCGGTGTCGTCCCGGCGTGCCAGCCTCGCCGTCCTGGCACTCGGGGACGGGATGGTACGGACATGGAGAGCGCGCCCGCGGTCTTCGCCGGAACGACATTCGCACTGTTCGGGGGTGCGCTGCTGCTGTGGACCGGGGCGCGCACGCTCCGTCGTGCGCCGGTGGCGGAGGGGGTGGACCCCACCCGCGCCCGCGTTCTGGCGGTGGTGTCCGGCGTGGTGTCACTCGCCCTGGGGGTGTGGTGCTTCACCCGCCTCTGACGATCACCCGCCGTGCCGCCTCCGGGGCTCCGCGGCGGAGCCCCGCAGGGGGCTGAGCGAGGCTCCGGCGAGGGCAGTGGGCCGATCCGGGCGGCAGAAATGCCGGTAGTCGGGTTACCGTTCCAGTGGCCGTTGCGGGCTTTTGCCGTTTGACACGGGGACGGGATGTACCGTCACACTCCGCAGCGAGCATGACCACCGAGTGCCGACCGGAGAGAAGAGCCACGTTGTCCCCGACCAGCGAGACCGCACACGGTGGCCGCCGACTCGTCATTGTCGAGTCGCCCGCCAAGGCGAAGACGATCAAGGGCTATCTCGGCCCGGGTTATGTCGTCGAGGCGAGCGTCGGGCACATCCGCGACCTCCCGAACGGTGCCGCCGAGGTGCCGGACAAGTACACCGGCGAGGTGCGCCGCCTCGGCGTGGACGTCGACAATGACTTCCAGCCCATCTATGTCGTCAACGCCGACAAGAAGGCGCAGGTCAGGAAGCTCAAGGACCTCCTCGCGGAGTCCGATGAACTCTTCCTCGCCACCGATGAGGACCGCGAGGGCGAAGCCATCGCGTGGCACCTCCAGGAGGTCCTGAAGCCCAAGGTCCCGGTCCACCGGATGGTCTTCCACGAGATCACCAAGGAAGCGATCAGGGCCGCCGTCGCCAATCCGCGCGAGCTCAACAAGCGCATGGTCGACGCGCAGGAAACCCGCCGGATCCTCGACCGTCTCTACGGCTACGAGGTCTCCCCGGTCCTGTGGAAGAAGGTCATGCCGCGCCTCTCGGCGGGCCGTGTGCAGTCCGTCGCGACCCGGCTGGTCGTCGAACGGGAACGCGAACGCATCGCGTTCCGTTCTGCTGAGTACTGGGACCTCACCGGCACGTTCTCCACCGGCCGCCAGGGCGACGCATCCGACCCGTCGACCCTCGTGGCCCGGCTGAATTCGGTGGACGGCCGCCGGGTCGCCCAGGGCCGTGACTTCAACTCCACGGGACAGCTCAAGAGCGACGTCCTGCACCTTGACGAGGCCAATGCCCGGGCGCTCGCCGCCGCGCTGGCCGACTCGGCCTTCGCGGTGCGCTCGGTCGAGTCCAAGCCGTACCGCCGCTCGCCGTACGCCCCGTTCCGTACGACGACCCTCCAGCAGGAGGCCAGCCGCAAGCTGGGATTCGGTGCGAAGTCGACCATGCAGGTGGCCCAGAAGCTGTATGAGAACGGCTTCATCACCTATATGCGTACGGACTCCACGACCCTCTCGGACACCGCGGTCGGCGCGGCCCGTGCCCAGGTCACGCAGTTGTACGGCGGCGACTACCTGCCGGACAAGCCGCGCACGTACGCCGGCAAGGTCAAGAACGCACAGGAGGCGCACGAGGCGATCCGCCCCTCGGGCGACCGGTTCCGTACGCCTGCCGAGACCGGTCTCTCCGGTGACCAGTTCCGGCTGTACGAGCTGATCTGGAAGCGGACCGTCGCCTCCCAGATGAAGGACGCGGTCGGTAACTCCGTCACCGTCAAGATCGCGGGCACCTCGTCCGACGGCCGGGTCGCCGAGTTCTCGGCCTCCGGCAAGACGATCACCTTCCACGGCTTCATGAAGGCGTACGTCGAAGGGGCCGACGACCCGAACGCCGAGCTGGACGACCGCGAGCGCAGGCTGCCGCAGGTCGCCGAGGGCGACGCGCTCTCCGCCCAGGAGATGACCGTCGACGGCCACTCCACCAAGCCGCCGGCCCGCTACACCGAGGCATCGCTGGTCAAGGAGCTGGAAGAGCGGGAGATCGGCCGTCCCTCGACGTACGCGTCGATCATCGGCACCATCCTCGACCGCGGCTATGTCTTCAAGAAGGGCACCGCACTGGTCCCCTCCTTCCTCTCCTTCGCCGTGGTCAACCTGCTGGAGAAGCACTTCGGGCGGCTCGTCGACTACGACTTCACCGCACGGATGGAGGACGACCTCGACGGCATCGCGCGCGGCGAGGCCAAGTCCGTGCCGTGGCTGAGGCGGTTCTACTTCGGCGAGGGCGACGCGGGCACCGGCACCGCATCCGCCGCCGGGAACGGCGACGGCGACCACCTCGGCGGGCTCAAGGAGCTCGTCACCGACCTGGGCGCCATCGACGCCCGGGAGATCTCGTCCTTCCCGGTGGGCGAGGGGATCGTGCTGCGAGTCGGCCGGTACGGCCCGTACATCGAGCGCGGTGAGAAGGACTCCGAGAACCACCAGCGCGCCGACGTCCCCGACGACATGGCGCCCGACGAGCTGACCGTCGAGTTCGCCGAGGAGCTGCTCGCCAAGCCGAGCGGCGACTTCGAGCTGGGCACCGATCCCGAGTCGGGCCACCAGATCGTGGCGAAGGACGGCCGGTACGGCCCGTACGTCACGGAGGTCCTTCCCGAGGGCACCCCGAAGACCGGCAAGAACGCGGTGAAGCCGCGGACCGCCTCGCTCTTCAAGTCGATGTCGCTCGACACGGTCACGCTGGCCGAAGCGCTCAAGCTGATGTCGCTGCCCCGGGTGGTCGGCACGGACGCCGAGGGCGTCGAGATCACCGCGCAGAACGGCCGGTACGGCCCGTACCTCAAGAAGGGCACCGACTCGCGCTCCCTGGAGACCGAGGACCAGCTCTTCAACATCACGCTCGACGAGGCGCTGGCGATCTACGCCCAGCCGAAGCAGCGTGGGCGTGCCGCGGCCAAGCCGCCGCTCAAGGAGCTGGGCACCGACCCGGTCAGCGAGCGTCCCGTCGTCGTGAAGGACGGCCGGTTCGGCGCGTACGTCACGGACGGCGAGACGAACGCGACGCTGCGGACCGACGACAGCGTCGAGGACATCACGCCCGAGCGCGGTTACGAACTGCTCGCCGAGAAGCGCGCCAAGGGCCCGGCGAAGAAGAAGACCGCCAAGAAGGCCCCGGCCAAGAAGACGGCGGCGAAGAAGACGGCGGCGAAGAAGACCACCACGGCCACCAAGAAGACCGCGGCGAAGAAGACCACCACGGCGGCGAAGAAGGCTCCGGCCAAGAAGGCCCCCGCCAAGAAGGCCGCACAGAAGACCGGCGCCACGGCCTCGTCCGACGAGTAGGACGCGGCACCGGGGCCCCGCGCTGCCGTGAGGCGGGTGCCGCGGGTGAACCGGCGCACTGCGCACCGGAGTCCGCACGCACCGCGGTCCTGGCGTGCGGGAACACGATGGATCCAACGGCCGGTACGGCGCGTCCGCAATGGGCGCGGCGTACCGGCCGTCCAAATGTTCGGGGGGCCCGGCATGGATGTGGGCCTTCCGGATAGGCTGGCCGGATGACGCGAGCCGAGCAGCCAACGGTCGTGAGCCCCACCTCCGACGAACTAGCCGCAGACTCACGCGAGCGTGCCGTACGGGCCCTGTTGCGCATCCCTCCGCTCCGGCGGTTGTGGAGCGCCCAGCTCGTCGGCAATATCGGCGACACCCTCGCCCTTCTCGTGCTGCTGCTTCTTTCGTTGCAGGCGGCGGTCTCGCAAGAATCCTTCGGGGGCGGGTACCGCGGTGCCGCCTTCGCCGTAGCCGCCGTATTCGGCGCGCGGGCCCTTGCCACCCTGCTCTTCGGTGCCGTACTGCTCGGCCCGGTGGCCGCGCTGACCGCGCCGGACGGGCCGCTCGACCGCCGCTGGACCATGATCGGAGCGGACGGCCTGCGGGTCGCCCTGCTGATCATCGCCCCGCTGTGGGTCAACTGGACGCCGGCCGACGCGCCTGCCGCCCTGCTGGCCACGGTCTTCGTCACGGGTGTCGCCGAGCGCTTCTGGACCGTGGCCAAGGAGAGCACCGCACCCGCGCTGCTGCCGAAGCCGCCGCCGGAGAGCGTCGCGGTGCGAGGTCTGCCCGACCACCTCGAAGCGCTGCGCAAGCTCTCGCTGCGTACGGCCTTCCTCGCCATCCCGGCGGCCGCGGCCGCACTGCTGGTCGCCACACTGATCAGCAAGCTGCTGGGATCGGGCATCGACTGGTTCTCACAGCACCAGGCCGCGCTCGGCTCCTACGCCGCGGCCGGTCTCTTCGCCGCGTCCGTATCGACGCTGTACTTCCTGGAGCTGCCCGACGGCCAGACGCCGCGCGCGCGCTCCCCGCTGGAGGGGCTGCGCCGCCCCGCCGGTGCCAACGGTCCGGACAAGGGCCGCACCGGGACCGTCCCGCTGCTGGTGCTGGCCGCTGCCGCCGTCGCCGGAGCCATCGCGTCCGCCGCCGCCGTCGCCGTACTGGACGCCATCGACCTCGACGGCGGCCCGGTCGCCTTCGCGCTGCTCGTCCTCGTCCTGACCGCGGGCACGGCCGCCGGTATCCGCACCGCCCCCAAGACCCTCCCGGGTCTCTCCCGCCGCAGGCTGCTCGCGCTGGCGATCACTCTGACCGGTGTGGCGCTGCTGGTCATGGGCCTGGTCCCGGACACCGCGACCGTCGTGCTGATCGCCGCCGTCGCCGGCTGGTCGGCCGGTGTCTCCGCGAACACCGCGCACACCCTGATCGACCAGGAGACCGAGGACAGCAGGCGGGCCAGGACCACCGGGCACCTCCAGGCGGTCGTACGGGTCGCCATCGCGCTGGGCGCGATCGTGGCCCCGCTGGTCGCCGCCCTGATCGGTCCGCACCACCTCGGCAACGGCAGCTTCGTCTTCGCCCATGGCGGCGCCGCCTTCACACTGATGCTGGTCGGCGCGCTGCTGCTGCCGGTGGCCGCGCTCGTCCTGGTCAAGGCGGACGACCGTACGGGCGTACCGCTGCGCCACGATCTGCGGGACGCGCTGCGCGGCGGCGCCGACCCGGTCCAGGCCCCTGCGGCGACCGGTTTCTTCCTCGCATTCGAAGGCGGCGACGGGGCCGGCAAGTCCACCCAGGTCGAGGCGCTCGCGGAGTGGATCCGTGCCAAGGGCCACGAGGTCGTCGTCACCCGCGAACCGGGTGCGACCCCCGTCGGCAAGCGGCTGCGTTCGATCCTGCTCGACGTGGCGTCGGCAGGTCTGTCCAACCGCGCGGAGGCGCTGCTGTACGCGGCCGACCGCGCCGAGCACATCGACTCGGTCGTCCTGCCCGCCCTGGAGCGTGGCGCGATCGTCATCTCCGACCGCTACATCGACTCGTCGGTGGCCTACCAGGGCGCGGGCCGTGAACTGGCGCCGACCGAGATCAGCCGTATCAACCGCTGGGCGACCGGCGGTCTCGTTCCGCATCTGACGGTGCTGCTCGACGTCTCGCCTGAGGCCGCGCGCGAGCGCTTCACCGAGGCGCCCGACCGGCTGGAGTCCGAGCCCGCCGAATTCCACCAGCGGGTGCGGTCCGGGTTCCTGACGCTCGCCGCTGCCGATCCCGGCCGCTATCTGGTGGTGGACGGGGCGCAGGAACCGGACGCGATCACCACGGTCGTACGCCACCGCCTCGACCAGCTGCTCCCGCTCTCCGAAGCCGAGATCAAGGCTCAGGAAGAGGCGCGGAAGGCCGCCGAGGAGGAGGCCCGCAGGAAGGCCGAGGAGGAAGCGGCCCGCAAGGCGGAGGAGGAGCGGCTGGAGCGCGAGCGCCAGGCACAGCTCGCGAAGCTCCGGGCCGAGGAGGAGGAGCGCAAGCGCCGCGAGCTCGAAGAGGCGCGGCGGCGTGAGGAGGAGCGCCAGGCCGAGGAGGCGCGCCGGCAGGCCGAGGAGGCCAGGCGTCTCGCCGAGGAGGAGCGGCTCCGCCGTGAGGCCGAGGCGCAGGCGCGCGAGCAGGAGCAGGAGCGGCTCCGCAGGCAGAAGGAAGAGCAGGAGCGGCTCCGCGCGGAGGCCGATGAGCGCCGCAAGGAGAAGCAGCGCAAGGCCGAGCAGGCGCTGCTCCGGGCCGAGGAGGCTCGCAGGCAGGCCGAGGCGGAGGCCGCCGAGGCGGCGAAGACGGCGACGGCTTCGGGCAGCACCGGGGTTGCTGACAGCGAGACGACTGTCGAGACGCCTGTGATGGGCGGCAACGAGGTGACTCAGCCGGTGGCGGTGCGGCCCACCCCGCCGTCGTCCGACTCGGACGAGACGACGGTCATCCCGAAGTTCGCGGAGGGCGCGGGGGAGTCCGGGACGTCCGGCGGATCCGGTGGTGCGGCCGCCCCGTCGGGTGCCTCGGGTGCCTCGGGTGCTCACCCCTCGCAGAGTTCGCAGGGGTCGCAAGGGTCGCAGGGTTCGCAGGCGGAGGGTGCTGCGAGGTCCGGGCGGTCGGCGGGTCCTTCGTGGGCCGCCAGGCTGTCCGACCCGGCGGACGAGCCCGGTCCGGGGCCGGCGCCGGGTGCGGGATCCACCGCGGACTCGGAGGAGACGGCGGTTCTGCCGCAGGCGCAGCTGCCGGGCGCGACTCCCGCGGACCGGGTGCCGCCCGGGTACTTCAGGGACGAGCACTCCGGGCAGCCGCACCAGTCGCCGCCGGAGAACGCGAACGAGCGGACCCGCGAGCTGCCGCAGATCGATCCGGACCGCCCGCGCCGCCGCTCGGACTGGGCGGAGGAGACTCCGCTCGACGACCTGCCCTCGCTGGCGGACGAACTGCTGGGCTCGGACCGCGAGGACGAGGACCAGGACAACAGGGGCAGAGGCCGGGGCAAGGGACGGCGCTGACCGAACTGGGTCACGACCTGCGGGCCCGGAGGACTTCACCGTCCTCCGGGCCCGCGGTGCTGTGTGGGCCCCCGGAACACACAGGCTGTGGACAACGAGGCTGCGGGAGGCCGGGCGGGACATGGCGGGCTGGGACCGGACCGTACTGTCAGACCCCTGCGCCACAATGGAGACCACACAGCACCACCGCACAGCGCCACCGTGCGGAACCGTCCGTGCGGAACAGACCGTTCGGCACCGGTGCAAAAAGAGGCTGGCAAGAAGAGAGAGGGGGGCGACAGCATGCCCGTATGGGACGACCTGGTCGGCCAGGACCGCGTCCAGACGCAGCTCGCCGCCGCCGCCCGTGACGCCGACGCGCTCGTCACCGCCACCAGCGAGCACAGCTCCACCGACGGCATGTCGAAGTCGACCATGACGCATGCCTGGCTGTTCACGGGACCGCCCGGCTCCGGCCGGTCCACCGCGGCCCGTGCCTTCGCGGCGGCCCTCCAGTGCGTCAGCCCGGACCGTGCGCTCGGTGGAGTCCCCGGCTGCGGCTTCTGCGAGGGCTGCCACACTGCCCTTGTCGGTACGCACGCGGATGTCGAGGTCGTCCGTACGGACCAGCTCTCCATCGGCGTGAAGGAGACACGAGAGCTGGTCCGCCGCGCCCAGCTCTCACCGGCGGTCGGCCGCTGGCAGGTCATCGTCATGGAGGACGCGGACCGCCTCACCGAGGGCGCGGGGAATGTGCTGCTCAAGGCCGTCGAGGAGCCGGCTCCCCGTACGGTGTGGCTGCTCTGTGCGCCGTCCCTGGAGGACGTGCTGCCGACCATCCGCTCCCGCTGCCGCAATCTGACCCTCCGCACACCGCCCGTGGAGGCGGTGGCCGAGCTCCTGGTCGCACGGGACGGCATCGAGCCCCAGGCCGCCATGGACGCGGCGCGTGCGACCCAGGGCCACATCGGCAGGGCGCGCCGCCTGGCCACCGACGAGCGCGCCCGGGCCAGACGCGCCGCCGTGCTCCGGATGCCGCTGCGCGTCGCGGAGATCGGCGGCTGTCTGAAGTCGGCCCAGGAGCTGATCGACGCCGCGACCGAGGACGCCAAGGAGGTCGCTGAGGGGGCCGACACCAAGGAGACCGAAGACCTGAAGGCGGCGCTCGGCGCTTCGGCCGGTGGGCGGATGCCCCGTGGCACGGCGGGGGCGATGAAAGAGCTGGCCGACCGGCAGAAGCGCCGCTCGACCCGTACGCAGCGCGACACGCTCGACCTCGCGCTCACCGACCTGACCGGCTTCTACCGGGACGTGCTGGCGCTCCAGCTGCGCTCCAAGGTGGCCGTCGCCAACGAGGACGTCAGGGATTCGCTGGACCGGATCGCGCTGAGTTCGAGCCCGGAGAGCACCCTGCGCCGGATAGAAGCCATCACGGCCTGCCGCCAGGCTCTCGACCGGAACGTGGCACCGCTGCTGGCGGTCGAGGCGATGACGATGTCGCTGCGCGCGGGTTGACGGCTCACTCGTACGGGCCGCAAAAGAGGGCCTTCGGCCAGGGCCGGACTACGCTCCGGGAATGGACTTCAGGCGTCTGCTCTCCTCTCCGGTCACCGTGCTGGCCCTGGCCGGTCTGCTTGTTTCGGGCTGTTCGTCGGGTGGCTCGGCCCCCGCTTCGCAGTCCGGCGCTTCGGCGACCGGCGCAAGCACGGCCGGGGCCGCGACGTCCGCTCCGGCCGCTGACCTGGCCACGTACTACGGCCAGAAACTGTCGTGGCGCTCCTGCGGCGCCCCCGGGTTCCAGTGCTCCACGATGAAGGTGCCGCTCGACTACGCGAAGCCGTCGGACGGCGACATCAAGCTCGCCGTCTCCCGCAAGAAGGCCACCGGCCCCGGAAAGCGGATCGGCTCCCTGCTGGTCAACCCGGGTGGCCCCGGGGGCTCGGCGATCGACTACCTCCAGCAGTACGCGGGAATCGGCTACCCCGCTGCGGTCCGCGCCCGCTACGACATGGTGGCCGTCGACCCGCGCGGGGTGGCACGCAGCCAGCCGGTCGAATGCCTCACGGGCAAGCAGATGGACGCGTACACGGAGGTCGACCAGACCCCGGACAACGCGGGGGAGACCAAGAAGCTCACCACATCGCTCAAGGAATTCGCGCAGGGCTGCGAGAAGCACTCGGCCAAGATCCTTCCGCATGTCTCCACGGTCGACGCCGCCCGTGACATGGACATCCTGCGCGGAATCCTCGGGGACAAGAAGCTGAACTACGTGGGCGCCTCGTACGGCACGTTCCTCGGCGCGACGTACGCGGGACTCTTCCCGGCCCGGGTGGGCCGCCTGGTCCTGGACGGCGCGATGGATCCGTCGCTGACGTCGCTGCAGATGAACCGCGACCAGACCGCGGGCTTCGAGACCGCGTTCAAGTCCTTCGCCGCCGACTGCATCAAACACAAGGACTGCCCGCTCGGCACCACATCCGTGGCCGACGCCTCACACCGCCTGGAGGCGTTCTTCTCCCGGCTGGACGCCAAGCCGATCCCGACCGGCCAGAGCCGCAAACTGGGCGAGTCGCTCGCCACGACCGGGGTGATCTCGGCGATGTACGACGAGGGCTCCTGGCCCCAGCTGCGCACCGCACTCACCCATGCGATGGCCGGAAACGGTGCGGCTCTGCTCGCCCTGTCCGACTCGTACTACGAGCGTGACAGCAAGGGCAAGTACGCGAACCTGATGTACGCCAACGCCGCGGTGAACTGCCTGGACCTGCCCCCGGCCTTCAAGAGCCCCGCAGCCGTCACCAAGGCCCTGCCGTCCTTCGAGAAGGCGTCCCCGGTCTTCGGCAAGGGCTTCGCCTGGGCGGCCCTGAACTGCTCCTACTGGCCGCTGCACGCCACCGGCACCGCTCACCGCATCACGGCGAAGGGCGCGGCCCCGATCGTGGTGGTCGGCACGATCCGCGACCCGGCGACCCCGTACAAGTGGGCGAAGTCCCTGGCGGCCCAGCTGTCCTCCGGCACGCTGCTGACCTACGACGGCGACGGCCACACCGCGTACGGCCGCGGCAGCGACTGCATCGACACGGCGATCAACAAGTACCTCCTGGACGGCACCCCGCCGAAGAACGGCAAGAAGTGCTCCTGACCTGCACGGAGAGGACCGGCCGGGGGGTGTCGGGAGCACCCTCGGAAACTGTGTAGACTTGGCGTCGCTGCTGACCGCACCATGGTCAGGACGGCGTGCCGCCTTAGCTCAGTTGGCCAGAGCAACGCACTCGTAATGCGTAGGTCTCGGGTTCGAATCCCGAAGGCGGCCCTGTAAAAGCCCCAGGACTCACTCGCCGTGACCTGGGGCTTTTGCTTTTCCCCGGCCCGCCCCGCCCCGCCTCTTGCCCCGCCGGCCCCGCCTACCCTGCCCCCGCCCCGCCCGCAGCGGCTACGCGGGCACTGTCGCCGGCGCTGTGAACTTGCGTGCCGGGACCTCCGGCAGTGTCCTGCGGGCCAGGCTCGCAAGGGTGCCGCCGGGGCCGATGTCGAGGAAGTCGGTGCAGCCCAGTTCCTCGTGGAGTGTCCTCAGCGATTCCACCCAGCGCACTCTGCCGACCAGCTGGCGGCCGCTCAGCTCCTGCCACTGGCTGCCGCCGTAGTGCGCGCGGGCGTCGACGTTCGCGACCACGGGCAGGACGCCGGCCGCGAAGTGCGTCATTCCGAGAGCCCGGCGCAGGGCCGCGCTCGCCGGTTCCATGTAGGGGCTGTGGCAGGCGGCCGAGACGGGGAGCGCGCTGCAGCGCAGGCCGGATGCGGTGGCGCGGGACGCGGCCGCGTCGATGGCCGTACGGCTGCCCGCGATCACCGTCTGCTGAGGGCTGTTGTGGTTGGCCACCCACAGGTCGGCGTCCTCCTGCTGGAGCGAGGTGACCAGGTCCGTGACAGCGTCGATGCCGCCGCCCATCACCGCGGCCATCGCCCCGTTCCGCTGCCGGGCGGCCCTGGCCATGGCCCGGCCCCGCTCGCCCACCAGCCAGGCGCCGTCGGCCACGGAGAGCACGCCGGCCGCGACCAGCGCCGTGTACTCGCCGAGGCTGTGACCGGCCACCGCCCCCACCCGCGCGTCGGACTCCCGCCTCCGGAACTCCGACCAGGCGAGCAGGGAGGCCGTGAACACGGATATCTGCGCGTGATCGGTACGGGACAGGGCGTCCTGGCCGGCGGTGAGGAGCAGCTCCGCGACATCGAAGCCGGAGGCCCGCGAGACGGACTCGACAAGTTCCCAGGACTCGGTCGATCGCCAGGGCTCGCCCATCCCCGGTCGCTGAACGCCCTGTCCAGGAAAGAGAACGGCGTATCGGGGCGAGGTTCCGGACGGCTCGTGAAAGTGAGTGGTCACGGTTATTCCTTCCGTTGCTGCGGCGGTGGTCCGCCGGTCAGGAAGGATCATCCGGGGCCACCGCTCAAGCCATGGAAAAGAAATCCGGCTTTTCCCCGCCTTGAGTGGGGCATTGCCGCCCGCCCCCGACCCTTCTTGTCGGACGGCGCCATTCAGGTGCCCGTTGGATGGGAGGACAGGGCATGACCACCGTCGTCGATAAACCCGTCACGGAAATACCGCTCGTCTCCGGGGAGCCGGGGCCGGAGCCGGAGCCGGAACGACCTGCCGGCGGTTACGCGCGGGTGGAGGAGCTGCGTCGGCTGCGCGCCGAGGTCCACGCGGGACCAGGGGCGCGGGCGACCCAGGCGCAGCACGACCGGGGCAAGCTCACCGCGCGGGAACGCATCGAACTACTCCTGGACGAGGGCTCGTTCACGGAACTGGAGCGGTTGCGCAGGCACCGCGCCACCGGTTTCGGTCTGGAGGCGCGCAGGCCGCACACGGACGGTGTGATCACCGGCTGGGGCACGGTCGAGGGCCGGCAGGTCTTCGTCTACGCGCATGACTTCCGTATCTTCGGCGGGGCGCTCGGTGAGTCGCACGCCGCGAAGATCCACAAACTGATGGACCTGGCCGAGTCCTCGGGCGCGCCGCTGGTCAGCCTCTGCGACGGCGCGGGCGCCCGTATCCAGGAAGGGGTCACGGCTCTCGCCGGCTACGGGGGCATCTTCAGCCGCAACGCTCTCTCATCGGGTGTGATCCCGCAGATCAGCGTGATCCTCGGGCCGTGCGCGGGCGGCGCCGCCTACTCCCCGGCGCTGACCGACTTCACGTTCATGGTGCGGGGCGTGGCGCAGATGTTCATCACGGGCCCGGACGTCGTGCAGGCGGTCACCGGGGAGCGCGTGAGCATGGACGAGCTGGGCGGCGCCGACGTGCACGCGTCCGTGTCAGGTGTCTCGGCGTTCGCGTACGACGACGAGGTGAGCTGCCTGGAGGACGTGCGCTACCTGCTGTCGTTCCTGCCGTCGAACAACCGTCAGGCGCCTCCCGCCGTGGCCGGCGACGATCCGCCGGACCGGCGCACCGACCGGCTCACCGCCCTCGTGCCAGCCGACCCCTCGCAGGGTTACGACGTCCGGGCCGTCATCGAGGAGATCGTCGACGACGGCGAGTTCTTCGAGGTGCAGCCCGACTTCGCGCACAACGTGGTGTGCGCGCTGACCCGGATCGACGGGCATGTCGTCGGCGTCGTCGCCAACCAGCCCATCGCCTGCGCCGGCGTCCTGGACATCAAGGCCAGCGAGAAGGCAGCCCGGTTCGTCTCACTGTGCGACGCCTTCAACATCCCGCTGGTGACCATGCTCGACGTCCCCGGCTTCCTGCCGGGCGTGGACCAGGAGCACAGCGGCATCATCCGGCACGGCGCGAAGCTGCTGTACGCGTACTGCAACGCCACGGTCCCCCGTATCCAGCTGATCATGCGCAAGGCGTACGGCGGTGCGTACATCGTGATGGACTCGCGCTCCGTCGGAGCCGACCTCTCCTTCGCCTGGCCCACCAACGAGGTGGCGGTCATGGGCGCCGAGGGCGCCGCCAACGTCATCTTCCGCCGCCGGATAGCCGCCGCCGACGACCCCGAGGCCATGCGCGAGCAGATGGTCAAGGAGTACAAGGACGAGCTGATGCACCCGTACTACGCGGCCGAACGCGGGCTCGTCGACGATGTCATCGAGCCGGGCGAGACCCGGGCCGTGCTCGCCAGGTCGCTGGCCATGCTGCGCACCAAGCACCGCACACTGCCGCAGCGCAAGCACGGGATCACCCCGCTGTGAGCGCCGCGACGGCACCCGACGTCCTGCGGGAGGCCGCCTTCCGTGTGGTGCGCGGCAACCCGACCCCCGACGAACTCGCCGCGCTCGTCGCGGTCCTGACCGCCACCTTGCAGGCCCGCGCCGCTGTCTGCGACGACGCCCCGGTTGCGCCCGCGCGCGTGGAGTGGGACCGGCCCGCCGGCGCCTACTGCAGCCCCCTCGCCTGGGCGGTCTGAGCCCGCCTCACCGTTCTTGAGGCCGCCTTTAGTGAACGCTTTGTGTCCCCCATCGACAATGTAATCAAGCGAGTGCAGGGAAAAGGAAATTCCGAATTTCCGGCTCCCTTGGTGCCGCATCAGGAGGACTGATATGAACCCCGAGGAAAAGAAGACCTGCCAGCCGGGCGCCGCGAATCTCGAATTCATGCGCACGGTGGACCGCTCCCTGCTCCACCGCTGGGCGCTCTCCGAGGTATTCCTGACGGACAGCAGGCAGACCGGTGAGGGTAATTACCTCTCGGCCGCCCAGCTCCCCCCGTCCCACGCCTACTACACCGAGCACACCTCGCGGCTCGGCGCCCCCGACCCGATGCTCCTCTTGGAGTGCTGCCGGCAGGCCGAGACCTATGGCGGCCACGAGTTCGCCGGAGTCTCGCGCAAGAGCAAGTTCCTGCTGCGGTCCTGGTCGATGGAGCTGCCCGGTCTCCTCACCCTTCCCGAGGAGGCGGAACCGGGCGAGCTGCGGATCTCGGTGCGCACCAGCAACCGGCGCGGCACTCCGGGCGATGTGCGCAGGCTGACCTTCGGCATCGACATGAAGCTGGCCAAGCGCTGCCTCGGCTTCGTCAGCATGGATGTCGGCTACATACCCGCCGAGGTGTACGACGAGGTGCGCGTCCGGGGCCGCGGCCGGCCCCTTGTGCCCTTCAAGGACATCCCGCGCGACAACGCCCATGTGTCCCCGCACCTCGTCGGCCGCAACTCCCCGTCGAACGTGGTGCTCTCCTCAGCGACCGTCGGCACCGACAGCGCGTACGCCACCGTGCGTATCCCGCTCGACAACCGCAGCATGTTCGACCACGGCCAGGACCACGTGCCGGGCATGGTCCTCATGGAGGCCGCCCGCCAGCTGTGCCTGCTCGGCGGCTCCGACCTGTGGGGCACTTCGGTGAACCGGACGACGGTCGCCGGCTTCGACTTCTCCTTCATGCGCTACGCCGAACTCGACGCGCCGACCACCGTCCACATCCGCAAGACGGAGCCGTACGCCCATGAGGACAACCTCAGCCTGATGCTGCCCAACCTGCGGACCTTCTACATCGACTTCGAGCAGGACGGCGACGTCATCGCCTCCGGCCGGATGCACACCACGACGTCGGCCGCGGTGACCGCGCTTCCCGAAGGGGAGGAGTGCCTGTGACCACCGGCCGGCTGTGGCTGTCGGCGGCCCAGTGGCTGCCGCCCGCCGCGCAGAAGACGGTGGACGCTCTCGCCGACGGCCGGGTGACGGCCGAGGAGGCCGACGCGATGGGGTACGAGCAACTGCCCGTGTCCCCCGGCGATTCGGCTCCCCAGATGGCGGTGCGCGCAGCCCACCGGGCACTGTCACGGGCCGGTGTCCGGGCCCAGGACCTCACTGCCACCCTGCACGCCTGGACCTACTACCAGGGCCACGACTTCTGGTCGCCCGCGCACTACGTGGCCGCTGAGACCGGCGCCCACCACGCCGTGCCCACGGGCATCCAGCAGATGTGCAACGGCGCGGCGGCCGCCCTGCAGAGCGCGGTGCACCACATCGCGGCCGGCGACGGCACCGCACGGGTCCTCGTGACGACCGGGGACCGCTTCGCCCGGCCGGGCTTCGACCGCTGGGGCGGGGACTACGGCGTCTGGTACGGGGACGGCGCCACCGCCGCCGTCCTGGCACGGGCCGCCACCGCCGACGCCGTGCCGCAGGGCGCACTCACCCTGCGCGCCCTGCAGACCAGGGCCGCGCCCGCATTCGAGTCCGCCCACCGCGACCTCGGCCTCTTCCACCCGGCGCCGCACACGAGCAGCGCGACCGTGGATGTGCGGCGCACCAAGAAGGCGTTCCTCGCCGCGCACGGCAAACCGGAGTTCCTGAACCGACTGCGGCAGGAGACGAGCGAGGTCCTCGCCGCCGCGCTGCGGGAGGCGGGCATCGGCCGAGACGGCCGGGGGCTGCACAGGGTGCTGCTGCCCAGGCTGGGCCGGGCGACCGCCCGCGACGTGTACGGGCCCGCCGTCGCTGAGGTCACCGACGCACCCCTCATCGACCTCGGCGACCGTACGGGGCACCTGGGCGCCGGAGACCTCATCTCCAACCTGACCGCGCTGTCCGACGACACGAGCCCGCACCGCCTCGAACGCGGCCAGAGCGCCGCCGTGCTGAGCGCGGGCGCCGGGTTCACCTGGAGCGCCGTCGTCGTACACCGCCCCTGACCCACGCACCGCCCCTGACCCACGCACCGCCCCTGACCCACGCACCGCCCCCGACCCACGCACCGCCCCCGATCTCCACACCACACCGATTCGACGAAAGGCACACCTGTCATGACGATCCCCCTGCGCGAGGGCCCCGGCGGACGCCGCCCCGTCCTCGTCGTGGGCGCGGGCCCTGTGGGCCTGGTGCTCGCCACCGAACTGCTCAGCCAGGGCGTCCCGGTGAGACTGATCGACAACTCGGCCGCCGGGCCCGTCCAGCACTCCCGCGCCAGCGTGGTGTGGCCGCGCAGCCTTGAGCTCCTCGGCCGCATCGGCGCCGCCCAGCCCCTCGTCGATTCGGGCAACCGCCTCGACTCGGTGCAGTACTACTCCCGTAAGCGGCATATCGGCGCCGTCGAGATGAGCCGGCTCACCGACACCCCCTACCCCTTCGGTGTGGTCATCCCGCAGGACACCACCGAGGAGGTCATCCGCACCCGGCTCGCCGCTCACGGCGGCGAGATCGAGTCCGGGACGCTCACCGGGATGGACACCTCAGGGCCCCGCCCCGTCGCCGAGGTGGAACGCGCCGACGGACGCACGGAGCAGATCGAGGCGGACTGGGTCGTCGGCGCGGACGGCGCCCGCAGCGCCGTACGCCACTTCGCCGGCATCGAGCTCCTCGGCACCGGCAACGACGTCCTGTTCGCCATCGGTGACGGTCCCGTCGACGGTGACATGGATCCCCACGCACTCGTCTACTGCTACTCGCGCACCGGCGCACTGGGTATCGCGCCCTTCGGCGACGGCCAGTTCCGGCTCGCCATCAGCGTCCCGGACTGGAACGAGGAGCAGGGTCCGCCCCGCGAGCTGTTCCAGCACTTCCTCGACGAGCGCTCCCCGCGGCCCGGCCTGGTCGGGAAGCTGGACTGGTCCACGATCTTCCGGGCCCGTCGCAGGGTCGCCGAGACGATGCGCTCGGGACGCGTCTTCCTCGCGGGCGACGCCGCCCATGTCTTCAGCGCGGCCGGCGCCCAGGGCATGAACACCGGCATCCAGGACGCCGTCAACCTCGCCTGGAAGCTGGCAGGGGTCGTCAACGGCCTCTACGAACCAGGCATCCTCGACACCTACGACACCGACCGCCACCTGGCCGCCGAGCGCATCGTCCTGACCACCGCCAAGCAGACCAGCTGGGGCCTGTTCAAACGCCGGCACGAGATAGCAGCGCGCGACGGGGCCCTGCGGCTGGCCCACCGCACCGGTCTCCTGCAGCGCTTCGGCGCCCCGCTGATGGCGCAGCACGACGTGAGCTACCGCCCGGCGGAGTCCCTGCGCGACACGCTGCCCGGCCTCACCCGCCGGCTCCGCGCCGGGGACCGCCTCCCGGCGTTCGCTGCTCACGGCGCCCCGCAGGAGGGCGCCGGGCGCTGGCCGTCGATCGACCCGGCGCGGTTCTCGCTGCTTCTGTGGGCGGGCGAGCGGCAGGACACCGGATGGGTGGAGACCCGTCGTGCCCTGACCGCCACCGCGCCCGCCGACGTCGCGGTACAGGACATCTCGGCGTGGCCCGGCTTCACGCCTCTCCTCGGCAGCGGCCCCACGGCCGTTCTCGTACGGCCGGACGGGCACATTGCGGCGCTGACCGCACCCGAACCCGCCGCCGTGCGTGTGGCGTTGCGCCGGTCCGGCATCTCGTTCCGGGCCGCCGCGGCACCCGTCCGCGCGGCGTTCGGACCGGCGTCCGGCGCCGGGCACACCATCGAGGAGCTGGCCTCATGAGCCGCGCAGCCGTGCTCTGCGGTCTTGGTGGCGCACTGCCCGCGACCGCCGTCACCAACGAGGAGCTGGCCGCCCAGCTCGACACCACCGACCGGTGGATCCGTACCCGTACGGGCATCGGACGGCGGTACGTGATCGCACCGGGCGAGGCCACATCCGATCTGGCCGTCACGGCCGGGGGGCGGGCCCTGGAGTCAGCCCGCAGGACGGGCGGCGACGCGGCGGCCGAGGTGGATCTGGTGGTCGTCGCCACCAGCACCCCTGACCGGCCGTGCCCGGCCACCGCGCCTGGTGTCGCCCACCGGCTCGGGCTCGGCAAGGTGCCGGCCTTCGACGTGGCGGCCGTGTGCACGGGGTTCGTGTACGCCCTCGCCACCGCCGCCTCCGTGATCACCGCGGGCGTCGCCCGGCGGGCCCTGGTGATCGGGGCCGACACCTTCTCCACGCTCCTCGACCCCAACGACCGCACCACCCGCGCGATCTTCGGCGACGGAGCCGGAGCCGTCGTGCTGCGGGCCGGCGAGTCCGACGAGCCCGGGGCGCTGCTCGGCTTCGACCTGGGCAGCGACGGCGGCGGCGCCGATCTGATCACGGTGCGTGCCGGCGGCTCCCGCCAGCGTGGGTCGGGCCTGCCGCCCGCCGAGGGCGACCAGTGGTTCGCCATGGAGGGACGGCCGGTGTTCACCGAGGCCGTGATCAACATGAGCGAGTCCTCGCAGCGCCTCCTCGACCGGGTCGGCTGGACGACGGGAGAACTGGACAAGATCGTGGCCCACCAGGCCAACGTCCGCATCCTGCACGCCGTCGGCGAGCAACTGGGCCTGGAGGAGAAACAGATCGTGGTGAACCTGGACCGGGTCGGCAACACCGTCGCAGCCTCGATCCCCCTCGCCCTGGCGGACGCCGCCACCGACGGCGAGCTCGTACCGGGCCACCACGTGCTCCTCACCGGCTTCGGCGGCGGCCTCACCTGGGGCTCGGCCGCACTGGTCTGGCCGGACATCGAAGCGGTCACGGAACCGGCCGCGCCGTAACCCTGTGCGGCCCCGCCGCACTGCCTGCACCACGACCCGCCGCACCACGCCCCCCGCACCGTGCCGCGTGCACTTTCCGGAACACACCACACACCACAACACACCGCACTACACACACAGAAGGAGCTCGTCATGACTGCTCTCACCACTCAGTACTCCCTCAAGCACCAGGTCTCCGGCCTCATCAGCGAGAAGTTCGGCCTCGACGAGGCGGAGCTGCTGTCCGGTGCCACGTTCGACGAGCTGGACATCGACTCGCTGATACTCGTCGAGCTCAGCCTCATACTGCGCAAGGGGATGGGCGTCGTCCTGATGGAGGGCGAGCTCAAGTCCTCCTTCACGCTGGACGAAGCGGTCGCCGTGATCAGCGCGAAGGTGGCCCAGGCGTGAGCGGGTCGGCCCGGGGACGTGGCATCGCGATCACCGGAATCGGCCTTGTCACACCCGCCGGTATCGGCGTACGGGACAACTGGCAGCGCGTCCTTTCGGGGGTGTCCGCCGCCGCCACCGATCCCGAACTCAAGGGCGAGCGGGTCGACATGTCCTGCCGGGTACCCGGTTTCGACGCCGCGGCCGAGCTGGGCCGGCGCAACGCCTGGAAGCTGGACCGGTTCGCCCAGCTCGCCATCGTGAGCGCCCGGCAGGCGGTCGCCGACTCGGGGCTCGACAGCGGGGCCTGGGACGGCACCCGGGTGGGCGTCGTCATCGGGAACTCACTGGGCGGCGCCACCACGTTGGAGAAGCAGCTGAGGACCTACTCCGAGGGCGCACCCGATGACGTGTCGGCGCTGATGATCCCCATGAGCATGGTCAACATGGTCGCCGGGTACGTGGCCATGGACCAGCACATCCAGGGCCCCAGCCTGGTCACCGCGACGGCCTGTGCGTCCGGAGCCTCGGCCATCGGCACCGCCCGGGAGTGGCTGCTGTCCGGGCTGTGCGACGTGGTCCTGGCCGGCGGCACCGAGGCGGCGATCAGCCCCGGCACTCTCAACGGCCTGTCCCGGATGGGAGCCCTTTCGGGCCGTACGGACGACCCGGGCGCGGCTTCCCGGCCCTTCGCGCACGACCGGGACGGCTTCGTGGCGGGGGAGGGCGCGGGCATCCTCGTACTGGAACGGGACGCGGACGCCGCCGCCCGCGGCGCCCGCCGCTATGCCGACATCGCCGGGTTCGCGGCCACGTCGGACGCCCATCACGCCACCGCACCCGACCCGCAGGGCGCAGGCCTGGCCCGCGCCCTGCGGGGTGCCCTCACCGACGCGGGAGTGCTCCCGGACGAGGTGGAGCACGTCAACGCGCACGGCACCTCGACCCCCATGAACGATCTGACCGAGGCCCGTGCCCTGCATTCGGTGCTCGGCAGCCGTGCGGCGGTGACCTCCACCAAGGGGGTCACCGGCCACACGCTGGCCGCGGCCGGTGCCGTCGAGGCCGCGTACACGGCCCTGGCGCTGTATCACGGTGCCCTGCCCCCCACCGCCAACGTGGGGTCGCTCGACCCGTCGATCGACGTCGACATCGACGTCATCACGGGGCGGGCGAGGCACCGGCGGATCACCGTCGCGGCCAGTACGTCCCTCGGGTTCGGCGGTCACAACGCCGCCCTCGTGCTCACCGCTGCCTGATCACCGGGCCGGGGCAACGGCGCCCCGGCCCCGCACCCTCGTAGCAACCCCCAAGTACCGCCACCAGGAGAGGAATTCGCGTGGACACGCGTCAGCTCGGCAGGACCGGCCCGCACGTCAGCCCCGTCGGCCTCGGCTGCATGGGAATGAGCTGGGGCTATGCCGAGTCCCAGCGCGACGACGCCGCCTCGGTCGAGGTGATCCGCCGCGCGCTCGACTCAGGACCTGTTCTCATCGACACCGCCGACGCCTACGGCAGCGGACACAACGAGACCCTCGTCGGGCAGGCCGTCGCCGGACGCCGTACGGACGCCGTCGTGGCGACCAAGACCGGCATCGTCGTGGACGACCTCGCCACCCGCACCCTCAGCCGCGACGGTTCCCCCGAGCACATCCGGCACTCGGCCGACGCCTCGCTGCGCCGGCTGGGTGTGGACGTCATCGACCTCTACTACCTGCACCGGGTCGACCCCGCGGTGCCGCTCGACGAGTCCTGGGGCGCACTGTCCGACCTGGTGCGGCAGGGCAAGGTCCGTCACCTCGGGCTCTCCGAAGTGACCCGGGAACAGGCGACCGCTGCGCACCTCGCGCATCCCGTGGCGGCCGTCCAGTCCGAGCTGTCCCTGTGGACCCGCGACCCGCTCGACCCGCACACGGGGATCGCCGGCTGGTGTGCGGACAACGGCGCCGCGTTCGTTCCCTTCGCCCCGCTCGGCAGAGGCTTCCTCACGGGCCGTTACGCACGGCCCGACGACTTCGAGGACGGCGACTTCCGCGCCACCAACCCGCGCTTCCAAAGTGCGGCGTTCACCAACAATCTGCGCATCGTGAGGGCGGTCGAAGAGGTCGCCGCACGGCACGGCGCCACGGCCGCCCAGGCCGCGCTGGCCTGGACGCTCGCCCAGGGCGACCACGTCATCCCCATCCCCGGCACCAAGCAGCTGCGCTATCTGACCGCCAACACGGCCGCGGCGGGACTGCGCCTGACCGCGCAGGACCTGGCCGATCTGGACGCCGCGCCCGCAGCTGTCGGCAGCCGCTACTGATGCCCCCATCCGCGAAGGCAGGAGCAGAACCATGGACGAGCACGCCCTCAGCCCCGAGCACGGCTTCACCCCCGAGTCCGCCACCGAGTCCGCTCCCTTCCCCGGGCAAGCCCCCAGCCCCGAGTCCGCCCGCACCCCCGGGCTCGACCCCGTCGTCCCCGGGGCCGCGCCGCGCCCCTTCACCGTGGCCGTCGTCGGGCTGGGCGGTACCGGTCTCGCCCTCGCCCGGCGGCTGACCCGCGCGGGGCTCGATGTCATCGGTATCGACGACGACCCCGGGGCACTGGCCGGGGCTCTGCTCCTGAGCCCCGGCGAACGCCCCCGTACCCTGACCCGGTTTCCGGCGGGCGCCGCGGCGGCCGACCTGGTCATCGAGGCCGTACCGGAACCGCCGGCTCTGAAACGGGCCGTCCTCGCCTCCCTGCGCGAGCATCTGCGCCCCGGAACCCCTGTCCTCACCACGGCGCTGACCACCCCACTCGCGGAGCTGGAGGAGGCCGCGGGACCGGACCTGTTCGCGCTGCGCTTCCTGCGCGCCGATGCTCTCGCCGCCGTCGAGCTGGCCCGCGCCCCCCGTGCGGCGGACGCCGCGGCGGCCCGTGTCGGGGAGGTCCTCTCGGCGGCGGGCATCAAGGCCCACCAGGTCGGTGACCGGGCAGGCTCCTTCGCGCCCGGTCTGCTGTTCGGACTCCTCAACCAGGCCGCGTGGATGGTCCACGACGGGTACGCGAGCGCGGCGGACGTGGACAGGGCGGTACGGCTCGGCTGCGGATGGAGCGAGGGCCCGTTGGCCGCGCTCGACGCGATCGGCCTGGACACCGCACGCGACATCCTCGCCCGCCTCGGCGACCTCGGCGGCGGCCACCGCGCGCCGGCGCCGGTCCTCGACGAGCTGGTCGCGCAGGGCGCGCTGGGTGTCAAGACGGGCCGCGGCTTCCACCGTCACGGCGCACAGCCGGCGCCCCGCCGGACCGTGGCGCCCACCGCTCCCCCCGGCTGCAATGTGGTCGTGATCGGCTCCGGCACCATGGCCACCGGTATAGCCGAGGTCTGCGTACGCGGCGGATTCCGCACCACGCTGCTCGCCAGGTCGCAGGAGAAGGCCGCCGACGCTGCCGAGCGCATCGGATTCGCGCTCCAGCGCTCTGCCGCCCGCGCCGACGACACCGGGCCGCAGGACGACCCGCCCCGCTGGACCGCGACGAGCGACCGGTCCGTGCTGTCCGGCGCGGACATCGTCGTGGAGGCAGTCGTGGAGGACCTGGAGGTGAAGCGGCGGCTCTTCGCCGAGCTGGGGAGGGTGTGCGCGCCGAACACGGTGCTCGCCACGTCCTCGTCGAGCCTGTCGGTGGGCGCCTGCACCGAGACCGCGGGCCGCCCCGCGCACGTCATGGGCCTGCACTTCTTCAACCCCGCGCCCCTGATGCCCCTCGTGGAGCTGGTGCCGGGCGAGCGCACCAGCGCACACACCCTGGCCAGGGCCCGTGCGCTCGTCGAGCGGCTCGGCAAGGAGACCGTGGAGTGCGGCGACCGGACGGGCTTCATCGTCAACGCCCTGCTCTTCCCCTATCTGAACCAGGCGCTGGACCTCCTGGACGCGGGAACGACGACACCGGCGGCGCTCGACCTGACCGTCAAGTCCGTGGGGGAACAGCCCCTGGGCCCTGTCCGGCTGCTGGACACCATCGGCGCCGACGTGGCCCTTGAGGTGCAGCGCCGGCTCCATCAGGACCCGCGGCGCAGGGAGCAGGCCCCCGTACCGCTGCTGGAACAGCTCGTCGCCACAGACCATCTGGGCCGCAAGACGGCCGGCAAGGGCGTCCGCGCCTATCTGACGGCGCGTGCCGCCGAAGCCGCCGCTGCCTCCGCCGTGGCCGTGGTCTGACGCCCCGCACCCCGCACCCCGCCGCCCGCTGTCCCGCCGCCCCCTGTCCCCCCGCTCTGCCCCGCACGGAAGGCGTATGACATGCCCGAGGTCCCCGGCTCGTCCGAACCGACCGCTTGTTCCGCCGTCGACATCGCCCTCTTCGATGTCGACGAGACACTGATCACCGTCAAGAGCATGTTCAGTTTTCTGGAGTTCCACTACCGCGAGCGCGGGCTGCCGGCCTCCGCATACGCCGAGGCCGCAGGCAACCTGCGCGAACGGGCCGCCGCCGGCGTCTCGCGGCAGCGGACCAACTGCGAGTACTACCGGCTCTTCGCGGGGCGGCCACAGGAGGAGGTGTACGCGCACGGCCGCGCCTGGTTCGCCGCGGAGCTGGCCCGTGGCACGCTCCTGCACCGGCCCGCGGTCGACGCGCTCCGCCGTCACCGCCGTGACGGCGCACTGATCGCACTGGTCTCGGGTTCGTTCCGGCCGTGCCTGGAGCCCCTGGCGGAACACCTGGGCGCGGACGTGATCCTGTGCAGCGAGCCGGAGACCGCGGGTGGCTGCTTCACGGGCCGGCTGGCACGTGCCGCCATCGGCCCGGAGAAGGGACGTCTCGCGCGGGAGCTGATGGCGCGGCACGCGATACCCGCGTCGCGTGCCGCCGCCTACGGCGACCACGCCTCGGACCTGGACCTCCTGCGTTCCGTGGGCCGCCCGGTGGCGGTCGGCGGGGACCTGACCCTCGGGGGCCATGTCACGCGGGCGGGCGGGGCCACACTGCCCGGAGTACGGCCCGCCGCGCCCGTCGAGGACCGGGCTCTCAGGGGGCCGCGGTCTTGGCGACCGACACCAGCGCGGTGAAGCACAGTGCGCCGTCCTGATGCATCGTCACCATGATCCGGGCCCGCCCCTGCTGATCGTCCGGCAGCGACTGGGCCTCCACCAGGCAGGGGCTGTCGAGCTCGACGTAGCGGTGGAAGACGGTCTCCATCGCCTCGGTGACGCCCGCCCGCGGGTGCCGCGCGGCACGGGCCGCCTGCTTGGCCGCCTCCAGGAGCAGGATGCCGGGCACGTGGTCGCTCGGGTGGTCGAAGTACATCGGGTGGTGTGTGTCGACCCGCAACTGCCAGCGGTCGCGCTCGGCGGTGGGGGAGAGGACGGCGTCGCGGAACTCCTCGCTGGCTCCGGAGACCGGCGGCGGCAGCGGACGGCTGCGGGCCAGCTCCAGCATCGCGGCGGAGTCGGCGTGGGCGCCGCGCAGACGCTGGTAGATCGCGGGGGGCTGGATGTTGAACCGGGTGTGGGCGGTGGCCAGCCTGCGGCCGTCGCACACCACGGTGATGTCGAGCGACAGGCCGCCGACGCGGCCGCGGCGGCGCACGATGTCGTGGCACTTGATGTACAGCTCGGGCCGGCCGCTCGCGCCGCCGGAGTTGAGCGCGTCCAAGTGCAGGGCGTAGCGGTACTCGTCCCACAGCAGGTGGTGGCCGAACGGGACGTCGTAACTCGCGTGTGCGAGCAGCGGGAAGGTCTGCCGGATCGTCTCGGTCAGCAGCACCGCGGCGTCGCGGCGGCTGTCCTCGGTGCGCGTCAGCCGGCTGGTGTCCGTCCAGTCCGCGGTGATCAGGAACTCGTCATCGCCGGTTCGGTGCAGGTCCGTCAGGAGCACCTGTGACGCGTCGTGTTTGTGGACGAGGTCCTTCGCTATGTGAGCCGCTCTCGAAACGATCGACGAAGCCATGTCGTTCATTTGTGTTCCCCCTGTGTCAGTGAGCGCTGCCCGCACTGCCCCCGAGGCGGTGGCGGATCGGCGCCGCAGCCAGTAACATAGAGGGCGTTCTTTTTTTTGTCGAGACCGGGGCGTGCCATGGCAGTACCGAAGCAGGAACGCGCAGTTCAGACCCGGGAGCAGCTTCTGAGGGCTGCGGCCGAGGTTTTTGACGAGTACGGCTATGCCGGCGCGGGGATCAACAAGATTCTTGGCCGGGCGGGCGTGACGGCGGGCGCTCTTTACTTCCATTTCAAGAACAAACAGGATCTCGCCGTCGAAGTGATGCGCGCCCAGCGCACCACCATCGAGCCGCATGTGCCGTCCAGCGGACTGCAGCGCATGGTGGACATCACGCTGATCTGGTCGCACTCCCTGCAGGCCGATCCACTGCTGCGGGCGGGGGTGCGCCTGACGAGCGAACAGGCCACGTTCGGCGTCCAGGATGCCTCGCCCTACGCCGTCTGGGCCGGCAGCTTCGAGGAGTGCCTCGAAGCCGCCCGCGAGGCCGGCGAGCTGCGGGAGCATGTGCGGCTCGGCGAGACGGCCGAGTTCGTGGTCGGTGCGTGCACCGGCCTGCAGGAGTACGCGCAGGTCGTCTGCAAGCGTGCCGATCTGCCGCGGCGCACGGTCAACATGTGGAATCTGCTGCTGCCCGGTATCGCCACGGAGCGGGCCTTCGGCGCGATCGAGAACAGCCAGGAGCGCGCGCAGTCCCTCTGGGGGAGCACCCTTGACGCACGGGGCCAGGAGGTCGGCCGTGCCTGATCCGCTCCGGCGGCTGCGGCTCGCCGCCGTCAACATCGACGGGATCCTGCTCACCGACACCTTCAGCCCGCTGATACACCGGTTCATCACCAGCCGGGGCGCCGAGTACTCCGCCGATGTCGAACGGCGGGTGTTCTCGCAGCGCCAGGCCGTCGCGGGCCAGGCACTGGCCGACTCGGTCCCACAGGATCTGACGGGGGAGCAGGCCCTCGACGCGTACTTCGCCGAACGTGCCGCCTATCTCGCCGACCACCCCGTGGAGCTCATGGAAGGCGCGGTCGCCCTGCTGGAACGGCTGCGCGCCGCGGGTCTTCCGGCGGTCTGCTACGGGGGCCTCGGCTCGTCGCACTTCGACGAGCATCTCGGCCCGTACGCCGGCCTGTTCACCGACCCGCGGTACATCTGTACCAACGAGGTGCGCCCCGGTCTCAAGGAGATCACCGCGCACTTCGGCCTTGACCACGGCGAGGTGCTCTTCATCGACGACGTGGCGCGCGTGGCGGAGGCCGCCAGGGCGCTCGACGTGCCGTTCATCGGCCACCCCAGCACTTTCGAGCACAGCCATCAGGCCGAGCTGATGCGGGAGGCCGGGGTACGCCATCTCGTCGGCTCCTTGCACGAGATCGACGACGCGCTGCTGCGCGCGCTGGACGGAGAGGCGGTGTCCGGCACGGTCTGGGAGGGCCGCGGGGCGCGCAAGGAAGCGGCCCGCGCCGGAGCGTGAGTCCGGGCGTCCTGGGTGGCCGCCAGGCCGGGCCGCCACCCAGGACGCCGTACGCCCGGAGGTTCCGGGCTCCGTCCGACCGGACCGGAACCGCCCGGTCAGACGGCCAGGACCCCGCCGTCGACGGGCACGGTCGCGCCGGTCACGAAGGACGAGGCGTCACCGCACAGCCACATCGCGGCCTCCGCCACCTCGGCCGGATCGGCGAAGCGCTGCTGGATGGCGCGCGCGAAGAACTTCTTCTCGATGCCCGGCGCCCGGTCGATGACGGATTCCATCATCTCGGTCAGTGTGCTGCCCACAGCGAGCGCGTTGACGCGGATGCCGCGTGTCCCGTACTCGGATGCGGCCGCCTTGGTCAGTCCGATCACCGCGTGCTTGGCGGCGACATAGGGTGCGCCGACACCGGTGGCGATGAGCCCTGCCGTGCTCGCGGTATTGACGATGGACCCTCCGCCCGTGCGGAGCATGGCTCTGATCTGGTGGCGCATACAGTTCCACACCCCGCGTACGTTCACGTCGATCACAGCGTCGAAGTCGTCGTCCGGTGTCTCGTGCAGGTCCTGGCCGAGCGTGGCGTGCCCCGCGTTGTTGAAGGCGGCGTCCAGCCGGCCGAAGCGTTCCAGTGCGGTCTCCACTGCCCGCTCCACGTCCTCACCACGGCGCACATCACCGGGAACGGCTGCCGCCTGTCCTCCTGCTTTCTCGATCTCCCCCACCAGCGCGTCGAGTTGCTGCTGCCGCCGGGCCATGAGGACCACAGGCGCGCCATGGGCGGCGAACAGCCGCGCCGCCGCCGCGCCTATGCCCGACGAAGCCCCCGTGATCATCACTACCCGGCCGTCCATATTGCGTGCGTTCTCCGTCATGACCGGCAGTCAAGCAGCCGATCCGAAGGGCCGGGAGGCGTTGTCTCATCCCTCGATACCGACGGACCTGCCAAGAACGTTCCGGGTCCTTCGCATGAGGCGTTCTTGGGAAACCCTTGACCTACGGTGGATTCATGGCACGCCAGGAAAGAGCAGAACAGACCCGGCAACGGCTCATCGAGGCCGCCGCCGCCGAGTTCGCCGCGCACGGATACGCCGGCACCTCCCTGCTCGGAATCGTCAGGTCGGCCGGTGTCACCATGGGCGCCCTGACCTTCCACTTCTCGTCGAAGCTCGCGCTGGCCGAAGCAGTCCAGGGCGCCGGGGCCGCCGCTACGCGCGAAGTGATGCACGGCACGGAGAGCGCCGCAGGACTGCAGGGTGTACTCGGCGGGGCCCTGGCCCTCGCCGCGGCGCTGAACACCACCCCGAGCATCAGGGCGGCCGCCCGGTTCACCCGCGAGGGGCGGGGCGCCGAGCCCAACTGGTATGCCTCCTGGGTCCCCCAGGTCCGCGAGGGCCTCGTGCGTGAGTGGCCCGAGAAGTACCGCGACTCCGCGCTCACGCCGTCCTCCGCAACCGCGTTTCTCACCTATCTGCTCGCGGGCTTCGAGGCCACCGCCACCGCCCGGGACGCCCTGCGGGACGCCACCGGCGGCGATTCCCAGGGCGAGCTGGTGCAGGCGCTCCAGGCGCTGACGGCCCTCGTCTCCGCCGCCGAGCCGCTCTGCCCGGGCGCGGGTTCCGCGCTTTCTGCCGAAGGCTGACCGTCAACGCCCGCTCCACGGCGGGCTCCTGGCGCTTCCGTACCTCTACGGAACGCACCCCTCCGGGCACACGCCGTACGCGGACCGCTCATGCGGTCCCGGGTCCCCGCCGGCCGTGCGAAATATTCGACGCCCTCTCCGCGCATCCCGTCTCCCGCCTGTTCCCAGCTCAGGGGCCTGCCGGCGGTGCGGGGCGCCGGCGCCCCGCTCTCCCTCCCGCTGGTTCCCGGGAATCCGGGCTAGAAAAATAGAGAACGTTCGCTATATTTCTGAGGTGGCTTTCAGCGCCCGCCCGACAGGAGAGGAGACCTGCCCCATGGACCGGATGCCCAGCGACCTCGCACGGACCGCCGAAGCGGCTTCCGTGCCGGGTGCTCACCGGCTCTTCGCCCACCTCCCGCGGGCCGACCAGCGCCGATGGGCCGAGGTCTACCTGAAGGGCTTGCTGGTCACCCCGGGCAAGAAGTCGCTGCGGCGCATCGCCGCCTCCGTCACCCCGTCCCCGACGGCCTCCCAGTCGCTGCAGCAGTTCGTCAACGTCAGCCCCTGGTCCTGGCGTCCGGTCCGCGCCGAACTCGCCCACTGGGTCGCCGAACACACCCCGGTCCGTGCCTGGACCCTGGCCCCCTTGGTCATCCCCAAGCGGGGCAGCCTCGCCGCCGGAGTCCACCGGCGCTTCGTGCCCGCTCTCGGACGCACCGTCAACTGCCAGCTGGCGCTGGGGGCGTTCCTCAGCACCGCGCTCGGTGACATCTCCGTCGACTGGCAGCTGTATCTGCCGCGTGACCGGGCCGAGGACGCCCGGCTGCGCGAACAGGCCCACATCCCCGGCCCCATGCCCTACACCTCGGCCGCGGATCTCTGTCTGGCCCTGGTCGACCGCCTCGCGCGGACCGTGCACAGGGCCCCGCCCGTCGTCGTCGACCCGGAGGGTCACCTTGATGCCGAAGTCCTTGTCGAAGGGCTCGAAGAACGCGGCCACGAGTGGATCGTCGCCGTGCCCGACACCCTGCGCCTCGCCCTCGCGCACTCCCCGGAGCCGGGCTTCGTGCCGCGCCTGGAGGCCGCACGCACTCTGCTCCGTCCGCACGCACCGCTGTGCACCGGCGCGCAGGCGACAGCCGCTCGCCCCCGTTTCAACGCACTGCCCGCGCTGGTTCCCCTGTCAGGCGGGCCCCGCGCATGCCTGCTGGTCGGCGAATGGTCGTCGCCCGTGCGGCCCGACCGGGCCTGGCTTACCAACCTGCCCCCCGCGCGGCACTCCCAGGCCGGTGCGCTCATCGCCTCCCGCACCGCGGCGCGGGTCGGCTCCGCCGAGGCCGAACTCGGACTGCACGACTTCGCCGGCCGCTCCTACGCCGGCTGGCACCGCCACGCGACGCTGGTCTCCGCCGCGTCCGCGCATCGCAGGCTGGGCCACGACGTGTGCCTGCGCGCACCGCACCGCACAGCGCGATAGCCATGTCCCGCAGCGCCGCGGGACGTCCAGACCCACCTGTTCACCTGTTCGCCCAGCCGCTGTCATCGACACGGACAGCGCGTCCATCACGAGGGAGGGGCTGTGGAGTTCCGTCTCCTTGGTCCGATCGACGTTCACGAGCAGGGCCGCGACATCACACCTACCGCGCCCAAACAACGCCAGGTACTCGCCCTGCTCCTGGCGAGAGCCAACCGCAGGGTCTCCGTTCCGACGCTGCTGAACGAGGTGTGGGGCTGTGAACCTCCCCGTACCGCGACCACCGCGCTGCAGACGTACATCGGCTCCATCCGCAAGATCCTGGCAGCCGCCACCGCGACCACCGCCCGCGACATCGCGGAAGAACGCCTCGTCACCGACGGCAACGGCTACGTACTGAAGCTCGCCGACACCGAATGGGACCGCCCTCACTTCGAGCGACTGGTCCTGGAGGCCCGCGGGCTGATGGAGGCGCGCGAGGCGCAGCGCGCCACCGGTGTGCTCGGCAGCGCTCTGGCGATGTGGCGGGGTACGCCATTCTGCAATGTGCAGCTCGGCAGCCAACTCGCCTCCCAAACACGGGTGTTGCAGGAAGCTCATCTGGCGGCCCGCGAAGTGCGGGTCGACGCGCTGCTGCTGAGCGGCCGGTTCCAGGAGGCGGTCGGCGAGGCCGTGGGCCTCGTCGAGGAGCATCCGTACCACGAGAACGTGCACACCCAGCTGATGCGCGCCCTGTATGCGTCGGGCCGCCGGGCGGCGGCGCTCGACGTCTACCACTCGCTGCGGCTGCGGATGAGCAATGACCTCGGCATCACGCCGTCGCCGACCACCAAGTCCCTGCACCACGTGATGCTCCAGGACCGCCCCGACCAGCGCTACCTGTCCGCCGCCGGGGTCATGCGCTGACCCCCCGCCCGCGCGGTCCCGGGCGTGCCGACGGCTCAGCGGCCGTCGCCGCTTGACTCCCACAGGGTGTCCATGGCCCTGGTGGGGCCGCCCAGTGAGCGGACATGCTCCACCGCGGCCGCCACGAACGCCCGCAGCCGGCCCGTCTCGTGGTCGGTAGGCCACACCAGCGCGTACTCGATGCGGGGGGCATCGGTGAACGGCCGGAACACCAGCCCCGGTCGCGCGTAGTAGCGCGCCCCCGCGGCCGCCACCGGGGTCACCCCTTTGCCCGCGAGGACCAGCGACAGCGCGTCCTCCCAGTGCGTGATCGCCTGGCCGTGCGGAATGGGCCGCCCCGACGGCGTCTGCCGCGGGAAGTGATGGTCGAGCCAGTGGGCCGGTACGGGGCTGGTCACCGTCAGCAAAGTGGCCTCCGCGAGATCCTCCACGCTCAGCGACTCGCGCCGCGCGAACGGGTGCCCGGATGGCATCAGCAGTACGCGCGGCTGCGACAGCAGTACCGGTCCCGCCGTCAAGTCTGCCTCGGCGACCGGGAGTTCGGTGACCTGGAGGTCGATGTCACCGGCGCGCAGCGGCCCGTAGGGGTCGGAGATCTGCACCTGCCGGATCTGTACGTCCACGCCCGGGTGGCGCCGGCCGAACGCCTCCGCCGCACTGTGCAGCAGATGGCCGGTGAACGCCCCGGAGAAGCCGATCCGCAGCGTGCCGGTGATCCCCCGGCCGGCCGCTGTGGCCTTGGCGATCTCCTCCTCGATACGGCGCTGAGCGGGGCCTATGCCGTCCCTCAGCTGCTCACCGATGGCCGTCGTCGTCACATGCCGGCTGCTGCGCTCGAACAGCTTCGCACCGATGCGGCGTTCGAGCCGGGCGATGGTCTGGCTGACGCGGCTCTGCGAGACACCCACGCGCTCGGCGGTCCGGCCGAAGTGCAGTTCCTCCGCCAGCGTCAGGAAAATCTCGATCTCCTGGCGTTCCATGTCCTCCCCGTCCTCGGCCTCTTGTCCCTCATCGCATCGCTCACCTCGAACGATGAGCCCGGCGAATCGATCGTTGCACAGATCGTTCTTGTTGCGCAGGGTCCGCGAATCGATGCTGGTCAGGCCCGATCACCAACGAAGGGATCCCCTGATGACCGTCACCGAGTCTTCTCCCCCGACCGAGGCCGCACACGAGGTCCCGGTACCCCCACCGCCCGTCGCCGACGCGGGCGCGGGCGGGGCCGAGGGCACGCCGTCCGCCGCGTTCGGTATGCGGGACTGGCTGGTGCTGATCACGCTGTGCTGCGCGACCTTCATGTGCGGCCTGGACTTCTCCATCGTCACCGTGGCTCTCCCCGACATCGGCAACAGCCTCGGCTTCTCCTCGCCCGGCACCCTGCAGTGGGTCGCCACCGCGAGCCTGCTGCCCTCCGCGAGCCTGCTGCCGCTGTTCGCCCGGGTCGCCGACCTGGTGGGCCGCAAGAAGCTGTTCACGCTGGGCGTGGCCCTGTTCACGCTGTTCTCGCTGGGTGCCGCCCTCGCCAACACCCCCGGAGTCCTGATCGCCACCCGCGTCGGCCAGGGTGCCGCCGCCGCGATGATCGCCCCGGCCGCCATCGCCCTCATGACCGGTTACTTCCCCCAGGGCCCGCAGCGCGCCCGCGCCCTCGGCCTCAACGGCGCCGTCATGTCGCTCGGCTTCGTGCTCGGCGCGCTCGGCGGCGGCGTCATCACCAGCGGCTTCAGCTGGCGCTGGACCATGGTCGTGCTGTGCATCATGGGCGCCATCGCCCTGGCCGGAGCCCTCGTGCTGCCGGTGATGCGCGAGTCCGTCGCGGCCAAGCGCATGGACATCCCCGGCGCTGTCCTCGCCACGCTCGGTCTGTTCGGCCTCGTCTACGGCATCTCCACCGGCGGCGACAAGGGCTGGGTCCGTGCGGACTCGCTCGGCTGCATCGTCGGCGGCCTGGTTCTGCTCGGCGGGTTCCTGCTGGTCGAGCGGCGCCACCCGGAGCCGCTGATCCCGCTGACCATCCTCAACCGCCCCACCATCAAGTGGGCCGGCCTGTTCGGTGTGGTCACCTTCGGCATGTGCGCCGGTACCACCGTCCTGCTGAGCCTCTACATGCAGGACGTCCTCAACTTCACGCCGCTGCAGGCAGGTCTGAGCTACCTCGGTGAGGGTGCGGCGGCGATGCTCGGCGGCATGTACGTCGCCCGTCTCCTCGGTCGTTTCGGCGGTGCCAGGGTGCTGGCGGCCGGCCTGCTCATCCAGGGAATCGGCACCGCCGCGATGTTCGCCCTGCCGGAGCACGTCAATGTGCCGGCCCTCATCGTCACGTCCTCGGTCATGGGTCTCGGTCACGTCTTCAGCGTCGTCTCCTTCATCACGGTGATGACGACGGGCGTCAGCGAGGAGGACCAGGGCGTCGTCGGCGGCCTGTCGCAGCTGCCGCAGTACGTGGCGGCCATCGGCGTCGCGGGCCTCAGCGCCATCGCCGCGGCCCGCACCGCTTCCCTCGCGGGCGGTTCGGCACCGGATGCCACCGCGACGCTGGGCGGACTGCACGCGGGCATGGTGACCGCGGGCATCATCGCCCTCGTGGGCTCCGCCCTGGCGGCGACCATGCTGCGCAAGCGGACCGCTGCCTAGAGAACACCCTCGCGCGCCCTGCGCGTACGACGCCCACGGGCACCGTCGCAGTGCGCCGGCGAGGGCACGGCGCGTCCTTCCGCATCCCCCCGGCGGACGGACGCGCCCTTCGGGGTCCGGGCCCCCAGCGGCCCCTCGCCCCCTCCGCATCCCGCCGCGGTACCCCACCCACGGCTGCCCACGCCTTTCACTAGGAGACCGACCGGTGAACGACAGGAGACTGCGCAGGCCCTCGGCCGTGTGTTCCGTGCAGGTGGGTGACTTCAAGGTCAGCTACGTACCCGACGGCGCCATGCTCCTCAAGCCGTCCGGGCCGCTGCCGCGGGCCGTGGCCGGGCCCTGGCCACCGTACGGCGCGTACCTCAACGACACCGCCAGGCTGGTCGCCAACACGGGCGGCCTGCTCGTCCAGGACGGGCCCAGGGCCCTGCTGATCGACGCGGGTTTCGGCCCGCACTCCGCCCCGGAGGACCCCGGCCATCCGTACATCGGTACGGTGCACGGCGGCTCGCTCCTCGACAACCTGGCGAAGCTCGGGCCGCGGCCCGACGATATCGAGGTCGTGGCCTTCACCCACCTGCACACCGACCACATCGGCTGGGCGTGCACCGTCCCGCCGATCTTCACCCGGGCCGTCTTCGCGGTGCCCAAGAGCGAGTGGGAGAACCGCCGCCAGGTGCCGGGCCTCTCGGCGGAAGCGGCGGCCGCCGTGGAGCGCCGCATGCGGCTCGTGGTTCCCGGCGAGGAGGTCTTTCCCGGCGTACGGGCTCTGGCGCTGCCCGGCCACACCGCGGGCCACACCGGCTTCTCCATCACCTCCAGGGGTGAGCGGCTGCTCGCGTTCGGGGACGCGCTGCACTCCCCGCTCCAGGTCAGACACCCGGAGTGGTTCACGGCGTCCGACAGCGACCCGGCCCAGTCCGAACGCCACCGCCGCCGTCTGATCGCCGAACTCCAGCAGCCGCACACCATCGGCTTCGGCATCCACTTCGCGGACGTCGTCTTCGGCCGGGTCGTGGCGGACGAGCGGAGGGAGGGGGCCGACTGGTTTCCCGTATGACCCCGGCGCCCGCTCCGTACGACCCTGGCGGCCCGCGCGGATCGGCCCCGCGTGGATCGGCCCCGCGCGGATCGTCCCGCCTGATCCGAGCGGAGGATCCTGGCGGAAGCCCCGGCTCCACTCACTGGGACCGGGGCTTTTGGCTGTCCTCTCCGGCTCGGCGCCTCTCCGCCGCGTCTACCGGGCGTCGCGCGGGCGGAGTGCGTCCGCGATGAGGCCGAAGAGCCGGCCGGTCCGGTCCTGACTGCCGGCGTCGGGTGAGGAGACGAAGACCCCGACGAGCAGGGTGGTGACGTCATCGGGTTCGACGTCCGCGCGGAACGCGCCCGTCCGAACCCCTTCGGCGAGCATCGCCGCGATGACGGCCGTGATGCGCTCCCGGGTGGTCGGCGTAGCCATGGTCCCCGACGCCCAGCCCGCGCGGAGCGTGTCGATCATGCCGCGCTTCTTGGTGACGAACGCCGCGTACCGGTCCATCCACGCGCGGAGGGCTGCCTCCGGCGGTAGTTCGGCGAGCAGGGTTGCGGCATCGGCCGTGACCTGGTCGAGCTCGGCGGCGTAGACGGCCTCGACCAGCGCCTCGCGGGTGGGGAAGTGGCGGTAGAGCGTGCCGATGCCGACGCCCGCCTCACGGGCGATGGCCTCCAGCGCGACGGTGTCGTCGGCGGAGGTGAAGGCGGTCCGTGCGGCGGCCAGGAGCTTCTCGCGGTTCCGTCGTGCGTCAGCGCGGGCCGGACGTGCCGCACCGGCGGGCGGTGTGGCCGGGGTGCCGGGCGTGGCCGGTTCGGGCGAAGACAAAGCGGAGGAACCTCCGGTAGTGCTACAGTCGAATAACGGAGACTCCTCCGCTTTCTCCATCATCGCATGAGGACGGGATATCCATGCCCCCCACCGGAAACTCTGCTCCCCACACCCCTGCCCCTTCGTCCACCCCGTCGCCCGGCACGACGGCCACCGGCGCTCCGCGCCCCGGAGGCCCCGGCCTGCTCGCCGGCCGCACCGTCTCGCGGATCGGCTACGGGGCGATGCAGCTGGAGCGCCTGTCGGGTGACCGCGCCGCCGCCGTGGCGATCCTGCGCCGCGCGGTCGAGCTCGGCACCGATCACATCGACACGGCCCAGTTCTACGGCGACGGATTCGTCAACGGCGTCATCCGTGAGGCGATCCGCCCCGAGGACGGTGTCCTCGTCGTCAGCAAGGTCGGCGCCACCCCGGTTTCCGGAGGGCCCGTTCCGCTCCGGCTCGCGCAGCGGCCCGATGAGCTGAGGGCGAGCGTCGAGGACAACCTCCAGAGCCTCGGGGTCGAGCAGATCCCGCTGGTCAACCTCCGCCGCGCGGACACAGGGCTCGGACTCCAGGCCGAGGGCGATCAGGTGGTCGGCCTCGACGACCAGCTCGCCGTCATGGTGGCGATGCGCGACGAGGGCAAGATCGGGGAGATCGGGCTCAGCAGCGTGAGCCACGACGTCCTGCGCCGGGGCATCCCCGCGGGCATCGCCTGTGTGCAGAACGCCTACAGCCTGGTGGCACGCGACGACGAGGACATGCTCGGCCTCTGCGCCGACGAAGGCATCGCCTGGGTGCCGTACTTCCCGCTCGGCAGCGGCTTCGCCGGTATGCCGAAGGTGGCCGACGAGCCCGCGGTCGTGGCGGCGGCGCGGTCCCTGGGCCGCACCCCCGCGCAGATCGGCCTCGCCTGGCTGCTCCACCATGCCCCGAACGTCCTCCTCATCCCGGGCACCGCGGACGCGGCGCACCTCCAGGCGAACGTCGACGCGGGATCCGTGGTGCTCGATGACGCGACGCTCGCCGCGCTGGACGCCGTTCCGACCCGGTCGGGCGACATCGAACTCGGGTGACCGTCCGTACGGTCCCGTACGGGTACCTCTGTCCGTATCCGTACGGGTTTCTGCGCTCGCCCCGTGCTCGCCCTGTCCCGCCCTGCATGGGTCCCTGCGCGGTTCAATGCACCTCAATGCACCGATCAGGTAACCGAGTTGCGAACCCGCCCACCCGTCCCGCGTCCGGTTGGACACAATGTGGGGGTGTCTTCTCCTCCACCTGAGCTCGAACTCGACGACGGTACGCCGGTCCGTTTCCTGCTGGCTCCCGTGACTTCTGGGACTCCGGGGACTCCGGGGGCTCCCGTGACGTCCGCGGAGGGGGCGGCCGCGGCCGACGACCGGGACCTCCCGGACGGGATGGGGCAGGCGGTGCCGGTGGCCGCCGGCGGCCGGGCCGTCGCCAGTTTCGCGGCCGGGGCCCTGCGCGGTGTGTTCAAGCCGATCGGGCCGCTGCTCCAGGAGGTCCACCACGCCGTCTCCTCCGTGCCCGAGCCGCCCGCGGAGATGAGTGTGACCTTCGGGGTGCAGGTCGGCCAGGACCTCAAGTTCGGGATCGTGGGCGCCACCGGGCAGGCCCATCTCACCGTCACCGCGACCTGGAAACCGGCCCCGGCCCCCGGCGCCGCCCCGCTCCCCGGTGCCGCTCCGGCCCCCGGCTCCGCCCCGGCGCCGGGTACCGCACCCGCC
>NZ_JAAGLN010000330.1 GCF_010548145.1 Streptomyces sp. SID10853
CGACGGGCGGGTGCTGACGCTGATCAGCGGGCACCGGGTGCGGGCGGTCGCGATGGACTCCCCCGGTACCGGCTACGAGGTGACGTCGCCCGAGGGCGACCGGCTGCTCTATCTGCCGCCCGGCGGCTCACCGGCCGGGCTCCCGGACGGCGGACATGACCCGTACGAGATGGTGCTGGCCGATGTCGTCGGCCGCCCCGACGCCCTGGCCAGGCTGCGGTCCGCCGGGGCCGCCGGCGCCACCACCGATGTGCTCGCCGTGCACCTGGGCCACGAGGTGCCGCCCGGACCGGAACTGACGAGGCGGCTGGCCGCCGCCGGGGCGCGTGCGGTGCCGGACGGGACGACGCTGATCGTCGGCGAGTACCACGCGGTGCCCGATCTGCCGCGCCGCACGCTGGTGCTCGGCGGAGCCCGCTCGGGGAAGTCGGTGGAGGCCGAGCGGCGCCTGGAGGGCTTCCCTGGGGTGGTGTACGTGGCGACGGGCGGCAGCCGTGACGGCGATGCCGAGTGGGCGTCGCGGGTGGGGCTGCACCGCGAGCGCAGGCCCGGGTCGTGGCGTACCGAGGAGACCTGCGAACTGCTGCCGCTGCTGGCGGCGGACGGCGGGCCGCCGCTGCTGATCGACTGTCTGTCGCTGTGGCTGACCGACGCGATGGACCGGGTGGGCGCCTGGGAAGACGCACAGTGGGCGGACGGCGGACGGCGGGCCCTGCAGGACCGGGTGGGCGAGCTGGTCGCCGCGGTCAGGGCCACCCGGCGCATGGTCGTCGCCGTCAGCAACGAGGTGGGCTCGGGTGTGGTGCCCGCGACCGCGTCCGGCCGGCGCTTCCGTGACGAACTCGGGCGGCTGAACGCGGCCTTCGCCGCCGAGTGCGAGCACGTTCTGCTGGTCGTCGCCGGGCAGGCGGTCGTGCTGCGCGGCTGACGCGGAGACCAGGAGGCCCGGCCCGCGGGGGAATGCAGGGCCGCGCGGCGTCCCGCCGGGAAGGCTGCCGGTACTGTTCGGCGAATGAGCTCGCTGAATCTCGACGACTTCTCCGATCTGATCGAACGCCCCGACAGCGGCGTACGGCGCGAAGCCGAGGAACGCCGGGAGCGGCTGGCCGTCCCGCCCGGCGCGCTCGGCCGGCTCGACGAACTGGGTGAGTGGCTCTCGGCGGCGCAGTCCGCGGTGCCGGTCAGGCCCGTCGACAACGTCCATGTGGTGCTGTTCGCCGGCGACCACGGGGTGGCCGGACTCGATGTGTCGGCGCGCCCCGCCGGCAGCGCGCATCTGCTGGTGCGCGCCGTGCTGGACGGGGAGAGCCCGGTCGCGGTGCTGGCCCGCAGGCAAGGGCTGCCGGTACGGATCATCGACGCCGGTCTCGACTGCGAACCGGCGCTGCTGCCCGACGAGGTCGTACGGCACCGGGTGCGGCGCGGCAGCGGGCGGATCGACATCGAGGACGCCCTCACCGCCGACGAGGCCGAACAGGCCGTACGTCTCGGGATGGCCATCGCCGACGATGAGGCCGATTCGGGGACCGATCTGGTGGTGCTGGGCGATCTGAGCGTCGGCGGCACCACGGCCGCCGCCACACTGGTCGCCGCGCTCTGCGGCACGGACGCCTCGGTCGTCACCGGGCGCGGCGGAGCCGCCATCGACGATCTCGTCTGGATGCGCAAGTGCGCGGCGGTCAGGGACGCGCTGCGCCGGGCCCGCCCGGTCCTCGGCGACCAACTGGAGCTGCTCGCCACGGTCGGCGGGGCGGATCTGGCCGCGATGACCGGGTTCCTGCTCCAGTGCGCGGTACGGCGGCTGCCGGTGATCCTCGACGGGGTGGTCTCCGCCGCGTGTGCGCTGGTGGGCCAGCGGGCCGCCTTCCGCGCCCCGGAGTCCTGGCTGGCCGGGCAGGTCAGCGGTGAGCCGGCCCAGGCGAAGGCGCTGGACCGGATGGCGCTCACCCCGCTGCTCGACCACGGCGTCACGGTGGGCGAGGGCACCGGGGCGCTGCTGGCACTGCCGTTCGTACAGGCGGCGGCGGCGCTCGCGGCTGAGCTTCCGGAGCGGGCGGCGGACGGCGGCGGCGAGAGCGCCGAAAAGAGCGCTGACAACGGCGCCGAAACCGGAGACAGTGGGGAGTAGCACCGTGGCCGGCGGCCTGCCGCCGGCCTCAGCACATCCCGGCGGGACACCCGGCGCCCCATATCATCGCGTTTCATGGGAGAAGTCCGTACATCCACCGGTGGCACGCCCCTGACCACTGTCCGGTCGCGCCGCTGTGCGGCGTTCGCCGTCTGGTATCTGCGTGCCGTCACCTTCATCAATCTGCTGGGCGCGGCGTGGGTCTCCCTCGGCCAGGACGTCCGGCGACACAACACCGAGTACTTCTTCACGCCCTATCTGCTCACCGCGGGTTTCGCCTCGGGCGCCTTCAGCCTCTTCCTGGCGATCACCATGCGCCGCCGCAAGCGGGCCGCCTGGCTGCTCAACCTGGTCATGGGCGGGCTCTTCCTGCTGGTGTTCGTACTCGCCATGTGTTTCCCGGAGTTCCGCAGATATCCGCAGAACTGGGTCTCGCTGGCGCTGACCGCCGCGTTCGTGGTGTCGCTGCTGATCGGCAGGCGGGAGTACTACGCGAAGGGCGACCGCTCCAACCCGAAGCTGGCCGCCGCCGTGGCGGTGGGCGGGCTGCTGGCCTGTTCGCTGCTGGCCTCGCTGCTGGTCACGCTCACCAACACGGCCCACGACACCTACCGTTCGACGTTCCTGGACCGCTGGCGGTACGGCGTGATGCGGCTGATCTCGCTGGTCCCCGACGACACCCGTATCCGGGGCATCGAGACACCCGCGTGGGTCGACGTCTTCATCAACGTCCTGTCCACGCTGCTGCTGCTCGCGGTGCTCTTCGCCGCCTTCCGCTCCCGGCGCGCCGTCGACCCGATCACCCCGGCCGACGAGGAGCGGCTGCGCGCCCTCCTCGACAAGCACGGCGAGCGCGACTCGCTCGGCTACTTCGCGCTGCGCCGCGACAAGAGCGTCGTCTGGTCCCCCACCGGCAAGGCCGCGGTCGCCTACCGGGTGCTGGGCGGGGTCTCGCTCGCCTCCGGTGATCCGATCGGCGATCCGGAGGCGTGGCCGGGCGCGATCGAGCCCTGGCTGGCCGAGGCGCGCGAGCACGGCTGGCTGCCCGCCGTGATGGGGGCGAGCGAGGAAGCGGGCACGGTCTACGCGAGGCACGGTCTCGACGCGCTGGAGTTCGGTGACGAAGCGATCGTGGAGACCGCGGAGTTCACCCTGGAGGGCCGCGCCATGCGGACGGTGCGCCAGGCGTACAAGCGGGTGCAGCGCGCCGGGTACACCGTGCGGATCCGGCGGCACGAGGAGATCCCCGGCGCCGAGATGGCGTACCTGGTGCAACGGGCCGACGACTGGCGCGACGGGGCGACCGAGCGCGGCTTCTCGATGGCGCTCGGCCGGCTCGGCGACCCGGCGGACGGCCGCTGCATGATGCTCGAATGCCGGGACGGCGAGGGCGAGTTACGCGCTGTCCTGAGTTTCGCCCCCTGGGGCCCCGAAGGGCTCTCGCTGGATCTGATGCGCCGTGACCGGGAGGCCGAGAACGGTCTGATGGAGTTCATGGTCATCGAACTCCTGCAGCAGTCGAAGGAGATCGGGATCACGCAGATCTCACTCAACTTCGCGATGTTCAGATCGGTCTTCGAACGTGGCTCGAAGCTGGGGGCCGGCCCCGTACTGAGGCTCTGGCGCTCGTTCCTCACCTTCTTCTCACGGTGGTGGCAGATCGAGTCGCTGTACCGCGCCAACGCCAAGTACCGGCCGATCTGGGAGCCCCGTTTCATGCTGTTCGAGAAGAGCGCGGATCTGCTGCGCATCGCCGTCGCGTCAGCGCGCGCCGAGGGCTTCCTGGAGGCCCCGGGACTGCCCGGGTGGCTGCGCCCGCGCCGCAGGCCACTCGGGACCAGACGGTGAACCGGCGCGCCCTGCGCGTCGCGGCCCGCCGCGAGTGGGGGCCGCTGTTCACCGCCGTGAGGACGGCGCTCGCCGACCGGAAGTGGCGTGCCGTCCCGCTGACGCTCGGCGCGGTCGCCCTGACCGCGTGCTTCCAGATCGTGCAGAACCAGTCGTGGGGGCTGCGGCCGGTGCACGACATCGGGTTCGTACGGGCCATGGACCCGCTCTGGCTCGCGCTGCTGCGCACCCCGCTGTCGCTGTTCGTGCCGGCGCTCGACCTGCCGGTCTGGGGCGCCCTGATCCAGATCCTGCTGGTGTTCGGCGTCGCGGAGATCTGCATCGGGTGGTGGCGGACGCTGCTCATCTCGTACGTCACCACGCTCGCCGGGACGCTGTACGCCCGCGTCGCGATCTCGCTGGGGTCAGGCAGCGTGCTCGGGGTGAAGGCGTCGGACGCGCTGATCGTCGACACCGGCCCGTCGGCCGCCGTGGTCGGCCTCGCCGTCTATGTCTGCTGGCGGCTGGGTGCCCGGTGGACGGCCGGTGCGGTCATCGTGGGCATGGTCCTGGAGCTGGTGCTCAAGGACAATCTGGCGGGCAAGGAGCATCTGGCGGCGATCCTGGCGGCGCTGGCGCTCTGCGCCCTGACGGCCTGGCGGGACCGCAGGCTTCAGCGGGGCGGCCCGCCGTCCCGTCCGCCGGGCAGCGCGGTGCGCGCCGGGTCGGGGGCGCCGCCGATGAACTCCTCCAGCCGGCGCCGCGGTCCGGCCCAGCGTCTGTCGTGACGGTAGGCGCGCCTGATCGCCCTGGCGCGCGTCCGGTGCCTGCGGCGGTAGAACCGCTTGGCCCACGGGGAGACCGGGCGGGCCAGCCGGACGGCTCCGACCAGGGCGACGAACGGGACCACCGCGCCGATCAGGGCGGTCCGCGGCTTGCCCTTGCTCAGCGCGATCAGCGCGAAGGCGAAGTTCAGCGCGGCGTCCCCCGCGAACAGGCCACGGCCCCGGGCCTCCTGGGGCGACAGCTCATTGACCCCGAACGGCAGGAAGCCGCCCAGGACGAGCCCCACCAGGGCGGCGGTGAGCACCACGATCTCGACGCTCTTGCGGCCCTCGTCGCTCCAGTACACGTCGGCGAGGTGGAGGAGCAGCGCGAACTCGTCGAGCACCAGGCCCGCCCCGGCCCCGAAGATGACCGCGCAGACCGCGGCGCCGAGCCCGTATCTGCCGCTGGTCACCGCGCCGAAGCCGCCGATGACCACCAGGACGACGCCGGGCACCACATGGTGGATGTGCATACCGCCGGGCGTCACGTTCCGGAACGGGCCCCGGCCCGCCCGGATCAGCCGGGCGATGGACCGCACGATCACGAAGGACAGGACGAAGGAGAACAGCGCCAGCGTGAGCGGGAGCTTGCCGGGTTCCACGATGTTCCGCGCCCACCAGTGACCCATGCCACCTGCTTCCTTTTTGGCTGCTACACGTAACTTATCCGTACTTTTCCACCCCGGGCAGCGGATAACCTGCGCGCCATGGACGGCATACGTTTCGCCTTCGGCACGCTCACGGTCCTCCCGGTCCGTGTGACGCGCTGGGACCGGGCGGCGGCGCGCTCGGGCATGCTCTGCGCGCCGCTGGCCGGTCTCGTCGTGGGGCTGTGCGCGGCGGCGGTCGGCACTCCGGTGCTGCTGCTCGGGCCCGGGCCGCTGCTCGCGGCGGTGGTGAGTACGGCCGTACCGGCGGTCCTCATCCGGGGCTGCATCTGGACGGTCTCGCCGACGTCGCCGACGGGCTGGGCAGCGCCAGGCCGGCCGATGACGCGCTGCGCGTCATGAAGCAGTCGGACATCGGCCCGTTCGGCGTGGTGACGCTGGTGTTCGTCCTGCTC